>NZ_JADN01000007.1:0-376912 GCF_000518405.1 Tenacibaculum sp. 47A_GOM-205m | reverse complement strand
GTATAACCGTCAGTTACGGGTTAAATTAGCGATTATTTTCGGTTTAGAACTGGCGTTAGCAATTCCGAGTGGATTCGGACGTAGTCGAATCCGCCGTAATTGCGGTTATACATTGTTGTAGGTAGTTTTTTATTCAATATTTTCTTTTTCAATTATCAGGTCAACAAATTCTGCATCTCTCAATAGTCCGATTATAAAGTCAAAATCTTCTTTCCCAAATACTTTTTCAAGTTTTTCAGTCCCGATAATTTCAATTATACAATCTCCTGGAAATCCAGGTCCTTCCGCTGTTATTGCGTCATTAAAAGCGTCAAGATTCTTTCCGAATAATTTTCCAGATTCAGAGTCAATTTCCGCTACATATTTATTCCAAAAGTCTTCTTTGGTTTCGCAAAATTCTCCGTTTATGAAAATCTTTCTTCTATGTCGAATTTTTCCGTATTCATCTTCGATAATACTAACGAAAGTGTCTTTTCCATAAGCCATTTTGTCAAACACTTTGGAATATCCATAATTCAACCATCTTTTGTAAATCAATTTGTCATTGAAATACAAGTAAAGCTCATTATCGTCCTTAATTTCTTTTCGTATTATCACGGTTTCTTAAATTACCTACAACTCGTTATATGCCAAACTTTAGTTGTTTTATCCGGAGAATAGTATGGGATATATAAAGTTTAAGCAATTTTTATACGCTATCAAATATATTATAACCAATAGGTTACCTAAAATAAAGTTATTAACGAGTTATTGTTAATTAATTATACAATTCCAGCGAACTTACTACAAGAGATGTACAAATTCTTACGGAATTCCATAAACCTATTAATTTTTATGATTTGTAACACACTTTATTGAATGGTCTCTTCAGAAAAGTTTTAGCGATATACTTTTCGTTTGCTAATTTTTACGTCTCCCTTTTTTTCTAAGGATTTTATGACCCGAATTACCGTTTCTACGCGTAAACCTAAAATATCGGCTATTTGCTGACGTGTATAGGCTACTTTAAACGAGTACTTTCCTTCAACTTTATATACATCGTCTTTTAAGTAATCAATAAAGCGGAGTACTCTGTGAGCAGGCTCTTGGCTCGATATTTCAGAAGCAATAATAGCTTTATAGTACAAACGTTTTGCTAAACTTTGGGTAATTTTTAAATGAATTTCAGGGTTGTCTTGTAGTAATTTAAACAAATCACTTTTAGCTAAAGTTAGAATTGTACTATCAGAAATAGCCACTGCATTAGCAGGATATTTTACATCGATAAATAAAGGTGGTTCACCAAAACTTTGGTTTTTATAAAATACCCCTTGAATAAACTCTTTACCATCATCATTAAAATTATTCATTTTTACAGCACCGCTTACTATTTGGTAGTAGTAGTGTGCGGTTTGTTTTTCAGAAAAAATAATTTCGTCTTTTTGAAAATCTTTGGTTTCAGCGTGGTATTTTAATAAGAGTTCTTCTGGAATCATTATGATTTAAGTCATAAATTGCAATAGCATAAAGATATACTTTTGTAGCGTATTTGAACAACGATTATTTGTAAATGGATAAAAGAGACATAGAAAATAGGGAAGATGTGTATAAGTTAGTATCAACCTTTTATAATGATAAAATTAGAAAGGATGATTTTATAGGTCCTATTTTTTTAAAAACAATTCCAGAAGAAACTTGGGAACCTCATTTACAAAAGCTCACCGATTTTTGGGAAACGAATTTGTTTTTTGTTAGAAAGTTTAAAGGAAACCCAATGAAAGCACACAAAGATGTAGATAGAGATTTTGAGTATTCTATTTATCAAGAGCATTTTGGACGCTGGCTACAATTGTGGTTTGAAACCGTAGACGAACTTTTTGACGGAACAAAAGCACATGAAGCTAAAGAAAGAGCACGAAACATAGCCTCTATGCTCTTTTTTAGAATGTTTGAAGCTAAGCCGAAGCCTACATCTACGACATAGTAAAATCTATCGTATTAATTAGTGTAAATACTTTTCTATGGTTATATTTAGTAGTCACTAATAATTGTCTTAATTAAGTTTATTTGGTTTATAACTAGTTCTTTATGATTAAAGTCATAAGTGAAAATAAAGAAAAGGCCTTTTTATTTGTTAGATATTTTTATCTTCACATACTAAAATAAGCTGAGTGGAGTCAATAACTATAATTTACATTGTATTAGCCGTATTAATAAGCGTAGCCATTGCTTTTTTTCAATATTTCTATAAGGTAAATAGAACTCCGAAAGTACATATCTTACTTTTTAGCTTAAAGGTACTAAGTCTCTTTTTAATAGGGTTGTTATTGATTAATCCGAAGATAACAATTCTTGAAACAGAAAACATAAAACCTGTGTTATCTGTATTGGTAGATAATTCGCTGTCTACTCAGTTTTTCAAAGAAGAACAAAAAGTTAAAAATGTACTGTCAGAAATTCAAAAGGAAGAAGCTATTCAAGATAAATTTGAAGTCCAGTATTTTTCATTTGACAAAGAGGTAAGTGTTTTAGATACATTGTCTTTTTCTGGAGTTCAAACGAATATATCAAAAGCCATTACTGTTGTTAATGAGTTAAATAAAGGGAAGATTTCAACAACAATTTTAGTAACCGATGGAAATCAAACTCAAGGAAACGATTATGAGTTTACCACATCAACAAACAAAATATTTCCAATAATTGTAGGTGATACTACACAGTATCAAGACATACAAATAGCTCAGTTAAACGTAAATAAATACAGCTATTTACAAAATAAGTTTCCAGTTGAAGCTTTGTTGTATTACGAAGGAAAAGAAAAAGTAAATGCTACTTTTTCTATTCTTCAAAATGGGCAAAAAGTGTTTTCTAAACAAATAGAGTTTTCTCCTAATAATCCAGTACAAACAATCACCGCTAACCTGTTGTCTAAAACAAAAGGATTACAGTATTATACGGCGTCAATTAGTAAAATAAGCAATGAAAAAAACACGAAAAACAACTATAAAAGCTTTTCAGTAGAAGTTTTAGATGAGCAAACTAAGGTTTTATTATTAGGTTCTTTTTTACATCCTGATTTAGGAGCTTTGAAAAAAGCTATTGAAAGTAACAAGCAACGCAAGGTTGATATTTCATTAATTTATGATAAAAACATAAAATTTGACGACTATCAGTTATATGTGTTGTATCAGCCTACTAGTTATTTTAAAAATGTATTTGATAAAATAAATTCAAATTATTTAATCATAACAGGAACAAAAACAGATTGGAATTTTATCAACCGTCAAAATTTAGGAGTTCAAAAGAAAGTAATTAATCAAAAAGAAGAGTATAGTGCTCTTTACAATGCTGATTTTTTACCTTTTTTACAAGAAAATATTGGTTTTGACCATTTTCCTCCGCTACAAGATAAGTTTGGAGAGGTACAGTTGAAAAATGAAGCACAAAATTTATTATATCAGAAATTTGCGGGAGTAGAAACCACACAACCATTACTGTCTACTTTTGAAGAAAACGACAAGAAATATGCTATGTTATTTGGTGAAGGTATTTGGAAATGGAGAGCATCAAGTTTTTTAAAAGAACAAAATTTTGAAAGTTTTGATAGCTTTATAGGAAATTTAGTACAGTATTTAGCTTCTAATAAAAAGCGAAAACGATTAGAAGTAACTTCAGAACGCTTATATCCAGCAAATGCTCCTATCACTATTTCTGCTTTTTATGTAGATAAGAACTATCAATTTGATAACAGAGCTAATTTAGAAATAACATTAACAAATAAAGAAACAAAGGAGCAAAAGAAATTGCCATTTTCGTTAGTTAACAATTCCTATCAAGTATCAGTAGAAGGATTGATGTCAGGGGAATACACCTACAAAGTTTCTGTTGCAAATCAAAATATTACAAGTAATGGGCAGTTCAAAATTACTGATTATCAAATAGAGGAGCAGTTTACGAATGCAAATCAAAAAAAGTTGCAGGCTTTAGCTTCTAAAACAAACGGAGCAGTTTTCTATCCGAAAACAACAAATCAACTATTACAAGATTTGGTAAATGATGAAGCGTACTATACCACACAAAAGTCAATTACTAAAGAGCAAAATTTAATCGATTGGAAATGGATTTTATTTTTAGTAGTTACTTTTTTAAGTATTGAGTGGTTTATCAGAAAATACTATGGTAAAATTTAAGAAACCAATTAATATAAATTGGTTTTTGCTAGATTCTTGTCGAAATTTGTATCAAAAGAAAAAAATATGAGATTTCACACACGTAAATGGGTAAAACCAGAAGATTTAAATCCTAACGGAACCCTTTTTGGAGGTAGGCTATTACAATGGATTGATGAAGAAGTAGCATTATATGCTATTATTCAGTTAGAAATTCCAAAAACAGTAACCAAGTTTATGTCTGAAATAAATTTTGTTAGTTCGGCAAAACAAGGAGATATTATTGAAATAGGAATTGATGTAGTAAAGTTTGGAACAACGTCTATCACCTTAAGTTGTGAGGTTCGTAATAAGATTACTAGAAAAACAATTATTGCAATTGATAAGATTATCATGGTAAGTTTAGATGAAGAAGGGAAACCTTTAGCCCATGGTAAGAGTAAGATTGAATATGTTAAAGATAGGTTAGAAGAAGAGTAACATCTTTTAAATTTTATACTTTTGTATTTATAAAATTAATGTATTGAAAAATTTCTGCATCATATTATTAACCTTGTTGTTAATTGTACCTCCAGTTCAGGCGCATACTGATGCAGTAGTTTTTGTAGATGAAACCGAAGCTCATTTTGATGCACTAAATGACGAACATCAACATGAACATCATCAAAATGATACAGAAGAAGAAAAAAATAAAGAACACCATCATCATTGTACGATGGTGAATCTTACGGCAGAATTTGTGCCCGTTGAATATTTCTTCGAAATTATTCCTTTTTTTGAAATAAGAGAAACAATTGGTTTTTACCAGATTCCTTATAATTTTTCTTTCTTAAATGGGGTTTTCCAGCCACCTAGAGTTTAAATTAATTATTTAGTATTTGCTTTCAAAAAAGAAAGCTTCTAAGCATCTTTTTAGATAAAGGGATGTCTTCTTACATATAATTAATTTAAAAATAACACATGTTAAAAAATATAATAGTAGCAGTAGTTCTTATGCTATCTGCAATTAAAATAACTGCGCAAAACTCGATAGAGTTTAAAGTAATTTCTGATGAAAAAGAGGCTATAGTAGGTGCTTCAGTTTATGTGAAGAATACAACTATTGGGGTAGAAACCAACTTAGACGGAATTGCAATTATAAATAATATTCCTAATGGAAAACAAACCTTTGTAGTATCGTTTATAGGTTTTGAAACAATAGAAAAAACAATTCAATTTCCTACTTCAAAAAAACAAATAATTATAGAGCTTCATGAAGATGAAGAAACACTAGATGCTGTTGTAATACAATCAACAAGAAGTAAAAGAGCAATTGCTGAAATTCCGACTAGAATAGAGGTAGTAGGAGCTGAAGAATTGGGTGAAAAAGCGGTTATGAATTCGGCAAACATAGCTATGGTACTGAGAGAAAGTACAGGGATACAAATGCAACAAACGTCAGCTAATTCTGCGAATCAGAGCATCCGAATTCAAGGACTAGATGGTCGGTTTACACAACTGTTAAAAGATGGTTTTCCTTTATTTGGAGGTTTTTCTAGTGGGTTGAGTATTATGCAAATACCACCATTAGATTTACAACAAGTAGAAATTATTAAAGGAAGTTCATCTACCTTATATGGTGGAGGTGCGATTGCTGGTTTGGTGAACTTGGTGTCTAAAAAACCAAAAGACGAACGAGAAATTAGCCTAATGTTCGATCAAACTTCACGTAACGGAAGCACCATAAATGCTTTTTATAGTGAACGTTTTAATAAATTTGGAGTTACTTTGTATGGTTCAGCAAACAGACAAGAAGCTATCGATGTAAATGACGATCATTTTTCTGATATTCCAAAAGTGAGAAGTTTTAGTATCAATCCGTCATTATTTTATTATCCAAATGAAAAAGAAGAATGGCGCTTGAATTTTGGTACAACTATAGAAGATCGTATAGGAGGTGATACCAATGTAATTGCAGGAAATATGACTCCTGATCACAGTTTTTTTGAACAAAATAAATCAGAACGTTATGCTACTCAACTATCGTATTCCAATAGTATTTCAGAGACTAAAAGTTTTAATTTTAAAAATAGTGTAAGCTATTTCAAAAGAAACCTAACCTTACCTAACTATGAGTTTGATGGAAAACAATGGGCTACATTTACTGAAGCTACATATAACATGTATAATATGAACTCTGACTGGGTTTTTGGAGGGAATATTATTACTGAAAACTTTACAGAAAGCCCATCAACTAATTTAGATAGAAGCTACGAGCAGTTTACTTTTGGAGGATTTGCGCAAAATAACTGGCGATTATCAAACAGTTTAACTTTAGAAAGTGGTTTACGAACAGATTATAACGATCATTACGGAACGTTTGTACTACCAAGAGCTTCTTTATTTATTAAGTATAATGACAAAGTTTCAAGTAGAATAGGAGGAGGGTTAGGATATAAAATCCCTACAATTTTTACAGAAGATGCTGAATTACGTTCATATCAAAATGTAATACCAATTAACCTTACCGATTTTGAAGCGGAAACTTCTATTGGATTTAATGCAGATGTAAATTACAAAACAAAAATTTTTAATGATAATGTATCACTGTCTTTTAATCAATTAGTGTTTTATACGCAATTAAAAAATACACTTTTATTACAAGAAAATGGAGCTAATTATGAGTTTGTAAATGCTTCAAGTTCGTTAAATAGTTATGGAGCAGAAACTAATTTAAAGTTAAAGTATAAAGATTTTATACTGTTTACAAACTATGCTTATAATAATGTAGAAATTAATAACAACCAAAAAGCGCTAACACCAAAACATAGTTTTGGAGGTGTGTTAATGTACGAAGTACATGATAAATGGCGAATAGGATATGAAGCGTATTATAAGAGTTCTCAGTTGAGAAACAATTTGACCAAAACCCCAGATTACTGGACAATGGGCTTTATGGTAATGAGAACGTTTGGTAAAATTAGTTTGTATGCTAATTTTGAAAACTTTACAGACACCAAACAGCAAAACTATCAAGATATGATAGAGGCGCCACATAACGATCCTTCTTTTACAGATATTTGGGCACCAACTGATGGGTTTATTTTTAATGCTGGAATCTTGGTGAAGTTATAAGAGAAAGAGGAGTTTTTAACTCCTCTTTTTTGCATCTTTTTTATACATTTAAAGTCAATTAATAAAAACATGGGACACAACCATCACCATCATTCACACGGAAGTTCTACAGAGAATATAGCCGTTGCCTTTTTCTTGAATTTAGCATTTACAATTATTGAACTCATAGGAGGCTTTTATACCAATAGTTTGGCAATTATGTCAGATGCGTTACACGATTTAGGCGATAGTTTAAGTTTAGGATTGTCATGGTATTTTCAAAAGAAATCGACAAAAAAACCGACAAAAAAATATTCGTATGGGTATAAACGATTTTCATTGCTAGGAGCTATTATTAACTCAATTGTATTGGTAATAGGTTCTGTATTTATTATAAAAGAGGCAATTCCAAGAATTATTACTCCAGAAAGTGCTGATGCCAAAGGAATGATGTGGCTGGCAGTTTTAGGAATTGTTGTAAATGGAGCAGCTGTTTTTAAATTGAAAAAAGGGACATCAATCAACGAACGAGTAGTATCGTTACATTTATTAGAAGATGTATTAGGTTGGGTTGTAGTTTTATTAGCAAGTATTGTAATGCAGTTTTGGGATGTACCTGTGTTAGACCCTGTATTATCAATTGCAATTGCAGGTTTTGTGTTGTTTAACGTATACAGGAATATAAAAGAAAGCTTGCGCATTATTTTACAAGGAACTCCTGAAGGTATTTCTGTTGATGATATTAAAAAAAACTTATTGTCTTTAAATGAAGTTGAAGGAGTACATGATTGTCATTTATGGACTATGGATGGAGAATACAATGTTTTTACAGCACATTTAATTTTAAAAGAAAGCAGTTTTTCTTGGGATGAAGCCACACAAATTAAACAAAAGGTAAAAAAGTTATTACACGATGAATTTCATTTAGAGCATATTACTTTAGAGTTAGAAATTTCAGCTCATGAGTGTGGTTATGAAAACTGTGGTTCTTTAATTTAGTTGTACATTTGAGTGAAAAAAATATAAAAAATGTCAAGAAACCAAGTAGAATTTAAGTTACCTAAATTTGGAATGCTAATTCCTGTAGCAATTGTATTATTAATCTTCATAGTAAAATCAACAGAAACTATTGGACCTGGTGAGGCAGGAGTTTTATTTGAACGTTTTGGAGACGGAATTAATACTGAAAAGACTTACGGAGAAGGTTTTCATATCGTAGCTCCATGGAATAGTATGATTGTACAAAAAGTACGTCAACAATCTGTATCAGACCAAATGAATGTACTTTCTGTAAATGGACTAGAAGTTAGAGTAGACGGTACTGTTTGGTTTAGACCTGAGTACGATAAGTTAGGGTTACTAATAAAAACTAAAGGAGAGAATTATATTTCAGATATTTTAGATCCTGCTATTAATGGCGCTGCTCGTAGTGTAGTAGGACGCTATACGCCAGAACAACTATACTCAAGTAAAAGAGATGTTATAGAGCATGAAATTTTAGTATCTGTTCAAGAAAAATTAAAGGATCAGTATATAGTCGTAGAAAGGGTTTTAGTAGAAGATGTACAATTACCAAATACTATTCGTGATGCAATTGAGCGTAAGTTAAAGCAGGAACAAGAATCATTAGAATATCAATTTAGAATAGAAAAAGCAGAAAAAGAAGCAGAACGTCAGCGTATTGAAGCTAAGGGAAAAGCAGATGCTAACAAAATTTTAAGTGCTTCATTGACCGATAAGATATTACAAGATAAAGGGATAGAAGCAACTAATAAATTGTCAGAATCTCCAAATAGTAAAGTAGTTATTATAGGTTCAGGAAAAAGTGGAATGCCTATTATTTTAGGGAATCAGTAAGAAAATAGTATTATATAAAAAAGCAGCTCAATTGAGCTGCTTTTTTTATTGTGATTTGTTTATGTTTTAATCTCTTCTGCGTTTTCTACCAAAACCAGCAGCAGGTTTATTATCACTTCTTCTAGAAGTACTATTTTCACTACGCCTTCTGCCAAAACTTTTTTTACTATCAGTAGGTTTGTCATTTCTATCACCACTTCTACGTCCTCTTCCGCTAAAATTACCTCCGCCGCTTCTACGAGGTTTTCTACCGCCTCCGTTACCACGATCTGTTTTGGTAATTTCTATATTTACTGAACGTCCGTTAAAATCAGGGTCATTAGTAGCAAAAGCATCTAAAGTTTCTTTTTCGAAGTTTTTATCTATTTCAAAGAAAGAGAAAGTATCTAAAATATCAATAGCACCAATTTCAATCTTATCACCAATATTTTGATCGTTAATTAATCCGATTAATTTAGCTGGATTTAAACGATCTTTTCTCCCTAAATTGATGAAGAAACGTGTCATATTCTCGCTAGAAGAACGACCTCTTGAGTTATCTTTTGATGATAAATTATTTAAATCAGCAGCATTCTCGTAGTATGATAAGAAAGTGTTGAATTCTAATGATACAAATTTTTGAATTAACTCTTCACGAGTTAAGTCTTCTAATTTTTCATAAATACCAGGTAAAAAACCTTCAATTTGATCAGTATTTACTTCTGTATTATGCACTTTATCAATTAAATGGAATAATTGATTTTGACAAATTTCTTTACCAGAAGGAACAGGAGTATGGATGAATTCCTTTTTAATAATACGCTCAATAGGGCGTAATTTACCTTGTTCTTTTTTTGTAACTAACGCAATTGAAATTCCTTTATTACCGGCTCTACCAGTTCTACCACTACGGTGGTTATAGTTTTCTATCTGATCAGGTAACTTATGGTTAATTACATGTGTTAGGTTGTTAACATCTAAACCACGAGCTGCAACATCAGTTGCTACTAATATTTGGATGTTTTTTTGACGAAACTTTTCCATTACCGAATCACGTTGTGCTTGTGATAAGTCACCATGTAACGCATCGGCATTGTAACCATCTTTAATTAAGTTGTTAGCAACCTCTTGTGTTTCTCTACGAGTTCTACAGAAAACAATTCCGTAGATATCTGGATTTAAATCAGCAACCCTTTTTAAAGCAGGGTAACGTGTTCTTTCAGTTACTAAATAGTATTCATGACTTACATTGTCTGAACCTTGGTTCTTTTGTCCTGAAGTAATCTCAACAGGATTTGTCATGTAGTTTTTTGCAATAGCTTCTACTTCTCTAGGAAAAGTAGCAGAGAATAATAAGGTTTGCTTGCTATCAGGTGTTGCTTCTAAAACTTGGTCTAATTCTTCTTTGAATCCCATGTTAAGCATTTCATCGGCTTCATCAAGTACTAACCATTGTACATTACCTAATTTTAAAGCTCTTCTTTTTATTAAATCGACAGTTCTACCAGGAGTACCTACAACAATTTGAACCCCTTTTTTAAGTTTTCTAATTTGTTCTTCAATATTAGCACCACCATATACCGTTGCTACTTTTAAGTTAGGTAGGTATTTAGAAAAATCTTCTATGTTCTTTCCTATTTGAACTGCTAATTCACGAGTAGGAGACAAGATAATTGCTTGTGTATTTACGTTCGTTTGATCTATAAGCTCTAAGATAGGTAAGCTGAATGCAGCTGTTTTACCGGTTCCTGTTTGTGCAAATGCTTTTAAATCTTCGGTAGAAGAAATGATTTGTGGAATTGCTTTTTCTTGAATTACTGTTGGCTTTTCGTACCCTAAATCGGTCAAAGCCCTATTGATAGGTTCTTGTAAACCTAAATCTAAAAATGTTGACATACTGTGTTTTTAGAGAACCCACAGATGCCCCTCCGCGAATTCTATAATTAATATTAATTAAATCGTTTAGTACGATTTTTTTTGGACGGTGCAAAAGTACACTAAATAAAATGAATAGTAGCTAACTATTTAAAATTTTGTAAGTTATTGATTTCTTGATTGATATTAGAAGAAGATAAGCTGGTATATCCATTCTGGATAATTCCATTTTTATCAACTAAAACCAAACGAGAAAATTTACTAGAAGAGTATTCGCAAGTAGGACTTTCTTCAGGAAGCGTATATTGATACTTAATATCTATGTTTTTAGTGTACCTTCTAGAGGTATCGCATAAGTTTACTAAAACAAAATTAACATCAGGGTTATTTTTGATTAAGTGATTAAACCTAGAAGATATCCAGTCGTCAGAGGCATATTTATAATTTTTAAATAATACAACTGTATTTTTTCCTTTAGCAACGTTTTTAATATCAACAAGTCCTCCATCTGCTGAAATCAAATCAAAAGAGGGAAGTTGTTCTCCTTTATTTAAAAGTTTTAAATCGTTAATTAAACGTTGTATTGTTTTCTTTTGTTCATTGTTTGTATTAAGTTTAAAGAAAGTAAAGAAAGTTTCATTCTTCTTTTCGTAATTAGGCTCTTTAAAAAAGTGACCTACAACAGCATTGTATAATAATCTGTTTTTAACTTCTTCAGAATCAATGTTTTTATTAATAGAGTTAAGTAGCTCAACAGTAAAGTTATCTAGTTTTTTAATACTGTTTTTTTGATACACATCACTATAAATTTTTTCAATAACAAACCTATAATATGGCCCAAAAAACATTAAAGAATCATTGCAAACATTTGTCTTATTACGGTAACTAAAGTAAGAGTTTGCTAAAATTTCAGGTTCTTTTTTAGTCGCATTTTTAATTGCATACTTTTCTAAGTTTGTATAAATAGGATAGTTTAAAGCGATGTTTAAAATTTTAGAAAATTTTTCAGAAGGATTTACATTATTTTCCTCATACTTTGTTACAATAGCATCCTTAATTTGCTTTAAAGAGTCCATTTTGTTGGTGAAATCTTTTTGAGGTAAATGAAAGTACCTAGCAATTGATTTCTCCTCTTGTTCATATTGTAAGAAAGCATCTATCAATAAATTGTTTCTTTCAGCATTACTACCACTAAAAACTAAAGATTCATCAAAATCCCAAGTGTTTAATCTTATTAAGGTACTATCAGTAGGTTGTAAGAACACATATTGATGTTCATTTCCATGATAAAAGACATATAATCCTTCCTTAATATTAGTATAGGTTCCTAAAAATGTATTATTCTTATTTAAAGGGATAGTGTCTTTAAATTCGTAGCTGTCAGATAAAATAACGAAGTCAGATTTAGGATTGATAATCTTACCCCCAAAATAGGTAGGTTTTTGATTATCAGATTTTTCACATCCAATAAATATAACTAATATGAGAGGTATTAAATACTTAATCATGTTTGAAAATTACCCTAAATATCAATGTTCAAAAATAGAGAACTCTTCACAATAAGGCTGTTAATTCGTTGTTAAAAGAATTAAAAAGCCTCAAAAGTAATGTGTTAAAAACTTTCATGCAAATTCTTTTATACTCTTTAGTTTTTATACTTTTGCACGGAATTTAAAATACTATACATGTTATCAGTTTCTAATTTATCAGTTCAGTTTGGAAAACGTGTTTTGTTTGATGAAGTAAATACAAAGTTTACACAAGGAAATTGCTACGGAATTATCGGAGCAAACGGAGCAGGTAAATCTACTTTTTTAAAGATTTTATCAGGAAAACAAGATCCAACATCAGGAAGCGTTCACCTAGAACCAGGAAAAAGAATGTCTGTATTAACGCAGGATCACTATGCTTTTGATGAATATACAGCTCTAGAAGCAGTATTAATGGGGAACAAAGAACTGCACCAAATTAAATCGGAAATAGATGCCTTGTATGCTGACTATACAGATGAAAATGCAGAAAAAATTGGAGAGCTACAAGTTCGTTTTGAAGAAATGGACGGATGGAATGCCGATGCATCAGCAGCAAGTTTACTATCAAATCTAGGAATTAAAGAAGAAGATCATTATACGTTATTATCTGAGTTAGATCCTAAGAAAAAAGTACGTGTATTATTAGCGCAAGCGTTGTTTGGTAATCCTGATGTGTTAATTATGGATGAGCCTACGAACGATTTAGATTTTGAAACAATATCTTGGTTAGAAAATTTCCTAGCAAACTATGACAATACGGTAATAGTTGTATCTCACGACCGTCACTTTTTAGACGCAGTTTGTACACATATTTCTGATATCGATTTTGGAAAGATTAACCATTTTTCTGGTAACTATACGTTTTGGTATGAGTCTTCTCAGTTAGCTGCTAAACAAAGAGCGCAACAAAACAAAAAGGCAGAAGATAAGAAGAAAGAATTAGAAGAGTTTATTCGTCGTTTCTCTGCGAATGTTGCAAAATCTAAACAAGCAACTTCTCGTAAGAAAATGATAGAAAAATTAAACGTTGATGAAATTAAACCATCTTCACGTCGTTATCCTGCAATTATTTTTGAAAGAGATAGAGAAGCTGGAGATCAGATTTTAAATATTGAAGGTTTGTCTAAGAAGGATGCAGAAGGAGAGTTATTATTTTCGAATGTAGATATTAACTTAAATAGAGGAGATAAAGTTGCTATTATTTCGAAGAACTCAAAAGCTACTTCAGCATTTTATCAAGTAATTTCAGGAAATGAAGAAGCTGATTCAGGAAAATATAGTTGGGGAGTAACCACTACGCAATCGTACTTACCAGCAGATAATTCTGAATATTTTCAAAATGGAGAATTGAATTTAGTTGATTGGTTACGTCAATATGCGCAAACTGAAGAAGAAAGAGAAGAAGTTTTCTTAAGAGGTTTCTTAGGGAAAATGATTTTCTCTGGTGAAGAGGCTTTAAAGAAGAGTAATGTATTATCAGGAGGAGAAAAAGTACGTTGTATGTTATCTCGTATGATGATGACTAGAGCTAACATTTTAATGTTAGATGAACCAACCAACCACTTAGACTTAGAATCTATTCAGGCATTAAACAACTCGTTAATTAACTTTAAAGGAACTGTGTTGTTTACCACGCATGACCACGAGTTTGCACAAACGGTTGCTAATAGAATTATAGAAATTACACCAAAAGGAATCATTGATAAGTATTCAACTTTTGATGATTATTTAGATGATCCGAAAGTAAAAGAATTAAGAGAGCAAATGTATTCTTAATTCCTTTAAGTTATAAAAATAAAAAGGAAGCCTAATTGGCTTCCTTTTTTATTATGTTTTTATTTAGAGGAAGTAGCCCAAAACGCTGTTTATATATTTTGGAAAAATGCGTTGTGTGCAGGTAACCTACTTCTAAGGCTAATGTTTTTAATAATATAGAAGGATTTTGTTCTATGATAATCCGAGCTTTTTGTAGTTTAACTTCTGTAATAAATTGATTAGGGGTTAATCCAGTAACAGCTTTTATTTTTCTGTTTAAAGAGCTTCTAGAAGTATTAAAATGTTGAGCAATGTCTTCTTGTGTCATGTTAGGATCAGAACATTGTTTGTTAATAAATTCTTCTACTTTTTTAATCCATAAATTACTTTCATTCAATTCTTCCTTTTTAATAGTATTTTCTTTAATAAAGGCTGTTCGGTTTATGCTATTGTTTAAGGCATTTTGTATTCGAATAAGTAACTCTTCTTTTTCAAAAGGTTTGTTTAAATAATCATCAATACCTAATCTCAGAACTTCTAATTTACTTTTAGTGTCAGTACGGGCTGTAAGCATTAAAATAGGAACATTTATTTTCTTTTTTTTAATGTTTTCTACCAAAGCTAAACCATTCATTACAGGCATCATATAATCGGTAATAACAAAGTCAATTTTTTCTTTAGAAAGAAAATCTAAAGCTTCTTCTCCATTTTCAGCTTCAAAACAAGTGTAATTGCTTAGAATCCTTTTTAAATAAGCTCGCATTTCAAAATTATCATCAACAATAAGAATTCTATAGTGACCTGATATAGGTTGTTTAATTTTGTCTTTAGAAATTAAAGTACTTTTATGCGTATTCTTTTTTGAGGGTTTTTCACGTTGTATTTCTTTGTCAATTTTAGTTGTTTCTGGTAAAGAGATTATAAATGTGCTGCCTTTACCCAATTCACTTTTTACAGTTAAACTTCCTTGGTGTAGCTCAATAATTTCTTTGCTAAAAGCTAAGCCTATACCGCTACCTCCAGCTTTATTAATATCATTTTTTACTTGATAAAAACGGTTATAAATGAGTTTAATATCTTTTTCAGAAATTCCTATACCAGAGTCTTTGATAGAGATAATAATTTGTCCGTTTAGCTTGTTTAAAGAAACTGTAATGTTTCCTTTTTTAGGAGTGTATTTAATAGCATTGAGGATAATGTTATTTAACGCTCTTTCTAAAAAAATAATGTCAGATGATACCCAGCACTCATCTTTTTCTTTTTTAACAGTTAAAACAATGTCTTTTTGGTTGCATAAAGGTTCAAAAGAGGTATAGAGTTTATCAATTAACTTATTTATTAAGTAGGGAGTAGGCGATATTTTAAAATTGGCCTCCTTCATTTTAGCTAAATCAAGTACATCATCAACTATGGTTTTAATTTTATTAACTTGTTTGTTTAAACGGTTTTTAATATCAAAACCTTCTTTTTCGTATGTGGTGCCCTTTAAAAGTTCTAATCGGTCCACTTCACCTTTAATTAAGGTAAGAGGAGTTCTAATTTCATGAGAAACATTGATGAAAAATTGAGATTGAAACTCATTTAACTCTTCTAGTTGCTTTCGTTGATTCTCTAGAATTTCCTCACTTTTAATATTGGCATTTTTAAAGTACTGTACTAAAAAAAAGAAAATAATAAACTGAATTAAAATAAGTATTGGAGAACCAAAAGTTCCTTCTGGATAAATAGGAAAAAGATGTATTGGAATAACAAAAAGTAAGTAAGAAATAATAAAAACACTATAAAGTAAGTATTTGTTATTGGTAAAAAGTAATAGGAATACAGGTACAACAATGTAAAAGTATTCAATATAACCACCTCTTTCAGCAAAATTACAGAACATAAAGTTACTGTATAGGATTAACGAGAAAAACAAGATTCTAGCAGATAAAAACTTACGTTTATATTGTAAAAATAGAGTGGTTAATAATCCTATAATACTACCAGAGTGTATAAAGACTTGTAAAGAAGGATCCACTCTACTTAAATAATCTTCAGTAATTAAAACAAGTTCTATCAAAAACCAATTTGAAATAAAAATATTAAGTAAACGAACCCTTTTCATTTCTAATTTAGAAAGTTTATCTGTTACTCCAATATTAGTTATGTCACTATATAGTTTAGTTATTTTCCCCATTTGAATAATTAAAGTTCAAATATATCAATCTATAAGTAAAAGAGTTAGCTTTTTAATGAATTCTATTAATAGTATGGTTTTTTAAGAGGTTCATAACAAGTGTTTTACGGAGGTTGACACAATAGTGAGTGTGTTTGAAACAATATTGACTGATGTAGTATTTACTTTTACAGACTATTAATAGAATGTAGTAAAAATAAAATTAAAGAATGAAATTAAAATTACTATACATACTTTTATTGTTTAGTTATTTAAGTTTAGCTAAGTCTCTAAACGAAGAAAAAAATACTTCAAATTTTGAGTTAATTAACTTTACAGGAGCGAATAATAAAACAGTACTGTTAAAGCATAATTATTTATATGAAGGTATAAGTACAAAAAAAAGCACCTATTTTGTACCTCCAGCAGCTAATTTTACAATTTCAGGAGGATATTGTATTGGTAACGTAGTTACTTTTACAGACAATTCTTCGTCTCCTAATGGAGCTATTGTAAGTTGGGAATGGGATTTTGGTGATGGTACAACTTCTACCGAACAAAACCCAACTCATAGTTACACTGACTTGGGTAGTTTTACAATATCATTAAAAGTAACTGATGTTATTGGGGAAACAAATTCTATAACAAAATCCTTTAATGTACAATCACCAAAAGCTAGGTTTGTTGCTAACCCTACAAGAGGGCAAGCAACACCACATACTGTATTCTTTACAGATCAATCAACATTACCAGATTTATGGTTTTGGGAATTTGGTAATGGAAATACTTCCACATCACAAAACCCAATACATACATATACTGCTGCAGGAGATTATACGGTAAACCTTACAGTAAGAGATACTATGAATGGGTGTGTTGACAAAGCAACAAGTTTAATAAAAATAGTAAAACCAAAAGCACAATTTAGTGTAGATGATACTTTGGGTTGTGGACCTTTTACGGTAAATTTTACAGATGAATCTACAATAGAAGGAAATGATACAGTGGGAGAATGGTTATGGAATTTTGGAGACGGCAATACTTCTACCGAACAAAATCCTACCCATACTTACGAATCAGTAGGAGTATATAATGTAAGTTTAACTATTAAAACGGCTATAACAGGATTTACAAGAACAGAAACTAAAGCAAATTTTATACAAGTTATAGGTCTCACTCCTGATTTTTCTTCAGATGTAACAACTGGCTGTACGCCTTTGACAGTTAGTTTTACTGATAATACTGTTTTTTATGGTCCATCATCCGACTGGTTTTGGGATTTTGGAGATGGTACTACGAGTAATGAAATAAATCCTAAACATACATATACAACAGTAGGTGTTTTTGATGTGAGTTTAACAGTTTCTGATATTGACGGATGTAGTAAAACAATTATAAAAAAAGCATATATAAACACTACAGAAACTATAGCACCTATGGTCTTAATCCAGAATGTAACAGTACCGTTAGATGCTTCAGGAGTTGCAACGATAACTGCTGCTGATATAGATAATGGCTCTTATGATAATTGCGAGGTAGCCTCCATGAGTTTAGATAAAACTTCTTTTGATTGCTCAGATGTTGGAGCTAATACGGTAACATTAACAGTAACAGACACAAGTGGTAATAGCAACACAGCTACAGCTATAATAACCGTAGAAGATGTAACTCCACCTACAGCAATATGCCAAGATATTACAGTACAGTTAGATGACACAGGGCAAGTAACAATTACAGCTATAGATATTGATAACGGAAGCACCGACGTTTGTGGAGTAGCTGCCATGAGTTTAGATAAAACAACGTTCGATTGTACCAATGTAGGAGTAAATAATGATGTAATCTTAACCGTTGAAGATATCAATGGAAATACTAATAGTTGCGGAGCAACAGTAACCGTAGAAGATGTAACTCCACCTGAGGCAATTTGTCAAGATATCACGGTACAATTAGACGCTTCAGGAATTGCAACTATCACAGCTATTGATATAGATAATGGTAGTACAGACACTTGCGGGATAGCTTCAATGAGTTTAGATAAAACAACTTTTGATTGTAGTAGTGTAGGAATAAATATAGTAACCTTAACTGTTGAAGATACTAATGGAAATACTAATAGTTGCGCAGCAACAGTAACCATAGAAGATGTAACTCCACCCGAGGCAATTTGTCAAGATATCACAGTGCCGTTAGACGCTTCAGGATTTGTAACTATTACAGCTGCTGATATTAATAATGGTAGTTCAGATGCTTGTGGAATAGCTTCAATAAGTATAGACAAAACAACTTTTGATTCTACTAATGTGGGAATTAATACGGTAGCCTTAACTGTTGAAGATGCCAACGGAAATACAAATACTTGCACAGCAACTGTAACTGTAGAAGATGTTACCCCACCAATAACTATAACAAAAGATATTGTAGTTAGCTTAGATAGTAATGGGAACGCTATTATTAATCCAGGAGATATAGACAATGGTTCTTATGATGCATCAGGAATAGCAAGTATGAGTTTAAGTCAAACAAATTTTAACTGTCCGAATTTAACAGACTATACGGTTACTCTAACAGTTGTCGATTCCAATGGTTTGTCCAGTTCAGAAGAAGCTGTTGTAACTTTTATATCAGATGACCTAGATAATGATTTAATAGCAGATGTGTGTGATGATGATATAGATGGTGATGGAGTATTGAATATAAATGACAATTGTCCAACAACATCAAATCCAGATCAAAAAGATTTAGATAAAAACGGAATAGGAGATGTGTGCGACTCGTCTGATTTGTCAGTATCTAATGGGTTTTCACCTAACGGAGATGGAGTAAATGATACGTTTATTATACAAGGGTTACATAACTATCCCAACAATAGGTTAGAGGTATATAATAGATGGGGGAATAGAGTGTATCGTTCTTATAACTATCAAAACAATTGGAATGCTATTGGAAACAAACAAAATAAAAAACTTCCGGTAGGAACTTATTTCTACGTATTAAATATAGAAGGAGATAAAAGAATATTAAAAGGGTGGGTTTATATAAATTACTAAACAGAATAAATGAATTTTATAAATAGAATAAGTGTATTATTATTTGCAATAGTAGGTGTTAATACCGCATATAGTCAACAAGAACCATTATACTCACAGTATTATAACAATTTTACTTTATTAAACCCTGCTTATGCCGGAACACATGATTTTTTTACTGTAACATCAAGTGTAAGAAGTCAATGGGTAAATGAACCAGAGAGTCCAAGAACAGGTTCTTTATCTTTTCATGGAGGGCTTGGAAATAATATAGGTTTCGGACTTTCTGCTGTGTTTGATAAAGTTTATGTATTAAATGAAACGCATTTGTATGCAGATGTATCTTATGCGATTAAAACTTCAGAAAAATCAATGCTTTCTTTTGGGTTAAAAGGAGGCGGAAGCTTTGTAAATGTAGATTTATTGAGTTTAGGAATTACTGATGATGTATTATTTAGTGAAAACATAAATGAGTTTAAACCAAATATAGGTGCAGGAGCTTTCTTTTATACCAATCATTTTTATATTAGTTTGTCTGCCTTAAACTTATTAGGAAATAAATTTTATGATAGAAGTGACGGTTTAATAACATCAGCTACTGATAATATGATTATCTATTTATCGTCTGGTTATAATTTTAAACTCAATGAGCAGTTAAGTATAAAACCGTCTTTTTTAACAAGATATACAAAAGGGGTTCCATGGTCTACAGATGTTTCTTTGGCAGTTTTATTTAATAAACAAATAGAATTAGGGGTATCACATCGCTTAGGTGATTCTTTTGCAGGACTATTTCAGATAAGAATAAAAGATAACATTCGATTAGGGTATAGTTATGAAAGTTATCTATCAAATGCAAGTCCATATAATAGTGGTTCACATGAAATAAGTGTAGCGTTCGATTTAGGAAAAACAGAAGCAAAAAGAAACAAAAGAAAGCCTCCGTTTTATTGGGATGGAAATTAAAAAATACTAAAAAATTAAAATATTAAGTAGGTACACTCTCTTACATTAAGGTTTAGAGATGTTTTCTATTACTTCAACATTAGCTAAACTATTGTGTAGTTTGGTTATTTTCATCTAAATAATTAATGTTTTAATATATTTTTATCTATAAAATAATTCATTTTCAGAAGAATAGTTTTGTTTAATCGTTTCATTATTAAGATCTTAATATGGTTGATGCAAAAGTGAGTATGTTTGAAACAATATTGATAGTAGTATTACTCATATTTGTTGTGTAAGGTTTTGTCAAGCTCCTCAATGATGATTCCTTATCTAAATTTTAACCAACTAACGTATAACTAAAAACAAAAAGATGAGATTTAAAAATGTATTATCAAAAGGAACAGAAATTAGAGTAGGTTTTTATAAAACTACGGAAGGAAAACCATATTTAGGAACAATACCTGGTATGGAAATAGACATTCCACAAAATGAAACTAAAGAACTTAGAGATGATTCTTATCCTAAGGTCAAAGTTAGAGTTTGGAAAAAAGACGGTCCATGGCTACCTGTAATTATAGAGCCTGGTACTATTTATAACATGACTGATGATTATTATGTGAATTGGAGTAGTGAGAAAAATCACTTTTTAGAAAAGGCAGAATTAAAGCCTACACCAGAAAAAATTGAAGAAGAAAATGTAAGAGTTTATCAATTCATTGACTTGAGAAATTTTAATGAAACTGTAAAAAGAACTATTAAAACAACATTTCAAACAGCATTTTCACAATCTTCATCTTTTTCTAAATCACATAGTGAAAGCTCTGAGTTTAGTATTAATGGAAAAGTTAGTGGATGGATAGGAGGAAAAGAAGATTCCAAAGGGGGAAGTATTGAAGTTTCTGCTGGGTTTAAATCTAAGATAGAAGATTCATTTACTCAAAAGTATGAAAATTCGATAACTAGAATTTGGAGTCAATCCGTGGAAGATGAATACAGTTTAAAACCAGGCAAAATATATGTATTATCTAGCATTTGGAATATAAAATATGCAACTGGAGTAATAGAGTATTTTGGAGAGAAAACTACTTACAAGATTCTTGATTCATCAGAAAGTAGATTAACTGAACCAGTAGCTTACGATGATGTATCTATGATGGATGAAAAAACTAGGAAAGCATACGAAGAGCAATTAAAGTTAAATGCTGTTTTAGGATAAAAAATAATATAGAGCTGAATTGGGGAGTAGCTCTATTTATGGTATAGAAGAGGGAAGTATAGTTTTATACTTCCTTTCTTTTTAAATTTCTTCCTTGTTATTAATAACTTCAAAAAAACTAAAAACATTCCCTCCGTAGCGTTTATCATAACTGTGATTTGGATGCTTGGTTAAATCGGTATGTTTAGAGTGTTCTATAATTAAAACACCGTCTTCATTTAGTAAATCACGTTCAAAAATAATATCAGCTATTTTTAAGAATTGAGCTTCTTCAAAATCATATGGTGGATCAGCAAAAATAACATCCGTTTTTAGCGGAGTTTTTTCTAAAAACTTATATACGTCGCTCTTGTAGCTAGTAATATCCATATCTAACTCCTTAGAAGTTTGATTAATAAACTTGATACAAGCAAAATGAGCATCAACAGCATATATAGTTTCTGTACCCCTTGAGGCAAATTCGTAACTGATGTTTCCTGTTCCTGAAAATAAATCTAATACTGAAATATTATCAAAATAATACAAATTATTTAAGATGTTAAATAATGATTCTTTAGCCATGTCGGTTGTAGGTCGTACAGGTAAGTTTTTAGGAGCAGAAATTCTTTTGCTCTTATATTTTCCAGAAATAATTCGCATTAGGCAATAAGTATAAAGTTTGAATGATTCGAAAAATCATCACTATCAGCAAAGAAATTATCAATAGGATTCATAAAATGAATATTTCGAACGTAATTATAGGTTATGGTGTACAACTCTGATTCTTTTTCAATATCACCAATAAATGTTAATTGAAAATTGTTTGGATCCATTTGTAATTGTTCAGCTGTAAAAAGTATGTAGTATATAAAATCTTCTTTGCTACTGTATGAAAAAGAGTTATAAAATATAAGTTTTCCTTCTTTACAAACAACAACATCTATATCGTTTGGAGAAACATGTACAAAGAATTGTTGTTCAGAGTTTTCTTGAGAATAGGAGAGAAGTTTGTCTATTAACACGGTAGAATGGTGTTTGTATTCAAACTCTCCAAAATTTTGAAACAGGTAGTTATTAATATTTACATAAGGTATATAAACTGTGTTAGCAGCTATAATGTTATGCAAATCATAAGTAATAAAGTCTGTTTTTAATGTTTTTACAGTATATTTTAAATACGGAGCTAAATTGTTTCGGTCAAAAAGTTTATTAGGTACGAGTGTAGCTAAATTATTTTGATGAATGGCAAAAACAGAAGAAAAGTCTTGTTGTAAATCTTTATCGGTATTAAAAATACGTATAATTTCTTCTAGCAGTAACTCAGGAGAAGTGATTGAAGCTGGAAAAGCATACTTAGTAAAAAGTAACGGAGCTTTATTCTCTGAGTTAGAAATACAAAAAGAAAATCCATCCAAACTAAATTGGATGGATAGATCTTTATAATGCGCTATAGCGCTTGTTTTTTTAGTCTTCTTTTGCAATTGCTTCACCTTTATCATAAAAAGGAGGCCAATTACCACCAGTAGTTACTTCACTTAAAGAACCTACAGAAACAAATTCACCTTTAATTTGATCAGATTCAATTGCTTCTAATTCAGCCTTAACTAAAGAAGGATTCATCCCTGTTAAAATAGGAGTTTTAGAAACTTTAGCTTCAAATACAGGAACTTCTAATCCAGCTACTTTTTCAACTCTACCAGTAGCTAATTCAAATTGCTTATCAGTACCAGGTACGCTAAACATGTTTTTATAATCTTTGCCTTCAAAGTATTTTAAAACAGGCTCGTATCCAATAGTATCAACTTGTTTTTTAGAAACTTTTACTTTAATTCCACCACCTCTGTCTTCTTCTACTTCAATGTTTTTAGTTTCTGTTAAAGCTAATTTACCATTTTCAACAAATTTAACTAAAGAATCTTTACTGTTAGTATATGTTCCGTAAACCTCTTTATATTTTACTTCGGCATCACGAATTAATTTTAAGTTCTCAATAACTTTAGCATAACGCACTTTCTTGTCTTTGTTAAATTTAATAGGCTCCATAATACCACCGTAAATTTTATATACTAAAAAGACAGTTGCACCTAAAAGTAATATTGAAACTAACCATCTCATTTTTAGAGGTACAAATTTAACTACAAGTACAGCTAAAAGAAAAGCAACCACTACAGCTACTAAAATCATTAATAATAAATTCATTTTTTTAATTTTTAATATATGATATTCGCAAATCTACAATTTTTTTTCAATGATGAAAATAATTATTTTGTAAATACATTTATCTTTGAACATTATTTAAAATATGATACAAACCGCCCCAAAATTCTACAAAGAGATACTACAAAAATTTCCTTATACACCCACACAAAAGCAAAGTGAGTTATTAGATGTTCTAACAAACTTTATTTTTTCTGATGATAATCGTGCGTTATTTTTATTGAAAGGATATGCGGGAACAGGAAAAACTACTATTATAAGTACTGTGGTTCATAATTTATGGAAGATTGGTCAAAAAGCAGTTTTATTGGCTCCTACAGGGCGTGCAGCTAAAGTGATTTCAGGGTACTCTAACCGACAAGCGTTTACCATTCATAAAAAAATATATTTTCCAAAGAAACAAAGTAGTGGAGGTGTAAGTTTTGTTATGCAACCCAACAAACATACAGATACTCTTTTTATTATTGATGAAGCTTCGATGATTTCAGATGAAAAACAGAATGCAAAATTGTTTGAAAATGGCTCGTTATTGGATGATTTAATCTCTTACGTGTACTCAGGAAAAAATTGTAAAATTATATTTATAGGTGATACAGCTCAGTTACCACCAGTTAAATTAACGATGAGTCCTGCTTTAGAAGCAGATAATTTATCGTTTGAGTTTAATAAAGAAGTTACCGAGATAGAGTTAGATGAAGTAGTAAGACAAGAAGAAGGTTCTGGTATTTTGGCAAATGCAACAGACTTACGCTTACTAATTCAGAACGATTCAACGCACTTTCAGTTTGATGTAAATTATCCTGATATTATTCGCTTACAAGATGGTTATGATATTCAAGATGCCATAACAATGGCTTATGATGGAGATATTGGAGTAGAAGATACTGCTATTATTGTACGTTCTAACAAAAGAGCCAATCAATACAATCAACAAATAAGAGCAAAGATTCGTGGACAAGAAAATGAGATTTCTACAGGAGATTATGTAATGGTCGTGAAAAACAACTACTATTGGTTAAAAGATTCTTCTTCCGCAGGGTTTATTGCTAATGGTGATATTTGTGAAGTAATGCGTATTAATGCAATTAAAGATTTATACGGATTCAAATTTGCTGAAGTAGAAGTTAGAATGATTGATTATCCTGATATGAAGCCTTTTGAAACGGTTTTACTATTAGATACGCTTACTAGTGAGAGTCCATCATTAACCTATGAAGAATCGAATCGTTTGTATGAAGCCGTAAAAGAGGATTTTGCAAATGAAAAATCGAAGTATAAGCAGTTTATGGGAGTGAAAAAGAATAAATACTTTAATGCGCTTCAAGTGAAATTTTCATATGCAATGACTTGTCACAAGTCACAAGGAGGGCAGTGGAAAACGGTGTTTATAGAGCAACCGTATTTACCAGACGGCGCTTCGGTTGAGTATTTACGTTGGTTATACACCGCAGTTACGCGTGCACAGGAAAAATTGTATTTGATAGGGTTTAAAGATGAGTACTTTTTAGATTAATGAACAGTCTTTTATTTTCCTTTAAACGTTAGCATTTTGTTAATGTAACTCGTTTTTTCGTTAAAAAAGTTACATTTGTGTAGTATTCAAACTATTAAAAATGCACAAAAAAGTACTGTTTCCTCTTTCTTTTTTATTGATTTCACTAACAATAAACGCACAAAAGCCACAAAAGTTAACTTCTAATCAGATTTACGAAAAAATACAAAAACTAAACTTTTTAGGTTCAGCTTTGTATATAGCAGCACATCCTGATGATGAAAATACACGATTAATTTCCTATTTGTCGAATCATGAAAATGCAAGAACTGCATATTTATCGTTAACTCGTGGCGATGGTGGTCAAAACTTGATTGGTCCAGAAATGCGTGAATTATTGGGAGTAATCCGTACACAAGAACTTTTAGCAGCAAGAGGAGTAGATGGAGGAGAACAACGTTTTTCAAGAGCCAATGACTTTGGGTATTCAAAGCACCCTGATGAAACTTTAGAAATTTGGAATAAAGATAAAGTGTTAGCTGATGTAGTTTGGGCAATTCGTACTTTCAAACCAGATGTTATAATTAACCGTTTTAACCACAGAACGCCAGGTTCTACTCATGGACATCATACATCTTCGGCAATGTTAAGTGTTGAAGCTTTTGATTTGGCGGCTGATAAAACAAAATACCCAGAGCAGTTGCAGTATACGAGTACATGGCAACCTAACAGACTCTTTTTTAATACTTCGTGGTGGTTTTATGGAAGTGAAGAAGCTTTTGAAAAGGCTGATAAAAGAAAAATGCTAAATTTTGATATTGGGACATATTATCCCTTGAAAGGATTGTCAAATAACGAGGTAGCTGCCATTGCTAGTAGTCAACATTTATGTCAAGGATTTGGTAGATTAACAACCAGAGGAAGTCAAACCGAGTATGTTGAGTTTTTAAAAGGAAATTTTCCGAAGGATAAAAAAGATATTTTTTCAGGAATCAATACTACTTGGAATCGTATTGAAGGAGGAGGAGAAATTGGAGCTATTTTATATAAAATTGAAGATAATTTCGATTTTGTAAATCCTTCAAAACATCTACCAGAATTGTTACAAGCGTATAAAATGGTTAGACAATTAAAAGATTCACATTGGAGAGCTATTAAAACCAAAGAGTTAAATGAAATTATTAAAGCTTGTGCTGGTTTGTATATAGAAGCATCAGCTGTAAGTTCTAGTGCAACTCCTAGTAGTACGATTGATGTAGACTTTGAAGTACTAAATAGAAGTGCTATTTCTATGGAGTTATCGTCAATTACCATTCTTCCTGAAGGAAAAAACATCAAAAAAGAACTAGATTTAGCCCCTAATAGTAAACAAAATTTTAAAAATAAAATTAATATAGATAAAGATGTTTCTTACTCTTCACCGTATTGGTTAAATACTCCTTGGGACTTGGGTATGTATAAGGTAAACGACCAAAAATTAATTGGAAATGCAGAATCTCCAAGACCTATTCAAATTCAATACAACGTTATAATTGAAGATCAACCGATTGCTTTTACTATTCCGGTAGTGCACAGATACGCTAAAAGCGATGTAGGAGAGATCTATGAGCCTTTTGAGGTTTTACCAAAAGTAACTACAAAATTAAATGATAAAGTATTAATTTTTGCTACTACGGAAGCTCAAAAAATTTCTGTTGAAGTAAGGGCAGGGGATACAAATATTAAAGGAAAAGTAAGCTTACAAGCTCCAAAAGGATGGAAAGTGTCTCCAACAGCAGTAGATTTTTCAATTGCACAAAAAGGAGATATTCAATTTGTGAATTTTATGGTAACTCCTACACAAAACGAATCAGAGGGAGCGTTAAAAGTTATTGCTAAAGTAGATGGTAAAACTTACGATAAAGAATTGATAGAAATCAATTATAATCATATTCCAAAGCAATCAGTGTTGTTACCATCACAAGCAAAAGTGGTTCGTTTAAATATTGAAAAGAATGGAAAACGAATAGGTTATATTCAAGGCTCTGGTGATGCTATTCCAGAAAATTTACAACAAATTGGTTACGAAGTAACGGAATTGAACGTAAATGAAATAAATGGTAATTTAAATCAATTTGATGCTGTAGTTATTGGTATTCGTGCTTATAACACGAATAAAGAATTACAGTTTAAGCAGAAATATTTACTAGAATATGTAAAAAATGGAGGAAACTTAATAGTTCAATACAATACAAATAGAGGAGTAGATGTACAAGCTCCGTATGAGTTACAATTGTCAAGAGATAGGGTAACAGATGAACATTCTAAAGTGACCTTGTTAGCTAAGGAACATTCAATTTTAAATTATCCGAATAAAATTTCGGAAGCTGATTTTGAAGGATGGGTTCAAGAACGCGGATTGTATTTTCCTAATAAATGGAGCGCTGAATACACACCGATATTATCAATGCACGATAAAGGAGAACCTGCTAGAGATGGAAGTTTATTAGTTGCTAAATACGGAAAAGGAAACTATATCTATACCGGATTAAGCTTTTTTAGAGAATTACCCGCAGGAGTACCCGGAGCTTATAAGTTATTTGCGAATTTGTTATCCGTAAAAGAAAACTCTGTTGATGAAAATTAAAATTCTTACAGCTTTAGCAATAACGCTATTAGTTAGTTGTAAAACCGAAAAAGAAAATTCTGTTAAAAAGGAATACAATCAAGAGTTGGTTGATGAACTTACTAGCATGGTAGAGATAGACCAAATTGCTGCAGGAGTTCCTTCTGGAAAATATAAAGAATTAACTAAAGAAGAATGGCAATCATTCAAAGACAGTGTTTTTGCTGTAACTCATAAGAAAGCTGCAGAAATTTATAATAAATATGGTTTTGTTGGTTATGACCTTGCAGGAAAAGAAGGCTCTAAAAAATTTTGGCTTTTAGTACAACATTTAGATTTTGATCCTGATTTCCAAGAAGCGGTTTTAAAAAAGATGAAAATTGAGGTAGAGAATAAGAATGCTAACCCTGAAAACTATGCCTATTTGCTAGATAGAGTGCAATTAAATATGGGAGAAAAGCAAGTTTACGGGACTCAAGTATTGTATAATTGGAAAGTTTGTCAAGCATATCCAAAACCATTAATAGATAGTATAAACGTAAACAAGCGTAGAAAGGAAATAGGTATGGAACTTTTGGGGGTATATTTAAACGAAATGTCTAAAATGCACTTTGAAATAAATAAAGAAATCTTTTCAAAAGTTAATGTTACTGAACCTAAACTGTATGAATTAGAGAATTAGTTCTATTTAAAAAGATTAATAGAAACTGTAGCTAACTCCGAGTTAGGGAATTTTTTAAAGGTGTTTTTATCTGAATATAAACCAATGGCTTCCATTGCATTCATGTACTCGTCTAGTTCAATAATATATTGGTCAGAATAACCATGTGTGGCATCATAAGCGGTGGCTGCTGTTTTTCCTAAGTTTTTAGCAACCAATTCAGGTTTTGAGGTATGTAACTCAATTAATAACAATCCAAATCGATTGATATAAGGTTTCCATTTGGTAAAATGTTGTTTTAAGGATTCAACTACAAGATTGTTATTTAAACGTTTTCCTCTATAAGCATAAGCTCCTGTAGAGCTCGTAATAGCTAGATTATTAGTAGGTTCTGGTTCTTGCCAGATTCTGTTATGATCTAAAAATGTACGGACATTCAATAAGTCAGAAAGATTAATATCATATTTATCTTGTAAATCTTTTGAAAGTGCTTTTGGGTTACCAATATCTCCCCAAATCACTTTCGCCCAAATATCTGCTTGTACTAAGTTTTTACGAGTAATTTTTAACGCAGCTTCGTTATAATCTACACCAATAAGTAAGAGCGGATAATCTTCTAACATGGTACCTCTCAAAGTTTGATGTTCAATCACATTAAATAAATGTTTTAAAAAAGCACCGTTACCACAGCCAACATCTAAAATTCCTTTGGGTTGTTCATTGATAGGTTTGTTAAATAGATTAATGATGATTTCATCAATGACTTTAAAATAGGTTGAGTGTGCGCCTCCGCTTCCCCAAACATTCATTTCTCTATCTACATGAATTTCGTCATTACCTATATCGGATGTTCTAAAAATATCAGGGTTTCCAAATATAAGTTTGTCTAATTTTCTAAGGGTAGGAATGTACGATACTGTAACTCCATAAGCACTTGCTCTTCGAGCAAAAAATAAACCTTCATCAGTAAATTCATATGAATCATTTGTTTTGGTAAACCATTTTAAGTTGGTTAACAAGTCTAACAATCGACTAAAGTTCTCAGCATCTTTGTGGAATTCTTCTGCTTGGAATTTGGTTTGCATAAAGTATTTATGAAACATACCACTCATTCCTAACAAAACCGTTGTAGGACCAACAATAATTCCTTCAATATGTGTAAGGATTTGTGCTATAACTTCTTTTTTTTCAGAGGTTGAAGAAGGCTCGATTCCGAAGTTATTAGTAAAATTTTTATAGAGATTTTCTAGTTTTTCAAAAGGTTCAATTTCAAACTTTCTAGCACTGTAATTTTCAGAATATTTTAATAAAGAAAAGGCTTCTTTATACATAGGAAAGTATGAAAAAGCAATAGTAGATGCTTCATTAATTTTATATAGAACCTTGTTTTGAGTATTGTCAACATGTTGTGTTAACCAACCTTGTGAACAGAGTGTTCTTAAAGCCACATTTAAATAACCATCGTTGGCATTAAATTCGGAAGCAATTTGAGTTAAACTGACAGATTTTTTCTCTAATAAGTAATTGGTGATTCCTTTTTCATGTAAGACATATGCTGCTGGACAAGTTACAATTCCATCTAAGTGACGAAACAACCTACTTCTTAAGGCAGATTTTTCTTCTTTTGATAACATAGTTTGATAGTTTTCATTCTAAAGGTAACTATTTGATTTTTAAAATTAAAACTAAATTATCGAAGCTGAAAAAGATTTAAGTCAAAGCGTTTATAATTTGGTTATATACAAAGGAATAATAGTCTTGGTATTGAGGAAGAAGTAAGTTTTCGTAATCTTTAGTGTGTAAAATGACATCTAAATTGAATAATTTAAGCTCTTCAACTTCTTCTTTTTGAAGCGTTAAAGTTTCAAAAGGAACAGTTAATTCGGTAATAAATACATGATGGAATTCATTATCAATAATTCCGTTAGTGTGATTTACCATGTGTTTGCGTGTTCCTATTTTAAATAGGTTTTCAGAGAGTATGTCAAACCCAATTTCTTCTTTAACTTCTCTAATAGCTCCTATTTTTACATCTTCTCCAGCAGCAATATGACCTGCAACTGAAATATCCCACATACCAGGAAATACTTTTTTGGTTAAAGCTCTTTTTTGAAGTAATATTTGTTTATCAGAAGTATATAGCCAAACATGAATAGTAGGGTGGAAGTAACCATATTTGTGAGCTTCGGATTTTAAACAGGTTTTACCAGTATAGTTTCCGTGTTCATCAACAATGTCTATAAGTTCATCCATAAGAAGTGAGTAAAAAAAACGTCATTATGAGAAATAATGACGTTTGAGTGTTTTTTTATTATTTAAAGTAAGAGAAATCTTCTCCGTCTTCAATTTTTAATAAACTTTCGTAAATCATTTTAATTACGTTTTCAACATCCTCACGGTGCACCATTTCAACTGTAGTATGCATATAGCGCAAAGGTAATGAAATTAAAGCTGAGGCAACACCACCGTTACTGTAAGCAAAAGCATCAGTATCTGTACCTGTAGCTCTGGATAATGCTGAACGTTGGAAAGGAATCTTGTTAGCTTCAGCAGCTTCGATAATTAAATCACGTAATTTTTGTTGTACAGCAGGAGCATAAGCTACTACTGGCCCTTTTCCTAATTCTAAATGACCTTCTTTTTTCTTGTCAATCATAGGAGTAGTGGTATCGTGTGTTACATCGGTAACAATGGCTACATTAGGTTTAATGGTTTGGGTAATCATTTCTGCACCACGTAAACCTATTTCTTCTTGAACAGAATTGGTGATGTATAATCCGAAAGGTAATTTTTTCTTGTTTTCGTGTAGTAAACGAGCTACTTCAGCAATCATAAATCCACCCATTCGGTTATCTAATGCACGACACACAAATTTATCTCCATTCAAAATATGAAACTCATCAGGATAGGTAATTACACAACCAACATGCACTCCTAATTTTTCAACTTCTTCTTTAGTTGCGCATCCACAATCGATAAAGATGTTTTCAGGTTTAGGAGCTTCTTCAGAAGCTTTATTACGTGTATGAATCGCTGGCCAACCAAAAACACCTTTTACAATTCCATTTTTAGTATGGATGTTAACTATTTTACTTGGTGCAATTTGATGGTCGCTTCCTCCGTTGCGAATTACGTAAATTAATCCGTTGTCAGAAATATAATTCACATACCAAGAAATTTCATCAGCATGTCCTTCGATAACTACTTTATATTTTGCTTCAGGGTTGATTACACCTACAGCACTTCCATAGGTATCTGTAATAAATTCATCAACATACGGTTTTAGGTAGTCCATCCATATTTTTTGACCTTCCCATTCATACCCAGTAGGTGCCGCATTATTTAAATATTTTTCTAAAAAGTCGATAGACTTTTTGTTTAAAATTGATTTTTTAGCCATAACTTATATGATTAAAAGTTTTATATCTGAATTAACTCCAAAACTTTCGTTTTTCATTTAATTCTTCTTGTTCTTTAATTTGCTCAGGTGTTAATACCTTTAAAAATGAAGGATGTTGCTCGATAGCATATTCAATTTTTTCAATGATGCTAGCCACATTTTCATTGTCATAATCAATATCTAATGGTTCTTTTATAACCATTGATTGTAGTACGTTACGCTTTTTAATTAAAAGTCCTTTTTTATCAAAAGAACGTCTAAATCCATCAATAACAATAGGAACTACAATAGGTTTATAGGTTTTAATGATGTGAGCGGTACCACGACGAATAGGTTTAAAAGGAGTAGTAGTACCTTGTGGAAAGGTAATTACCCAACCATCATCTAATGCTTTTCCGATATTAGAAATGTCAGACATTTTTACTTGTCTATTAATATCTTTACCAGCGCTTCTCCAAGTTCTTTCAACTGAAATAGAACCCACATAGGCAAATATTTTAGGAAGTAAACCTGAACGCATTGTTTCACCAGCGGCTATATAGTACATGTTTAACTTAGGTTTCCATAAGTAACCAATATTTCTAATATTATCATCACGTCCTTTTAAGGCAGCGTTGAAAACATGAAACATAGCAGCAACATCAGCAAAGTAGGTTTGGTGATTAGAAATAAAAAGTACTTTTTGATCTGGAAGATTTCTTAAAACATCCATACCTTCAATTTGTAAGTCATTAAATTTACGATAACGACCGTGGGAAATTAATCCTAAAGTTTGTATTAAAAAGCGTTTAATGAATAGTATATGTCCGAAAGGGTTCCTTTTAAATAAAGGCATTATTATTGGTTTTTATTAGTCGAATAAGCTAAATTACAAAAGAATTATAGAATAGCCTTTATTTTAATAAATCTTTAATTTCTGATAGCATCATTGCTGTTGCTCCCCAAACAATGTAATCGTTTAATTTAAAGCAAGGTACCTCGATGTTTTTCATGTAAGAAGTTTCCATTTCTACAAATGTTAAATTTTTATCGTCTAATAAATCGCTTACTAAAACCTCTATTACTTCCGCTACTTCTTCATTAGGAATAAAAAGAGGTGTTTTTTCAGAAACTCCAATAAAAGGAGCGACTAAAAAATTACTAGGAGGAATGTAAGCATTTGATGTTTGCCTGATAATTTGTATAGCCTCAAAAGGCACGCCAACTTCTTCGTAAGTTTCGCGTAGAGCTGTAGTTTTTAGGTTATTATCTGTTTTGTCAAACTTACCACCAGGGAAACTAATTTGTGCAGAGTGCGCACCATTATAACTAGCTCTTTCGGTTAATAAAAAACGCGCTTGATTATCGTTATCAGGATAAAACAAGGCCAATACAGCTGCTTTTTTGGGGTTTTTGCTAAGTATTAACTCTTCTGAATAACGCATTCTAAGTTTAGGAGCTAGTTTAAACTGTGAGGTTAAACCGCCTAATTGTTTTTGTTGTAATTTTTCTATTTGATTGATGAAATCAGAAAAAATCATTTGTTTTTTAGTATTTTAGAACAAACTTATCAATTTGCCAGATAAAAATAAGATGTTTTGGCGTGAATTTTGATTTGTGAGCATTGAATTAACTTAAGATAAATGAACAAAGAAAAAAAATACCAAAAATTAGCATTGAGTTTGTTGTTTGACGCGATAGGATATGTATCGTATTTAATTCCTGGAGTGGGAGAGTTGTCTGATATTGTTTGGGCTCCAGCATCAGCATACTTAATGACAAAAATGTATAAAGGAAACAAAGGTAAAATAGCGGGAGCTATAGCTTTTGTTGAAGAAGCTATGCCAGGGTTAGATGTAGTACCAACCTTTACATTAATGTGGTTGTTTACCTATGTGTTTTCGTCAAAAGAGTCAAAAAAAACAATTGAAGTATAATTTTAAAAAATAAAAAGGCTACCAATTTGGTAGCCTTTTGTTTTGTGTTATTTTTTGATAATCTTTTTAGTAAACGATTTTTGATCGTCGTTTACTTCAAGAATATAAAACCCATTTTTTAAGTTTGAAAGATCAATAGTATGGTGTGTTACTTTTCCGTTTAAGACAGTTTGTCCTGTTAAAGTTGAAATTTTAAAAGTAGCATTTCTGTTATCTCCTAACTGAATTTTTATTGTTTTAGCTGTTGGATTTGGAGATACAGTAGCATCAAATACAGGAGTTTCATTTTCTAGTTTACCATCAATAGTAATATTACTGTTTCCTAATCCTTTTGCACTAGCACCTATGTTTACCGTATAATCTTCAACTTCACCATAAGAGAATGTCTCACAAGCTGAAGGAGCTGCATCCCATTTCATTGAAACACGCATCCTTGTAGTTCCTGCTAAGGCAGATGTTGGTATAGAAAAGGTATATGATAAGTTTCCTGAACTAGAAGAAGAACCACTAACTACTTCTTCCGAAGATTCGAAAGTTCCATTTTTATTAAAGTCAATCCAGACTTTCCAATATTCTGTGTAAGAAGAGCTAGAAAATCCAGCACTCACAATAATAGTATTATTTCCGTAAGGAAGATTCGCTATAAGAGAAGTAAAGTCACCATATCCACCATTAGCACCAGTAGCATTCGAAACTCCACCAATAACAATATTGTCTATCCATTCATAATTAACATTATTACCTTTAGTACTACAATAAGAAATTGTGTTAGCTAAAGTAGTTACATTAACTGTGTTACTTGAAGAAGAAATATTATTGGCAGCATCTTTAGCTTTAACAGAAAAACTATAATTGGTAGTAGCAGTTAATCCACTAACTAAATAGTTTGTTGTTGTAACAGTAGCAATTTTAGTACTTCCTTGAAATACATCATATCCTGTAACTCCAATATTGTCGCTAGCAGCCGTCCAAGTTAAATTAACTGAAGTTTGTGTAATATTAGAGGCAGCAACATTAGTAGGAGCAGTTGGAGCGGTAGTATCAGGAGTTGAAGTTCCTCCGTCAATGTTATGATTTCCTAATCCATCAAACGTATCTTTAGCTAGAGTATCCCATTCAGAAGAAGTATAGCTACTATTAGGTGAAGTAACAGAAGATTTTCTTTGTAAAGTTTTATCTTGAGCAAAAGTTGAAGAGCTATTAGGATCTCCAATTAAATCGATAAGAGTAGTACCTTTAAATAAACCTATAGCATCGTTTCCATTAAAAGAAAGTACACTAGTGTCAGTTCTGTCAGCTTTATTTAAAATGGTGCTAGTAGCACTACTATTGGCAATTACATATACATTACCGTTGGTTAATTGACCACTTAAGTTTAATGTATTAGTCCATCCACCACCGTTTGCAGCTTTTTTTAGTGAGTACCCTGATAAACTTATAGTAGCGCCAGTGAAATTGGCAATTTCTATAGCTTTATTGTTAGATGAACCTTCTACATATTCAGATATTAATAAGTCAGTTGCAGTTCCGTTTCCTCCACCTGAACTAGTGTTAGTTGTTACAGAAACTGTATTACTAGCAGCAGATTCGTTACCAGCCGCATCTTTTGCTTTAATAGAAAAAGTATAATTTGTAGCAGCAGTTAATCCTGTAACGTTATACGAAGTTGTTGTTATGGTAGTGACTTTAGTTGATCCATTGTATACATCATAACCAGCAATCCCAATATTATCTGTTGAAGCAGTCCAAGTTAAATTAACGGAAGTTTGTGTAATGTTAGAAGCAGCTAAATTAGATGGTGCGGTAGGAGCCTGGGTATCAGAACTACTACCTCCTCCAAATAAATCTTCAGCTTGAGGACCTCCCCAAATTTCTGTTGCAAATGCAGGGTTATCAATAAAAGGGTTTCTGTTTCCTTGAAGATTTTCAAGAATAGGATTACGTTGTTTTTCAAAATCAGAAACAGGATCGTCTACGTTCCATTGAATAAATAACGTAAGCATATTAGCATCAGATGCCATTGTAGAACCAGTACCTACACCAGTAGGTAAACATTGGCTACCATAGCGTAAATACATATACATCATCATACGGGCAACATCACCTTTCCATTCATCTCCAGGATACCATCCACCAGAAACATCACCAGCATTTCCAGAACCGTTAGCAAATTTTTTACTACTTCTTTGTGAGTTGAATGAGATATCAGCAGCCCTTAAGTGATGAGCATCTGCTCCAGGACCTGAAGTTCCTAAATTAGGGTTACCTAATGATTTCGCGTATACGTGTTCTCTGTTCCATTGTGTACCAGCAGTACCACCATTAGCATTTTTATCTCGTGTTCTGTCGGTTACATAGTTACCATCTGTATCACTATAACCATAAATTAATAATACTTTACTAGGATTGTTAGGATCTAAATCTGTTTGCTTTAAAGCATCCCAAACACCAGGTGTATAAGATAAGTTAGTTGTATGTGTATTAATGATTTTAGTTGCTAGCTCATTTTTTAAAGCAGTTCCAGATAAGTTTAAATTTACATCATCATAGTATGATGGAATTTGAGCAAATACCGATAACGAAGTTATCAGTAGAAAGAAGGGTAATAGTTTTTTCATGTAAATGAATTTATGTTAAAACTTTGTTAATTCATTACAAATCAATAAAAAAAGAGAATATCCAATGTTACCAAAATGTTAACAATCAATAACGTAGCAGCTATAAGAAACAAGATGATTTTTTTTCCTTTATTTTACGTAAATTTGCAGGCTAAATTCAGAGATTGATTATGAAGATATCATACAATTGGTTAAAACAATTTTTACAAACAGACTGGGAGGCTGAAAAGACAGGTGAATTACTTACTGATTTAGGTCTTGAAGTTGAAGGTATAGAGAAGGTTGAAAGTATAAAAGGTAGTTTACAAGGTGTAGTTGTTGGTGAAGTAAAAACATGTATTAAACACCCTAACGCAGATAAACTAAAAATTACTACGGTAGATTTAGGAAATGGTAGTCCTGTACAAATTGTTTGTGGAGCGCCGAATGTAGATGCTGGTCAAAAAGTACCTGTTGCAACTGTCGGTACCATGTTGTATGATGATAAAGGTGAAGGCTTTAAGATAAAGAAAGGAAAGATTAGAGGAGAAGAAAGTCACGGAATGATTTGTGCCGAAGACGAATTAGGTCTAGGGAAAAGTCATGACGGTATTATGATTTTAGACGAAAGTTTAGCTCCTGGTACACCTTGTTCTGATGTGTTTAATATTGAAATAGACTATGTTTTTGAAATAGGGTTAACACCAAACCGTTCTGATGCAATGAGCCATTATGGTGTTGCACGTGATTTACGCGCAGGATTAATTCAACAAGGAACAAATATAGAATTAATATCTCCTTCTGTTTCTGATTTTCATGTTGACGAGCGTATTCTTAAAATAGATATTGAAGTAGAAGATAAAGAATTAGTACCACGTTATTGTGGAATTACGATTACCGATGTTGAAGTTAAAGATTCACCAGAGTGGATTCAAAATCGATTAAAAGCAATAGGTTTAGCTCCTAAAAATAACATTGTAGACATTACTAACTATGTGTTACATGAATTAGGACAACCATTACATGCTTTTGATGCTTCTAAAATTAGAGGAGGAAAAGTAGTAGTGAAAACCTTAGAAGAAGGAACTAAGTTTACTACCTTAGATGATGTAGAAAGAGAACTATCTTCTGAAGATATAATGATTTGTGACGCTGATAACAAACCATTATGTATAGGTGGTGTTTTTGGAGGAGCAAATTCTGGAGTTACTGAAAGCACGCATACTATTTTCTTAGAAAGTGCCTATTTTAATCCTGTATCTGTTCGTAAAACAGCAAAGCGTCATGGATTAAATACAGATGCTTCTTTCCGTTTTGAAAGAGGAATCGATATTAATACAACAAAATATGCTTTAAAGCGTGCAGCTTTATTAATTGAAGAGTATGCTGGAGGAAAAATGTCGTCAGATATTTTAGATTTTTATCCTGTAAAGCTTGAAGATTTTGAAGTGTTCTTATCATTTGAAAATGCGTATAAATTAATAGGTCAAGAAATTCCTAAAGAAACTATTAAAAAGATTTTAGCTTCTTTAGATATTAAAATCAATAGTGTTACAGAAGCAGGTTTAGGATTGGTAGTACCATCTTATAGAACCGATGTGCAACGTGAGGCAGATATTATTGAAGAAATTTTACGTGTTTACGGGTATAATAATGTTGAGTTTTCTCATAAGTTAAACACCTCTATTTCTTTTGATAGTGATATCAATGTAAAAGTAGAAAACATTGTAGCAGATCAACTATCATCACTAGGGTTCAACGAAACTATGGCAAATTCGTTAACGAAAGCTGATTATATTGAGTTATCTGATAGCTTAAACGCTGACTTTAATGTTGAAATGCTTAATCCGTTAAGTAACGATTTAAAGGTAATGCGTCAGTCATTATTATTTAGCGGGTTAGAGTCTGTTGCTTACAACATCAATAGAAAACAAAATTCACTAAAGTTTTATGAGTTTGGTAAAACCTATCATAAATACGAAAGTGGATATCAAGAAGATAAACACTTAACCTTATTTGTTACAGGAAACAGAACGCAAGATAGCTGGAAAGTAGCTTCGCAAGCGTCAGATTTCTTTTATGTAAAAGGTATTGTTACAGCTTTGTTAAGTCGTTTAGGAATAGATAACTTAAAAACTACACCAACAAAATCAGATGTGTTTTCTGAAGGAATTACCTTAAGTTTAGGAAAAATGAAGTTGGTGGAGTTAGGAGTTGTGAAAAGAGCGATTTTAAAAGAATTTTCTATTAAGCAAGAAGTATTATTTGCTGATTTTAACTGGCAAACTATTTTAGGTCTAGTAGGTAATAAGAAAATAAAAGTAACAGAATTGCCTAAATTCCCAGCGGTAAAACGTGATTTAGCATTGTTATTAGACAATAAAGTAGAGTTTAAAGATATTTACAACTTGGCATTTCAATCAGAAAGAAAATTGCTGAAAGAAGTAGATTTGTTTGATGTATATGAAGGAGATAAATTACCTGAAGGTAAAAAGTCGTATGCGGTTAGTTTTGTATTACAAGATGAAAACAAAACGTTAGAAGACAAACAAATAGATAAAATAATGCAGAAACTACAGCAAACATTCGAAAAGAATTTAGACGCTGTATTACGATAATTCAGAAGCTCCATTTTTGGAGCTTTTTTTATATTTAATAAACGAAAGATTATAATTAAAACCGATGTACAAATTACTTATTCGCCCAATATTCTTCCTTTTTGATCCAGAAAAGATTCACCATTTTACTTTTTCGCTAGTTAAATTTTTATCAAAAATACCAGGTGTTCCATCTATTTTTAGAGGAATGTATCAAGTAAACGATAAAAAATTAGAACGAAATTTATTTGGTTTAACTTTTAAAAATCCTGTAGGATTAGCAGCAGGGTTTGACAAAAATGCAGTGTTGTACAATGAACTGGCTAATTTTGGATTTGGTTTTGTTGAAATAGGTACCGTAACACCAAAAGGTCAAGTAGGAAACCCTAAAAAACGCTTATTCCGTTTAAAAGATGATAAAGGAATTATCAACCGAATGGGTTTTAATAATGAAGGTTTAGAAGAAGCAATTGAACAATTAAAAAAGAATAAAGGAAAAATAATTATTGGTGGAAATATTGGTAAGAATACGAATACAGCTCCTGAAAATTATACTGAAGACTATGTAGCTTGTTTTAAAGGATTACATCCATATGTAGATTATTTTGTATTGAATGTAAGTTGTCCAAATGTATCTAGTCATGCAAAACTTGAAGATGCTGATTATTTAAAGGAACTAATTACTGAAGTTCAAAAGTTAAACAACGCTGAAGCACAACAAAAACCCATTTTATTAAAGATTGCGCCAGACTTAAATAATCAACAGTTAGATGAAATTATTGAATTAGTTGCTGAAACAAAGATCGATGGAGTGATAGCGTCGAATACTTCAGTAAATAGAGATAATTTAAAAGCTTCTAAAGAGCGTTTACAAGAAATAGGTAATGGAGGAGTAAGCGGACAACCAGTTAAAGATAGAAGTACGAGGGTGATTAAGTATTTAGCAGATAATTCTAATAAAGCATTTCCTATAATTGGAGTAGGAGGTATCCATTCTGAAAAAGATGCTTTAGAAAAGCTTAAAGCAGGTGCAGACTTAGTACAAATTTACACAGGTTTTATCTACGAAGGACCAAGTTTGGTAAAGAGAATCAATAAGGCTATTTTAGCTAAAAATTGATTATGAGAAAAATTAAAGACAAGGAAAGGAAGTTAATTAAATCAATAGTTAGCGATAAAAAAGAAATACCAAATTTAGTAAAAGATTTAAATGATGGAGAAATGAGAAGCATTTCTTTTGATTTGAAAAATGAGTTTGAAAGATTTGAAAGTATTTTTAAAGCAGAGTATATTGATAGTGACAAAATATTAGTAGATATTGAGTTGACTGTAAATGAAAGAGGGGATTTGTATGAATTAGATTTTTTTAAAGTTGATTTTGGTAAATTAATTACATATCCAACATTTAATAAATTAAAAATCAAATAACTTATATAAATGCTAGAAACCCTTATTTCTTTTGTCTTTGCTACCGCTACCTTAGCTATTTCTCCTGGGCCAGATAATATTTTTGTATTAACCCAGAGTATTGTAAATGGAAAAAAATACGGATTGGCTACGGTTGCAGGTTTAATGACAGGATGTATTATTCATACAACTTTGGTAGCTTTTGGAGTTTCAGAAATCATAAAACAAAATCCCAATTTATTTTTTATTATTAAGTTATTTGGAGCAGGATATTTACTGTACTTAGCTTTTCAAGTGTATAAAAGTGATGCTAATATTGCTTTTTCAACAGAAAATGTACAGAAAAAATCAACACTACAATTATTCAAAACAGGTTTTTGGATGAATGTGCTAAACCCCAAGGTTACAATTTTCTTTTTGGCGTTTTTCCCACAGTTTTTGTTTTCTGACACCTTGTCAAACGTTGTTCAGTTTTATGTATTAGGAGGTCTGTTTATACTAACGTCATTTTTTATATTTTCTTCAATAGCTATTTTAGCAGGAAAAATTTCTGATTACATCAAACAGCACAATAAAGTAGGAGTGTACCTGAAATGGGCTCAGATTGTCATTTTTGTAGGTATTGCTCTGTTAATTTTGGTTTAACACCAGCCTTTTCTAATTAATAATTGTTCAATATGTGCATAATGATGGTTACAATGCCAAGCATAAACACCAATATTTTCCTTTAAGCCTACTTCTTCATTACCATCTGGATGGATAAACGATTTGTTTAAGTCATCCTGAGTTAACCCTTTCATGAAGTAAACCCATTTGGCATGTAATGCTTTTAGAGTATCTAACGAAAGTTGAATAGGAGCAGTTTTAGAATCAAATAATTCAGCCCAACGATCTTCAAAATAAGCCTTTATAACTGGTTTATCTTCTGTCAAAGCCCATTTAAAGCGAGTATAAGAATTATGATGACTATCAGCACAGTGATGTATCACTTGCCTAATTGTCCAACCTTCTTCTCTGTACGGAGTATCTAATTGTTCTTCGGATAAATCAGAAACTAACTTGTTTAGTCTTTTTGGGAAGTCTTCTATGGTTTCAATCCATTTAGCAATATTTTCAGAAGAAATATTGTTTGGTATCTCAGGTTTGCCAATAGGATATTTTAACTTTTCCATTATTCTTCTTTTTTAGAAGTAAGTTTTTCTAAAGAGCGTTTTGAGGTTCTGTTTTCAGGGTTAATAGCTAATGCTTTTCTGTAGTATTCAATAGCTTTTACAGTATCTTTCATTTTAGCATAAGCGTCACCAGTGCTATCATAAGTATTGGAGCTATTAGGATATAACTCAATGTTTATTTTAAAAACATTAATAGCATCTTCGTATTCATTATTTCTAAGGTACTGATAACCTAATCTATTTAAGTTTCTTTCTCTAATTACAGGAGTTAAGCTATCTTTTTCTTTAATAGCTTTATACCCTTCTAAAGCAGCTTTAAAATTGCCTTCAGCTAAGTACTCACTAGGTGTTTTTTCTCCTTTTCTTAATTTATTGAAAACATATTTTTCTCCCTCATGTTCTCTCTTTTCAGCTAATTCTATTTTATTCTCAGCAATGTTAAAAATTAGTTTTTCGTTTAGTTCTCGAACATAAAAGGAAGTATCATCAACCTTTAAGGGTTCTAAATCTTGATTACGCCATTTTAAGAGTAGTTTTTTGTCTTCATCAAAAGTAACTTCTATAATTTCATCAGCATTAAAATAATAACGTCCAGCGGCTTTTTCTATAAACTCAGTTGTATTTGTCTTAGAAGTACAGCTAATAATTAAAAGTAATAAAGGGAGGAACAAAAATTTAGTTTTCATTTCTTGATTAGTTTTAGTTGATAAGATATGTATATGACGAATGATATCAAAAATAGTTACAAATTAAATCAAACATAGTTTTTATTGGCATAAGAATTGACTTATAGTTAAGACGATAAACATTTAGTTGTTTTTATCTTTTTGTTTATCAGTGTTTTACGGTTTTAAAAAAGTGGTATTCCTTTTTAAAAATATTTAAGAGTGCCACTATGACAGAATATATAAGATATGAGCAAATCAAAAATATTACATTTAGACAATTTGTCGCTTCAAGATGTTTTTAATGAAGATTCAGAATTAATCCCTTTATTAACGCCAGAGGACGAAGAATTAATAAATCAAGAAAGCATTCCTGAAGAGTTACCAATTCTTCCTTTACGAAATACGGTGCTGTTTCCTGGTGTAGTAATTCCTATTACGGCGGGTAGAGATAAGTCTATTCAACTTATTAAAGATGCTAACAAAGGAGATAAGGTTGTTGGAGTAGTTGCACAAAAGGATAGTGAAGTAGAAGATCCAGGAATAGATGATATTTATCAAACAGGTGTGGTTGCACAAATATTACGTGTGTTAAAAATGCCTGATGGTAATACAACGGTTATTATTCAAGGAAAAAAGCGTTTTGAAATTGAGGAAGTTATTCAAGAAGAGCCTTATTTAAAAGCAAAAGTAAAAGAAGCGGTAGACGAAAGAGAAATTGATGATCAAAAAGAGTTTGATGCAATTATCGATTCTATCAAAGACTTAGCTTTAGAGGTAATCAAAGAAAATCCGATGTTGCCATCAGAAGCGTCATTTGCAATTAAAAATATTCAATCAAGTTCATTTTTGGTGAATTTTATTTCATCAAATATGGAACTAAGTGTATCGCAAAAACAGGTATTGTTAGAGAAAGACAACTTAAAAGAGCGTGCGTTATTAACTTTAAAAAATTTAGATAAAGAGCTTCAAAAGCTACAATTACGTAACGATATTCAATCTAAAACACGTTCAGATTTAGATAAGCAGCAAAGAGAATATTATTTGCATCAGCAATTAAAAACGATACAAGATGAGCTAGGAGGAGTTTCTCATGAGCAAGAGCTTGATGAAATGCGTTTAAAAGCGAAGTCTAAAAAATGGAGTAAAGAAGTTGCTGAAACTTTTGAAAAAGAGTTAAGTCGTTTAAAACGTATGAACCCTCAAATGGCTGAGTTTGGCATTCAACGTAATTATTTAGAGTTGATGTTAGAGTTACCTTGGAATGAGTTTTCTAAAGATAAATTTGATTTAAAAAGAGCTCAAAAAATCTTAGACAGAGATCATTTTGGGTTAGAAGAGGTAAAAGAACGTATTATTGAGCATTTAGCAGTTTTAAAGCTTCGTGGAGACATGAAATCACCTATTATATGTTTATACGGTCCTCCAGGTGTTGGTAAAACATCATTAGGAAAATCGGTAGCAGAGGCTTTAGGACGTAAGTATGTTCGTATGTCGTTAGGTGGTTTACGCGATGAGGCTGAGATACGTGGTCACCGTAAAACCTACATTGGTGCAATGCCAGGGCGTTTAATTCAGAATATTAAAAAGGCAGGAACTTCCAATCCAGTTTTTGTATTAGATGAAATTGATAAATTAGGGCAAAGTCATCAAGGAGATCCTTCATCAGCGATGTTAGAAGTATTAGATCCTGAGCAAAATACTCATTTCTATGATAATTATTTAGAAGTAGGGTACGATCTTTCTAAGGTATTGTTTATTGCTACTGCTAATAATATCAATCAAATTCCTTGGGCATTACGTGATCGTATGGAAATAATCAATGTTACAGGATATACGATTGAAGAAAAAGTAGAAATAGCCAAGAAATACTTGTTTCCGAAACAATTAACAGAACACGGATTATCAAAAGAACATTTGATAGTTGGTAAAAAACAGATAGAGAAGATTGTTGAAGGATATACTCGCGAATCTGGAGTTCGTGGTTTAGAAAAACAAGTAGCAAAAGTGGTTCGTTTTGTAGCAAAATCTATAGCTATGGAAGAAGAGTACAATGTTACGCTTACTAGCGAGGATATTGAAGCTATTTTAGGACCCGCTCGTTTAGAACGCGATAAGTATGAAAATAACGATGTTGCAGGTGTAGTTACTGGTTTAGCCTGGACAAGTGTTGGAGGAGACATTTTGTTTATAGAATCTATTCTTTCTAAAGGAAAAGGAAACCTTTCTATTACAGGTAATTTGGGTACGGTAATGAAGGAGTCTTCAACAATTGCAATGAAGTATATTAAATCAAATGCTGAAGAGTTTGGAATTAACCCTGAAGTATTAGATAAATACGATGTACATATTCACGTGCCAGAAGGTGCAACGCCAAAAGATGGACCAAGCGCTGGTATAACCATGTTAACATCGTTGGTATCGGTATTTACACAACGAAGGGTTAAAAATAAATTAGCAATGACTGGTGAAATTACACTTAGAGGAAAAGTATTGCCAGTAGGAGGAATTAAAGAGAAAATATTAGCTGCTAAGAGAGCTAACATTAAAGAAATAATTCTTTGTGCCGATAATAAAAGAGATATTGATGAAATAAAGGAAAGTTACTTAAAAGGATTAACCTTCCATTATGTAACAGATATGAGTGAGGTAATTGATATTGCACTTACCAAGCAAAAAGTTAAGAATGCTAAAAAGTTAGTATAATCTATTAAAAAAAAGCCGCTTATTTCTTATATAAGCGGCTTCTGATTTTATCTCACAAAATCATCACCTGGTTGAACAAATGGTTGACACCAGCAAGATACCATAGGAGGTGTTCCTATACATACATATCTCGTATGCGGAGGGCATTGTATTAAACCTCCATTAATTTCTCTTTGTTCTAATTTATTTAAAACATTTCCTAATTTTGAAATAGATTTTAACATAATTAATCAGTTTTAGTTATTAGTTTTTAATGATCAAAGTCTTCAGGTAACTCAACAACATATTCTGGTTCACACCAACATCTTATCCAGTTACATTTTAAATAAGTTCCTCTAGGGCAAACAATTTGTCCTCCATTAACTTCTCTTTGTTCTGTTTTGTTTAAAACGTTTCCTAGGTTTGAAATAGATTTTAACATGGTTAATTAATTTTAATTTTCCTTACTCTATTGTATGCTTTTCAGGTTCCGCATTTAAGAAATTTCTCATACAAATATTGCAGGTTTTAGGCCTTATAAGAAGTTTATACAGTTACTATTTAAGAAAAAAACGGGTACTATTTTTAAAAAATAGCACTCTTGTTTTTATGTTATTTTACTAGCTGTTAGTGTTTTAGTTTTGTTTTTGGTGCGTGAATATGTTAAAAGACAAATTGATGGATAAAAAAAATAACTTTACTTAAACTAAAATTAAAAACTTATGAAACGTTTATCTATTGAGTTGTTAAGAGAGTATAAATTAACACAAGAAGAAAAGTTTAAAATATTTGCAGGAGACCCAATTGCAAAACCAAACACAGAAGTATTTGGTGGACCTGATACAGATGGAGAAGAAGATTGTTTACCTCCAATTCCAGGGGATACTAGTAAAGATAAATGTTATCAATATGAGTACTTTAAAGTTTAAAGTTAAAGAATAAATAGTATCATAACGCCTTATCAATTTTTTCTATAAATTGATAAGGCGTTATTCCCACATGTTTTTTAAATATTCTAGTAAATGATTTTGCGTTTTTATATCCTGCTAATTCTCCAATAGCTTGAGTAGTATATGACCTAACTTTTTTATTATTACTTAATGCTTCAATAATATAATTAATACGTAATTCGTTTGTATAATCATTAAAGCTCATTTTTTTATAATCTTTAATAATTTTTGAAAGGTAGGTGGTGTTTGTTCCAATTTTTTTAGCAGCATTATATAAATTAAATTCTTCTTTTAAAAAGTATTCTTTTTCTTCAATCTTTAATAGGCCTTTAATAATTTGTTCGTGCTGTTCGCCTTTTATTTTTATATCATTAGAAGTCGAAAAAGGTTTTTGGGTTAGTTCTTCTTTTTTTGAAATTTTTGCTAATAATTCATCTAATTTTTCATTAGCTTTTCTTTTTTCTTTAGAGTTTTTAACAACTAGGAAACTAATAATTAAAAGAATGAGGACTAGTATTATAAAAATTGTTTTGTAATAAAAACTTTTGTTAGCAATGTATTCTTTTAACTCCTTTAATTCTTTTATTTTTTTATCAAGATCAATCTTGTAAGCTCCATTAATTTGCTGTTTTTTTCTTGAAGTAAGTTTACTATAATCAATAATAAAAGTGTTTAAATGATATTTAGCAGAGTCTATTTTATTTTGTTTAGAATGAATTTTAGAAAGGTAATAATGTGTGTGTAAATAATTGTAATCTAGAATAGTATCTTTTTTAATTTTTAAAACCTTTAGAAAGTTCTTTTTTGCTTTGTTTAGGTTATCAGACATGTAATAATTATAGGCATTATTATAATAACCTTTATATAAGTATGATTGTGATTTACTTTTTTCAAAGAATTCTAAACTTTTTTCAAGCAAAGAACTGGCTTTAAAGTATTCTTCTTTTAAGGTATAAATTGTCCCCTTACCATAATAAACTTTACCAGTGTAATAGTTATTAAGATTGAATTCTTTTGTTTTTAATATGGAATTATAGTAATGTAAAGAAGAGTCTGCGAATTGATGCTTTTTTTTGTCACTTTTATATAAAGTAGCGTAAATAGCAGCAATGTTAAACATTCTTTTATACTTATTTTCATAATATTTATTAGAAAGAGCTTCTTTATTTATTTCTATAAGTTCAAGAGCTTCTTTAGCTTTATTAAGAGCTTTATCAAGCTCTCCCATATCTTGATAAATAAGAGCTATGTTACCTTTAATTTTAATAGTTCGTTCAATATCATTTGCCAGTAAAGCATAATTTTCAGCAGTAATATAATCTTGTAATGCAGGTTTAATTAAGCCTTTTCTTTTGTTAGAGTTTCCTAGTAAGATATAAATATCAAACAGAATAGGGTAGTTATTGGTTGTTTTTAAAATACTTGGAAGGTACTTATTAATGCTATCAAGGTAGAAAGAAACGTTTAAAGATTCTTTTTCTCTAATTTTTAAATATTCAGAAGCAGCATACCCAAATGTTTTATAAGGAATGCTTGTGCTTTTTTGTAGTTTATCCATAAAAAACAGAGTGCTGTCTATTCCTGTTTCTTTATTTAGATAAAATTTTTGTTTAAATTTTTTAAGATCATTTTCGCTGTACTGATTTGTTTGAGAAAATACTTTTGAGAAAGTAATTATGAGTACAATAGACAAAGCTTTTTTTAACATGATTTTTTCGAGGGATAAAAAATTAATGTTTACGCAAAATAAAAAAAATATAAATGTTAATTGTTTAAAAGTTAGCTAACTATGCAGTATAGAAGGAAAAATATTTTGAAGAGAAATTATAGTACTGAGTTTTATAAAAGAAATAATGAGTAATTAATACTTTTTATAAGTATAAGTCGTTGTTGTTTTAGTTATATTTAAAAAATTAAAATTTAATCAAACTTTAAACCCTTAAATTTATGAAAAGACTTCTTTTTTTAACCGCGTTTTTATGTTCTGTTGTATCGTATTCACAGATTGAATTTATAGAGACTACTAAAACAGAAATTGTTGGTAAAATTGAATATGTGTATTTAGAAAAAATAGGTAACGAAGCTTATAATTTATATTATAAGAATATTAACGATCCTATACATGAATATGTTCATTTTTCTTTTAAAAACCTTGATAATGATGTAGAAAAGCTATATCAAATAATTGTAAAAGGTTTTGAAGAAAATCCAAGAGATCCATATAAAATAAAAGCTAATGGAGATGTTATTTGGTTAAAATATACTAAGGAAGATGGAGTTGTAAGATTACAAATTCAGCAGTATGTAAGTAGAGATCCAGATATTATGACAGTTTCAAAATTACTTACATTTAATGATGTAAATAGATTATTTAATAAGTAGTATACTTCTTATAAAACATAAAAAAAAGCAGCTTTTAAAGCTGCTTTTTTATTTTAATACTATTTTATTAATTCTTAGCTTTATTTTTAAAAGCATCAAATTTATTTGTTGTTTGCTTTGGCCAGCTATTGTTAGAAGTATCAATATCAGCTGTTTCTAGATCAGGATCTACAACAAAGCTTTTAATTTCTTTTGAAGATGTAAATACTCTAAACACTTGATGCTCATTTTTATTCCATATTTGAGCAGGAAAAGTTTGACGCTCTTTTGTTCCGTCAGCATAAGTCATTTCAACAATAATAGGCATTACTAATCCACCAGGTTTTTCGAACTCTACTTGATAGATATATTGAGGTAATTCTTTTAAGCTAGCTTTTTTATCTTTTGGTAAACTATTGATATATGCTTCTACTTCAGACTTATCAGCATCATTTTTATCAGTAGTTAAGTATACTAATTTTCCTAATTGTGCAAAGTAAGAAGGGTATTGTGCTTGTAATTTCTTTGTTTCTTCATTAGGCTTGTTAGTTAGGTATAAAGGCTTCACTTCTTTAATACCTATATCAGTATAATCAGTTGTGTAGAACCAACCTCTCCAGAACCAATCTAAATCCATACCTGAAGCGTCTTCCATAGTTCTAAAGAAATCAGCTGGAGTTGGGTGCTTGAACATCCATCTTTTTGAATAAGTTCTAAAAGCATAATCAAATAAATCAGGTCCCATAATGGTTTGGCGCAACATGTATAAACCAGCAGCTGGCTTTGTGTATGCATTAGGGCCGAAATTATGTACATAATCACCTTGAGACATTATAGGACTTAATTTACTTTGATCTAAGCTCATATAACGAACAATGTCTTTTGGTAAGTTACCTGTATTAAAGTTTGGATCGTAATCTAATTCAGCTAAAATTTCTACAAAAGAGTTTAATCCTTCATCCATCCAAGTCCACTGACGCTCATCAGAGTTCACAATCATAGGGAAGAAGTTATGACCAACCTCATGAGTAATTACTCCAATCATTCCATTTTTAACTCTATCAGAATACGTTCCATCAGGATTTGGACGTCCGTAGTTAAAGCAAATCATAGGATATTCCATTCCTTGACGTTTTGCGTGTACAGAAATAGCTTTAGAATATGGATAATCAAAAGTCATTTTAGAGTACTCTTCTAAAGTATTAGCAACAACACGAGTTGAATGCTCTTCCCATAAAGGATTTCCTTCTTTTGGATATAATGAAATAGCCATTACATCTTTTCCGTTGATGTTTACTGCCATTGCATCCCAAATATATTTTCTTGACGAAGCAAAAGCAAAGTCACGAACTTTGTTTGCTCTAAAATGCCAAGTTTTAGTTTTTGTAGTTCCTTCTTTCTCGTTTGCTTCAGCTTCAGCCTGTGTTACAATAAATACAGGGTTTTTATACGATTTTCTAGCTTTTTCAAAACGCTTGCGTTGTTCTTTTGTTAAGACTTCTTTTTCGTTTTGTAATTCACCAGTAGCCTCTAAAATATGATCAGCAGGAACTGTAATTTTTACATCGTAATCACCAAATTCTAAAGCCCATTCACTACGACCCCAGAATTGCATGTTTTGCCATCCTTCAACATTGTTGTACACACATAATCTTGGGAAAAATTGAGCAATGGTGTAGTTTTTATTTCCGTCAGGGAAAGACTCAAAACCAGAACGCCCACCATCTTCAACAGAATTGTTGATTAAGTAATTCCATTTTATTTTGAATTTAAAAACTTCACCTGGAGCCAATGGTTTAGGTAAATTAATACGCATCATTGTACGATTAATAGTGTGAGATAAATCTCTACCATCAGCATATTTTACAGCTTCTATTTTAAAACCAAAATCTTTTGGTTTATCCATGTTTTCAGCTACAAATTTATCTGGAGTTTGAAAATTACTAGCACTTTTAGATTGAGCTAATGGAGATTTAGAATCTGGAGCTCGCATATTTTGATCTAGCTGTAACCATAAATATTCTAAATGGTCCTTAGAATTATTATGGTATGTAATATCTTCTTCACCATAAAGTTTGTTAGCAGCTTCATCTAAACGTAAATCCATTATATAATCAACTTTTTGTTGCGTATATGCATGGCCAGGAGCACCAGAAGCAGTGCGTTGATCGTTTGGAGTTGCTAGTACATCTTTTAACTGTCGGAATTTGTTTTGGTCTGTATGACCTTGTTGATGCTCTTTTTTAGGTGCCTCTTGGGCGAATAAAGAAGCCGATACAAATAGTGCTGAAAATAGTAGCGTAGAATATCTTCTCATTATATGCTTATTAGTTTTTTTGAATAAATAAGCGGAAAGTTAATGAAAACTTATTATTAAGAAAGCGTGAATGTTAAAATTTTAACAAACCTTTATCATTAGTGCTAGATAAAAATAAACTTTTTCGTTTTTTATTGACAGTGGCTTTTATCAAATTTTGTTGATCAGGAAAGTGGTCTACTAAAATATTGTTTTCTATTTTTATTGATTTTGGTAGCGAAACATTTTCAATCTCTAAATAAAAGTAAACAATATCTCCATCATATTCTTTACCAATAAATTTGTATGAGGTTTCTTTGTTGTTGATAATTACTTTAAAGTGTTGTTGTAAGTATTTATAAAAGTAGTCATCAATATTAGCAAGTTGATTTTTTGAAGCTATTTGTAAATTGGTATTGTAGTCTTTATTAATAGCTAATTCTATATCATCCATAAAAACATTCATAATCATTTGAATACTTTTAGAGTCTTCTTTGTATTCTATTTCAGTTAAGGCAACATAGTATTTATGCAGAGTAAATGATAGCAACGGAAGTACTAAAAGAATGATAATAACTTTTTTCATGAGGTAGTTTAAAACAATTATTGCGCCAAATTACTGTTTTTTGATAATTTCTAAATAACTAGTGTGTTCTTTTCTTAAAATTTTAATAACCTCTAACACTTCACTATTTTGATATAGTTTTTCGATACCTAATGGGTTACAGTATTCAAGAAAATGATAATAATTATTCACAGGGATTTTTAGTTCGACAAAAAAGAAATCTTCTCCTAATTCACTTAATAGTTTAGCTGGTAAATTTTCTTTAAAAGCCAATTCTTTGCGGAGCATTTGTATTTTTTTTGAGTCTTTTACAGGAAATGTATTGGTGGTACCAAATCCTTCAAAATCTTTAGTAGGGTCAACTCTAACTATATTTGGTTTTACATGCAAACTTATATGATCATCAGAAGTGTAATTATCGTAATTTACTTTAGAGAAGTCAGTAGCATTACTAGCAATTTCTGAATTTTTATCACGTTTTACTTTTCGTAAATCTTTAGTGAGTTCTCCTGATAGCTCATTGTTTCTCAATAAAATTTCGTCTAACTCGTAATCTTGTTTTTCTAAAGTAGTTCTTTTTCGATAGGTGTTAAAGTCTTCTTTGGTTAGTGTTTCAAAAATAGTTTTATATCCGATAGAGGTATATCTGATTGAATCATTTGGTTTTGCAAAAATTCGATACTCTCCATTTTCGTTAGAAAATGTAGCTTGATTTGTAGAAAAATTAACAATATGAGCGTTTTCTAAAACACCATTTTCATCATAAACAATTCCGAAAAGTGTTTTTCGTTCTTCTTGTGAGAACGCTACTTGTGATAAAAGAAGTAAGGCTATAAAAAATCGCTTCATAATGGTAAGTATTGTAGGTTAGTGCTTACTTATAAAGATACAAAATATTTTAAAATCAATAATTTAAATTCTTATCTACTATTGTTAATTTGGTTTGTAATTTTGTGGGTTTAACTTTTTAAATTCTTCAGATTTTAATTTTAAGAATGAAATCATAGTTATTTCATCAGCTAATAGTGAAGGATAAAAATTATTAGAGTTTTCAATAAAGTAGATGAATCTTGTAAGGTCTTCATGTATAATTTTTAATTCATGCAGTATATAAACTCGATAATTGTTGCGTATATGTTGTATTCTCTTTTCTGTATCCTCAATGGCTTTTTCTTTTTTTAGCTTTTTGAGCCTACCTGATATGGAGTTAATAATATAATCTGTTGAAAAAATAAAACCGAAACCTTCAAGTTTTAAGGGGCGTCCACCCATTCCTGTGTATAAACGTCTTTCAGCGGGAGTTAGAATCCTTGATCCAGCATTAGGGAGTTTTAGGGTTTCAGCATTAATTTCTTTTTCAGTTTTAATATGTTTAGTGTCAGAAGAAATATATCCAAGTAAGTTGTGTTCTTTTATAGTTACTTCATCTAGCTCTATTGTTACTTTTTTAAGTTCAATTTTGTTTTCTTGTATGCTAAAATGTTTTGATTCTACCTTGAAAATTTTAGATTCATAACCAATGAAAGAGATTTGTAAAGAGTCGTTTGCTTTAGCTAAAATCCTAAATTCACCATTATCATTCGTAAAAGTACCTTGTTTGGTATTTAAATTGATTATATGAGTATTTGATACAGTACCAATTTCATCATAAATTGAGGCATATAAAAAAGTTCTTCGTTCTTGGGATAGAACTTTAATAGATGAAGTAAAACATAGTATGATTAATAATTTCTTCATTCTTTTTCATGAATAATGTTTAAATAACTGATACTTTCTTTTCGTAAAACATCAATTACTTTAAAAATGTTCCCATCTCTGTATAACTTTTCGATGCCTTTAGAATTACAGTATTCTAAAAAATGTAAGTATTTGTCTTTAGGAATTTTTAATTCTTGAAAAAAGAAGTAACTTCCAAATTCAGAGAGTAGTATTTTAGGAAGTTTTTCTTTATAGCTGATTTCTTTTCTTACTTTTCTTTTGTTTTCAGAATATTTATCTTTTCCCAAGCTAACTCCACCACCAATGCCTGCAAATTTAGCTGTCGGATCAGTCGTTTTTCTAGCATTGGGTGCTTTCATTCTATCAATTTCATCAATAGGCATAATAACAGGGGCTTGAAAATTAATCATAGAAAAATCGATAGCCTTTTTAGCTTTATCCATCCCAATATCTTTAGGAGTTTGTTTAGCATCTATAGCAATAGAACCTATTAAGTTATGTTTTTTCACTTCTATTTCATCTAGTTCAATAGCTATTTTTTTAAGTTTTATTTTATGTTCTTCAATTCCAAAATGGGTCGTTTCAACTTTAATGATTTTCGTTTCGTAGCCTACGAATGAGATTTGTAAAGAATCATTTGGTTTTGCTAAAATCCTAAATCCTCCATTATCATTAGTAAAAGTACCTTGTTTCGTATTTAAATTGATGATATGCGCATTGGGTACAGATGCTATTTCATCGTGGACAGATGCATATAAGAATTTTCGTTTTTCTTGTGCAGTTATTTGTAAGGTAAGTAATAAAAGTAAAGTGATGGGTAGTTGTTTGATCATGCAATTATTTTTGAGTGAGTCTTATATGTTCATTTTCTAATAGGTAAGGAGAGTGTTTACTGTTTTCAATTAAAACGGAAGTTAATTCAAGAACTTTGTCTTTTCTATACAGATTGATAATACCTTTTGAAATACAACTTTCTAAAAATGAATTAATATGTTCTTCTTTAATTTTTAGTTGTCTTATAAAAAAGCCATCTGTATAATGTTTTCGGATGTTAGCTATGTTTTGATCTTCTACTTTTAGTTTTTTAAGTAATTTTTTCTTTTTATTATTTCCATTAAGGGCATTTACAAGTCCAGAGAGCCCTATAGTTATTCCCGATTCAATTTTTACTGTTTTATCATCTTTGGGTTTTACATTGGCATAGGGGAGTTTTAAGGTCTTTGCATTAACAACCGGAGCATTAGCAAGAATATCTTGATCAATTTCTAAAATATTTTTTTGTTTTTCCAATACAACTTCATCAAGCATATGTGTTTTACTATCAACATAAATAACTATGTTTTTAGCTTTTATATTTTCTTTACTAACTGTAATTTCCTTGTACTCTAAGTTTAGATGAGAAATTAATAGGATGTTATTTTCTTCTGCCAAAATTTCAAACTGTCCGTTTTCGTTAGAAATAGCTCCGAGAGCTAATTTTTTGTTGATGATGTGAACATCTTGCGTAGGAATACTATCAATAAAAACAGTTCCTTTGATAATTTTAGTAGGATTTTGTGCATAAACTACACAAGAAAATATAGTAAAAAAAATAAGTAAAAAGTTTCTCATATCACAAATAAACCACCTACTTGTCTTAAAAATGTTTTAATGACATGGTAAATTTTTGTTAATTTGAAAAACAAAAGCACTAATTGTTCTTTCAAAATTTAGTGCTGATACTAAGAATAATAGCATTTATAACAAATGAAAAAACTTATCGTAGCAAGTACATCTACAGTACACGGAAGTGGATATTTAGCATATATATTACCAACGTTGACAGACTTTTTTAAAGAAGTATCTACAATTTTATTTATTCCGTATGCACGCGCAAGTGGTAAAACGTATGATGAGTATACTGAAATAGCTCGAAATGCTTTTGCTACTATTGATAAAGAAGTAGTAGGGATACATGAGTTTGACAATCCGAAGGAAGCTGTTTTACAAGCTGAAGCAATTTTTACAGGAGGAGGTAATACGTTTGAACTGGTAAACCAATTATATAAAAATGATATACTTCCAGATTTAACAACGGCAGTTGAAAATGGAACTCCGTATTTAGGTACCAGTGCAGGTAGTAATATTTGTGGGGTAACTATGATGAATACTAACGATATGCCTATTATGTATCCGCCAAGTTTTAAAACCTTAGGGTTTATTCCGTTTAACATCAATGCACATTATTTAGATCCGAACCCAGATTCTACGCATATGGGAGAAACTAGAGAAACTCGTATTAAAGAGTATCATATTTTTAACGAAACGTCTGTATTAGGATTACGTGAAGGTAGTTGGTTAGAAGTTAATGGAAATTCAATTGTATTACGAGGAAACTATACAGCGCGTTTATTTCAACAAAACAAAGAAGCTGTAGAGTTAGAAAGTGATAAAGAAATTAGCCAGTATTTTTAATAAAGAAATCGAAATGTTTTTTGAGTAACGGACTTTTGTATGATGTGTAGGTAGTTATTTTGTTTTTTTTAACGCTTCTATTTCTTCAATGTAACTTATTCTGTCAGATTTCGAGATAGATTTATCATTATTAATGATCTCAATCGACCTATTAAGAAACTGAAGTCCTTTTTCATAATCTTTTCGAGTCATATAGATTTCTCCTATCCAACTGAAATAGCTAAAATCTTTAGGGTATTTTTCTATTGCTTTTAATAGAATTTCCAGCGTAAAATTTAGTTTTTTATCACCGTATATACTATCATAATCATTATAATATTCTGAGGCAATACTGTTGAAGAATAACTCAGACGGTTCTATTTTTAAATCTAATTCAGTTGATATTGATGTATATAAATCTTGAAAATCATTCCATGGCACTTTATTTTTCGATGACTTAGCAAGTTTAAAGCAAAGATCTATTCTTCTGCCATAATCTTTGAAAATTTGACTTAACGAATTACTTACGGTAACTCCTGGCGTAAGATCATGAGCAACTTTATGTTTGAAGTATTTCCATTCCAGGTTTTTAGGTAGTTCTTTAGAATTTAAATAGTGGTTTAAACTATCTACAGCTGATTCATGTAAGTCTCCGTATACTTTTTCTCCAACAGAAAAAAAGTAAAAGTATTTATTGGGGCTTGAAGAAATTTTGTTCAAAAAAGAGTCAAACTGTTTTTGCTGCACTTTATCTCCAAAGTCGAAATTAGAAACACTATTTGCTATTGTGCCATTAAAAAAATCAGGTTTCTTTGAAAGAGCATAAGAGGAAAAAATAGCCGTACGCGAATGCCCTATCAATAAATTAAAATTAGAAACAGGGTATTCTCTTTTCAATTTATCATTTAACTCTTTACTAATAAACAATATCAAATCATCCGCTTTTCCACCATTTTCATTGGGAACGGTCCATGAAATTCTATTTTTACGAGAAAAAGTAATGCCAACAATAATTGCTTTGGGCATCCATTGTAACGAGCTTAAATAGTCAATAGTTTGTAGATTGTATGTATAGTTATTATGTAGCTGCTTGTCTAGAAGATATATAATAGGATATTTTGTATTTATTTGATTCTTGAACTCTTTAGGTAAGGTTATCTCCAGATTTACAGAATCGTTTAATACTTCTGAATGCAAATTTATATTCAAAGGTTTTTCGTAAGAAGTGAATTCTTGAGCCTTTGCATAGTAGTTAATAATCAGTAGTAAAAAAAATATGAAACGTGTTTTCATTTATTATTTTCTAATATTAAGTCTTCGTTTAATTTGTTATAAAGTATTTTAAGTAACTAATTTAGCAAAAATAACCGAAAGGAAAATCCGTGAGGGTGAGGGGTTTAGTAAGTTGGAGAGAGCTAGCTATTAATTATACATGTTGTTGTTAGTAGTGCTTTTTACTAAATATGTTTTGTCTAATTCTTTAGCTATTCCGATTGCTTCTTTCACAACCTCTTTAGGGTAATCATTAATTTCAAGTATTCTAATGGCGTTTCTATTTTTTAGTTTTCCTTCTTTCAGTTTGTAATCAAAACCAATACTATTAGCATTGACTGTTTCGCTAAAATGGTATAATTCATATTCGTCTGAAAGCATATCTGTCAATTCTATGTCGTGAGTTGAAACCAATACTTTATTATTATTCTTTGATAAAGCAGATAATACAGATTTTCCAGCAGAAATGCGCTCTACGGTATTTGTACCCTTAAATATTTCATCTAAAAGAAAGAGATTTTTATTTCCGTTTTCACGCTCTTCAAGCATTTCCTTGATGGTTAAAACTTCTTCAAAATAATAACTTTTATCGTTCATCAAATCATCACTTATTCGAATAGCCGAAAACACTTTTAATAAAGGAAGAGTCATTGATTTTGCAAAACAAGTATTAATTGTAAGTCCAGTTATTACATTCAGTCCAATAGCACGAATAAAAGAAGTTTTTCCAGACATATTTGAGCCTGTAAGAAGTATCGATTTTTCAGCTATTTCAATACTGTTAGTTGTACAATTAAAAATTAAAGGATGACTAATGTCTTTGGTAATAATTTTATCTCCATCATTAATAATTGGCAAACAAAATGTTGCAAGCCCATTTCTTAAAGATGTTATGGAAATTAGTGTATCAATATGCCCAACAAATTTAAAAACGCTTTCTATATCGCTTCTTTTCGTATTAAGCCTTTTTAAAACACCAAATAACAATAAAGGCTCAAGCAAAAACATTGTTTTAAAAATCTCAAATATAAACCAAGCTATGATTTCAAATTCTCCTTGAAGTTTGGCTTCGAGTGAGAAAAAAGACATTCTATTTTTAACTTCATTTATTAGTTTAATTGACTTTGGTAAATCAGGATTCAATTTTTTAAATAATGAGTTGGTAAATAAATGTGATGCAACATTATTAAGTTTTAAAAGCTGTGGAATTGAGCCTACATATTGAACTAAATTATTCTTATTCCAATAATGAAGCACAAAATTTATGCAAAAGACACCTAATAAAACTATGAAAAAGATAGGATTGAAAAAGCCTAAAATTAGTGACACTAAACTAGCAAACGACAAAAATTTTATTGCAAAAAACCATTTTGGTGGATTAAGATGCTCTTCTTGAAATAAAGTAGATATATAATACGCATCTTTATGTTTTAACTTTTCAAGTTTGTTTTGAACTGAAATTCTTAATTCAGGGTTTTCGGATAATTCCTTTATTATTTCTTCGTTTAGCTTGGTTTGCTTTTCATTTGCTTGTATTGTTCGAAGATTATTGTAAAAGTATTGTTGACCAACTTTAGAATGAGTTCGATCAAGAAACATAAACAAATCATCAAAATCCAAGTCGTTACAAGTTTTGTCTGATAATACTTGATATGCTTTTGAATTATCTTTCTTTCTGAAGTATTTTTCAATGGAATCAAAGTCAAAAGAGTCATTTTTTAGATTTCCAAATGATTCTTTTAATCTTTTATTTAACTCTTTTTTTCGGTTGAATTTTACTTGAGAAAAAGTGTATTTAATTTGAAATATTATGTCTTTAATCATTAAATAATTAGTGTGTAATTTTTATTTAATGTTACAAAATATTTTTAGATTATTATTCATCTGGTGAATTTTAATGAAGTGCTTTTACATTACTACAACGTCTTTTTATTTATTCGGTCAACTAAAAATCCAATTCCGATTGAACTTGGAATTGTTATCCAGCCATAAAATAATAAACTTACTCCTGTCATTACAATTCCGTAAATTAGCATTTCCCAAATTTGAGTAGGTGGGTCTCCTAAAGAACCTATACAATTCCCAGTAGTCCAATAACAAATATTCATTCCTATACTCAGCAAAATCCAACATAGATAATGTGAAACCGTTCCAGTTAAAAGTCCGATTAAAATTAGTTTTCCATTTCTATTTTCAGTTGATTTTTTAAAAATCAGTTTCCAAAAATAAAATCCACAGACAAAAGCTGAAATTGGCGCTCCAATTGCTAAAACCCAATAATCGTTTCCGATTGCAGAATACGCAATATAGATTCCGAGTAAAAGTCCGATAATTGAATTTAGTATTCCGAATTTGATTGCGTTTCTCATTTATCAAATGTTGCCAACAACGTACTCGTATAATCGTCAGTTACGGGTAAAAGTACTGAAAATATTCGGTTAAGGACGGATGTTAGCAATTACCGAGTGGATTCGGACGTAGTCGAATCCGCCGTAATTGCGGTTATACATTATTGTAAGCAGTTATTTAAATCGGTTTATATTCTTTTTGAAATAATTCTCAATATTCGGTTTCTGTTCAGTTTGTCTAAATCGGAAAATAGTATTTTCAGTTGTTGTTTTGTTGGTTCTATATTCGGTTTCATTTTCTATTACAAAACTTAAGTCAGATTTAATAACTCCATTCATTTCGTATAAATATGCTGAATTGAAAGAATCTTTTCCTGGTTTTTGCATTTCAATACTGTAAAACTGAATTTTAATTCTATCACTATTGATTTTAGCCAAACCTTTATTCCCAATGTCGTTTGGTTTAAATTCACAGATTCGTTTAGTTCGTTTTTCTTCTGAATTTTGAGATTCAAGCATTAATTCAATTGCCTTGTGTGCACTTTCGTAAGAGTTTTCAAAAGTTTTACCTTGCGCACAAGTGTAATTTGTTATTCCGTCAATTCCACGAATATTCACAACAAAGCCATCTTCATAAATAAAAAATGCAGAAAGACATTTAATTTTATCTCCTTGAATTTTGTCAAAACTTTGAGCTTCACGTTCTAATTCCGCAAAGTAATAACCATTCAGTTTTAAAGTTTTTTGAGGAATTTTATTATTCTCAAAATCAATTAGTTTATCCTTATGATGAGTCTTAAAAATTCCGCAAGAATTGAAAGTCAAAACCATTATAATTATCAGGAATATTCTATTTTTCACGGTTTTTATTTTAATTACAGCTAACGTTTTGTGTATGGTGCGTATCCCGAAGGGTATGCACTATACACTTTGTGGTGGGTAGTGTTTATACTTCGTTTTCCGTTTCTATTCCAATACTAAGTAATAAAGCATCATATTGCTCATTATCTTTTTCTTTGATTTTATCTAAAATGAATTTTGCTGTTTTTTTCATTTCAGGAATATCTATAGGGGTCATACTTCTTTCAAACAACCCTTCCAAATGCGAGAATTCATTATTGATTCTATCAGTCATTGCCGAAGCCTGTCTATTGTTCCCAAAAAACTTTGTCAGCTTTTCAATATCGCTATTAGCATTTGGGTATTTGTAATATAAAAAAGCTTCTAAGAATTTTCGAGTGTTATTTCCGAAGTTATAATACAAATTGTGTTGATTTTCATCTTCAGGATCTACAACTGAACACTTGTAAATTTGGTGGAAAAGAAAATTAAACTCTGTTACATAATCTTTCAAATATCTAGGCATTATAATAATCTTGCTGATTTCATTTTCCCTAGAAATTAAAAAATAGTTACACTGATTTTTATTCAAAGCACTTGGTAGTCGTTTCAAGTATTTTAGGAAATCAAGATTGTGCGTAGAAATGAATATTTGCTCAAATTCTTGTTTTGAAAAGATCTCAGCGTTAATTAGGCTGTAAACAAAAAATATATGATTACTATCCAAACTTGAAATTGGGTCATCTATCCAAATAATTGGTTTACTACCTTTCGTTTCGACATCTTCAAGCTTTGCCATAAAATAACAAAACGCAATAAGACTGCTTTCACCCTCACTCAAATGATGCGCTTTGATTCCATTACGTACAATTTCAAATTTTATTTTTTTACCACCAAAACTATCGGTTTCTTCTAAAGCTTTTAAAGATAGAAAGTCGTGTCCGAAAAAATTATTGAGATACTCATTTACTTTTAGTGCCCCTTTTTCTTCGTCCTTCATTAAACGTTCTTTATCCTCAATTTGATCAATCTGCTGTTTGATTTTCTCTTCTACAACTTGCTTATTTTGTGTTTCAATATCAGAAGTTGCCTTCAAAGATTGAATTCTTGCTATTGTATTGACATATTGAATATTTGTTGTAAAGTCATTGACTTCCCTCAATCGCAATAATCTTTTCGCCTCTGTCTGTTCTGTACCTAAAGAATTACTGTATTCGTTTGCTTGGGTTCTGAAAGTTTCAAACGATGTCCAACAATCTTCCAGTTGTTGACTGTAATCTGTGATATCATTATAATTTTTTGGATTCAGCAAATCGTCTTTACGCTCTTGAAGCTTTTCTTTGACAATATTTAATTCAATTTTTATGTTATCAATAGTTTGTTGCCTATTTGTGATCAAAGTGTCCAATTCGGAATGAAATTTTGAATAAAACACATTTTTGTTTATTTGAAGCTTTGAGTCAATATTCTGAATTGAATTTTCGGTTTCAGAAATTAATAAATCAATTTCCTTTTCTAACTTTTCAGATTCTTCATCAAAATGGCTATCCAGTTCTTTCCAACGCTCCAGTGATATATCGTTACCACAAAATGAACATTGCTCAAGTTTTTCTTTGTGTAGTTGACGTCCTTCTTTTACCCAACGATTGAGAATAGCATCTTTTAAGAGCTGCTCTATTTTATTGGAACTGCTGATTGACTTTGTTACAAGTTCTTTTGCCTTTATATTAAGTGTGGCTAATTCTAAATTTGGTTTAGAAATTTCTGGAATATCTGGATTTGCTCTCTCTTGAAGCAAATTAAGTTTTTGAGCTACTTCATCATCAGTTAACGGCTGAAAAGAAGCTTCTAAAACAGTTCCAATGTCGTTTTTTAACTTGTTAATATTGTAGTTTTGGTCACCATACTTAGCAGACTTGTACTTTATTCCGTTAGGATTGTTTGTTGCTTTAGAACTTAATTGGTCGTTTAAAGATTTATTTGCGGTCTGAAATGCTTGCAACGCAGTTTTAGCTGTTGCAGAAACATTTTTTAATTCAAGGTAAAATCCTGTTGCATCGATTTCTTCATCAATGTTTTCTTTTTCTCCTAATTCGTTTTTTAGTTCCTGAATTTCAGCTTCTATTGCAGCATTACCGCCAATTATTGCAAATGGTGCAATGCTTTCATCTGGATTTACTATAAAACGAAGATTAGCTTTTACAAAGTCTTCGTTAAAAACTCTGATTTTTTTCCCGTGTCCAGTTAAATTGTTAGGTGTGCTATCTGCAACATCTGTGATACTAACTTCAAATTGAGGATTCTCATACTTGTCGGATAAGTTACCGGTTTCTAATGCTCTAACAATACGAGAAAGGGTAGTTTTTCCCGAATAATTTCGACCATAAATAATATTGATTGGTTTAAAGAGAACAATATTGTTTCCTTTATCTCGAATGGTTGAATTCCAATCAAAATTTTGAAATACGGCAAGATTATTTATCGTTTTAAACTTTGTAATCATCTATTTTTATTGCTCGAGTTACATTACCCACAACGTGATTGTGTATGGTTAGTTGCGTTGGTTAAGCAATTAATTATACACGGTGTTGTGGTTAGTTTTTTATTCATTAAGTATTTCAGTCAGTTTAGGAAATTCTGTTTCCATTCTTTTCTCGTCCATTTTTCCATCATAGTCATTGTCTCCGTATTCAAGTCCAACAGCGATTAATCCTTCAATTTCATTTCGTTCCGATTTTGGTGTTTTTCTCAAAATATCTGCAAATTCGTTTTCTCCAATTCGGTAAATAATTTGAGTTAAAACGTATCCTAAATCATATGAGCTTGCAGCTCCACCATTCGGAAAGTTTGTTATTTCAATGATTGCATTTTTATCTTTTTTCAGAGCTTGGTTAATCAGATTTACCATTTTTCTATTTTCTGAAACAGATAGATGAACGAACAAAGTGTCGCCAATAATTATTCCGTCAATTTTTTCTTTTTTACAACTAATTATAGTTAAAATTAGAAAAATAAAAATGATGTTTTTTACCATAAATAAGGCTTTGCAAAATATAACCAACTACACCATAAAGTCCATAAGCAACTGAAAAAAAGTCCGATTATGAAGAATATCATTCGGAACCTTTTAATTCCGACTTTATTTTTTAGGTAATACCAGTCAAATAATTCCAATAAAATTCCTAGTGAATAAAAAATATTTGCTCCAATTCCCCAAATCAAAATTCCGATTGTGTCGTCTATTGTCCAAGAGTATTCTCCTCTTGAAAGTCCATCGTAAATTCCAAAAATTCCGAAAAGTCCAACAGCAACATTGTAAATCCATCTTTTGGATTCCCACCATTTAATGTTCGATTTTAGTTCTTCTATTGTCATTTTCTCAAATTAACCACAACTCGTTATATGCCAAACTTTAGTTGTTTTATCCGGAGAATAGTATGGGATATATAAAGTTTAAGCAATTTTATTTCTGTTTTTATAGCATTAGCAAGATAGAATAAAATTTGTAATTTAAAATAGTTTTTGAGTACAAATCATAAAAAAAAGACCACTTAAAAGTAGTCTTTTTAATTATAGAAGAGTTGGTATATTACTATTTTTCTTTTCTTAGTAAATAAGTCAAATAGGGTGTTTTTAAGTTAAAGGTGAACTCACGCAAGTTTAATGTGTCTTATTAAATTCAATAGGTTCTTTTTGAGAGTACATTTTTAATAATGTAATTTTTCCTTTAATATTATTCATAAATTGAATGTCAAATTGAGGGTTAAATACGTCTTTAAACTCTTTAGTAGGTTTTAAGAAAAAAGAATTATAGTTTAAATGCTCCAACAGAAATTTATAGGTAGGTAAAATAGCATATAGTTTATTCTTTTCTTTTACAATTTCTATCTTTCCAAACCCTTTAGCTTCATAAGTACCACAGAATGAATTTAAAGAATGGGTTGGCATTTTATCTTTATTAAATTGCTTATAAGGCATAGGCTTATATATTTCTTTTACTTTAACAGGATAGTTAGCTTCTGGGGTAATATTAAATAATCTTCTTGTAATAGTGTCCACTATCATATACGGTAAGAGAGAGTTATCTTGGTTGGTTAAAACCACAATTCCTATGTTTTCAAAAGGAAATAGTGCCAGATCTGAACTAAATCCGTAGGTATTTCCTCCATGTTCAACTCTAAAATGTCCGTAGCTAGATCGTAGACGCCATCCAAAGCCTTCTCCGAATAAAAAAGCGTCTTTTTCATAACTTCCTTCGTTACTATTTTGAAGAGTTGTTGCTTTCTTTATGTACTCTTTAGGAATGATTTGAGAGTTTTTATATACGCCGTTGTTTAACCAAGTTAACATCCAATTAGACATGTCATTTACAGTACTCTTAATAGCACCTGCAGCACTAATGGTGTTAAATTCTTCGAAGCTTACTCTCTCAATTTTTCCTTTATATATACCATAAGGTAAAGAGTAATTAGACGTTTTTTTCATTTTATCTAATATGATATATGAATTAGTCATTTCTAGTGGAGTAAATATCTTTTCTTTAATATTGGTTTCCCAACTATCTCCTGTAACTTGCTCAATAATTGTTCCTGCAAGGGTGTATGCCATATTACTATAGGCAAAACTATTTTTTACTTCAGCTTCAGGTTTTAAATTTTTGAGGCGCTGTACCATTTTTAATCTGTCTTTCTCTGGAAAGAAAATTTGTGTAGTTCCTTGATTTCCTATTCCGCTTTTATGGCTTAATAGGTCTTCAATGGTTATTAAATTGTTCATGGTGTCGTTATAAAACTCAAAATTTGGAAGATAAAATGCTGGTTTGCTTTTTAGAGATACCTGATTTTTAGATGCTAATATGCCTAAAACAGATCCTGTAAATGATTTAGTAACAGACCCAATAGGAAAAATAGTATTGGTAGTAACCGGTAGTTTATTTTCTAAATCTCTATAACCAAATCCTTTTGAGTATATCACTTTATCATTCTTAACTACAGCCACAGATACCCCGACTGCCTTGTATTTTTTCATTAATAGATTAATCTCACTTTCAATACCTTTTAGTTCTTTTGGTGTTTGTTGACTAAAGCAGAATTGAATAGATATTATTAATATCAGCGTGTTAATAAACTTCATGCTTGTACAATTTTAATTTGAGGCAAATATGAATTATCAAGTGTCTAAAAACGTCCGAGTAGAGAAAGTCGGACTCATTTTTATGATTAAAAAGAGTACAATTAAAAGTAAGACTAAGTTTAACCTCTTGATTTTCTGTATTGTGTTGGAGTTTGGTTTGTTGCTTTCTTAAAAGCACTATAAAATGAAGACTTAGAATTAAAACCTACTTCGTATAAGATTTCTAATACTGTAAGGTCTTTTTTAGAAGGGGCTTGTAGTAGTGTTTTTGCATCATTTATACGGTACTCATTTATAAAATCAAAAAAGTGTTTTCCTAAATGATGATTAATTAATAGCGATAATTCTTTTTCTGGAATCTTGGTTTTAACAGACAGTTTTTGCAAGGTTAATTCAAAATCTAAATACGGTTTTTTATCATTCATAAACGTGATGAGTGTTTCTAAGTACTGGCTTTCAACCTCGCTTTCTTTCGCACTTAATGCCTTAGTTTTCTTTTTTGAAGTAGCACTAAGTGGCTCTAAGTTTATGTTTATACCCGTAAAAAGTTGTGGATAGTACAACGCTTTTAACACAAAAAAGATAGTAATAGATAAAACCGAAAAACTTATTAATAGATTAATATTTAAAACGTATTCTTGATAGATAGAGTTGGATAAAAACCATCTTACCAATACAAATGAGTGAGCTATGCAAGAAAATAATGTAATTTGAAAAAGCCATTTATAAACGGCATAATTGGCGTTTGAATAGTTTTCAAGATAGATTGTTTTGTATTTTTTCAAAACTATAAATATGGCAATGATGTAACTAATAAATTGTATTTCACTGACTATTTCATAAAGTAATAAGCTCTGATTAGATGCATCCGTAATATAAAAAATGACTAAAAAAACGATAAATAAGAAGAAATGAATAGCATGCTTTTTTGTAATCTTAAAATTTGAATAACAAGCGGATAATACATAGAGATAGAACAAAGGTAATTGCAGTAGGCTAGAGGCTACTTTTAAATTTTGAATAGCAGGATATTGTAGAGTTTTGTTTGTAAATAAGCCTATTAAATCAAATGTAATAACCAGTAAGTAAATACCAAAAATTGTATTTGGCACTTTATTTTTTGTTTTAACAGTAAAAAGAAAAACAGAAAGAAGTATCATCATAAATACAATAATCTTTCCAATACTTTCAATAAGTTCTATTTTACTTTCCAATAGCCTTGTGTTTTTATGAGTAATCCCTCTGTACGCTACAAAAAGCAATATTTATATTTATTGTACAATCGTAGCCAAAGGTGGCTAATATAACAAAAAAGGTAATTAAACAGGTGTTTAAGAAGTAGAGGGTTAGAAAGGAGGAGAGTAGTAGTTTTATATTTATTGCACGTTGATTTTTTATCTAATCGCAACAGCAGTTTTTGTCGCTTTTAGCTTTTTCAAAGCATTCTCTTGCTTCTTTAAAGGCAAAGTAAGAAAGTCCAAGTGTTCCAATACTGTCTATGTAAGGAATATTAAACAATTCATAAACTACGCTACTCACAAGTAAAATTATAGACATATAAACACAGACCATTGTACAATTTGCATCGGCTAAAATTGGTACGGAATTAAGTTGATTACCAACCTTTCTTTTCCAAATTACCAATATCCACATTATTAGGATAGAAATTATAGAAATCACAACACCCCAAAAAGTTGTAAGTGGTTTATGTCCTGTCCAGATATTATAAATACTAGTTGCTACAAGTCCAAAAACCAATATATAAAAAGCAATTCCAGTAATTCTTAAAGCTGTTCGCTCAAAATCATCACGTTTACTATTAGGATTTTTTTGAATTCTTACTATCATATGGGCAATTCCAAGTCCTGAAATAACCTCTATAAAACTATCTGATCCAAAACCAAAAAGAGCAAGACTTTCATCTTCAAACCCTAAGTATGTTGAGATAATTCCTTCTACAATGTTATAGATTATTGTAAATATTGCAAGTCCAAATGCTATTTTATATAGTTTTTTGTTATCTGCCATTAAAATCTATTTTATTCTGTTTCTCAAGACTTTTACAACTTGACACTAAACAAACAATATAACAAAAAGATAGTTAAATATGGTTAACAAGTGCTTTTAACTGATATTACTACAAAAAAAGACTGCTTTTAAAGGGCAGTCTTTTGTATTATATATAATGTGTGTTTTTAATCTTCTTCTTGTCTACGTTCACAAGCTAATAAGGTGTTTTTTAATAGCATTGCAATTGTCATAGGTCCTACTCCGCCTGGTACAGGCGTAATGTAAGATGCTTTTTCTTTTACCTCATTAAAAGCTACGTCACCAACTAGTCTGAATCCATTCTTCTTAGAAGCATCAGCAACACGTGTAATTCCAACATCAATAATTACCACATCTTCTTTAACCATATCACCTTTTAAAAACTCAGGAATACCAATAGCAGCTACAATAATATCTGCTTTTTGAGTAATTTCTTTTAAGTTTTTAGTTCTACTATGTGTTAAGGTAACGGTAGCGTTTCCTACTTTTCTTTTTTGAGATAATAAAATACTCATCGGACTTCCTACAATATGACTACGTCCAATTACTACTACATCTTTACCAGAAGTTTCAATATTATAACGATCTAATAATTCTAAAATTCCGAAAGGAGTAGCCGAGATAAAGGTTGGAAGATTTAAGGTCATTTTACCAACATTCATTGGGTGAAAACCATCTACATCTTTATCAGGATCAATTGCCATTAAAACTTTTTGCTCGTCAATATGATCGGGTAGAGGAAGTTGTACGATAAAACCATCAATATCTTTATCGATATTTAAAATAGCAATTTCGTTTAATAATTCTTCTTCAGTAGTTTCTTCAGGAAGACGAAGTAAAGTAGATTCAAATCCAACACGCTCACAAGCTTTAACTTTTGCATTTACATAAGTTAAACTAGCACCATCGCTACCAACAATAACAGCTGCTAGGTGAGGAGTTTTCTTGTCATTTGCTTTTAATTCTGCTACTTCTAAAGCAATTTCTTCTTTAATGTCTGCTGATGTTTTTTTACCGTCTAGTAAAATCATTTTTAGTGTGTTGTGTGTTATTTAGTGTGTTGTTTTTAGTCTAAAAAAGAAAAAAGAGAAGCCGACAAAACTTCTCTTCTAAAATATTATCTCATGCCTTTCATCATTTGCATCATTTTTCTTCCGCCACCACCTTGCATCATCTTCATCATCTTGCTCATTTGGTCGAATTGTTTCATCAGCTGATTTACTTCTTGAACCGAAGTACCCGATCCTTTCGCAATCCTTTTTTTACGACTCGCATTAATCATAGAAGGTGTACTTCTTTCAGCAGGAGTCATAGAGTGTATAATAGCCTCAATTCCTTTAAATGCGTCATCATCAATATCAACATCTTTTAAGGCTTTACCCGCACCAGGAATCATTCCAACTAAATCTTTCATGCTACCCATCTTTTTGATTTGATTGATTTGATTTAAGAAATCATCAAAACCAAACTGATTTTTAGCAATCTTCTTTTGTAGTTTTCTAGCTTCTTCTTCATCGTATTGTTCTTGGGCACGTTCTACTAACGAAACAACGTCTCCCATACCTAAAATACGATCAGCCATACGACTTGGGTGGAATACATCAATTGCATCCATTTTTTCACCCGTACCGATAAATTTGATTGGTTTATCTACTACCGACTTAATCGATAAAGCAGCTCCACCACGAGTATCACCATCTAATTTGGTTAAAACAACTCCATCAAAATTCAATACATCGTTAAAAGCTTTGGCTGTATTTACCGCATCTTGCCCTGTCATAGAGTCAACCACGAATAAAGTTTCTTGTGGGCTTACCGCTTTGTGGATGTTAGAAATTTCCGTCATCATTTCTTCATCAACAGCTAAACGACCGGCGGTATCAATAATCACCACATTTTTACTGTTAGCTTTTGCATGCTTAATAGCATTTAAAGAAATTTCAACAGGATTTTGATTTCCTTCTTCTGCATATACCTCTACACCAATTTGTTCACCAACTACACGTAGCTGATTAATTGCCGCAGGACGATATACATCACACCCAACTAATAAAACCTGTTTTGATTTTTTAGTTTTAAGGTAGTTAGCTAATTTACCAGAAAAGGTTGTTTTACCTGAACCTTGTAAACCAGACATTAAAATAACTGTTGGCGAACCACCTAAGTTAATACCTACTGTATCACCACCCATTAATTCGGTTAACTCGTCTTTAACAAGTTTAACCATTAATTGTCCAGGGTTTAATGTAGTTAATACATCTTGACCTAAGGCTTTCTTTTGTACAGTTTTGGTAAACTCTTTTGCTATTTTAAAGTTAACATCGGCATCTAATAAAGCTCTACGAACTTCTTTTAGCGTTTCTGCAACGTTAACTTCGGTAATTTTTCCGTGTCCTTTTAGCGTATGTAACGCCTTATCTAACTTTTCGCTTAAATTATTAAACATGTATCGGCTTCATTTTTTAGAGGCACAAATTTAGTTATTAGTTGTTAGTTTTTAGCAATTTGTTGATAGAAATTTTTGGTAAAACCTTACTATTTATGATTGATTTTAATTATAAGTAGAGAATTAAAGAGGAAAACGTTTTTTTAAACTATAAATCATCCGTAAAATGTTTACGTTTTTTTCTTCAGGTGTCAAGAATTAAGAACAGGTTTCTATTTCTTAATTCTAAAGAGTAAAAGTAAAGCGGTTTTGTATCTAAAATCTTATTTCTTTGGAATAAATTCTAAAGCAACCCCATTAATACAATGACGTTTACCGGTGGTTTCTTTTGGTCCATCATCAAAAGAGTGACCTAAATGTCCACCACAATTAGCACATTTTAATTCTGTTCGTGCATATCCAAGTTTATAGTCGGTGTCTATCTCTACATTTCCTAAAATAGCTCTATCAAAAGATGGCCAACCACTACCTGAGTCGTATTTATTTTCAGATTTATAAAGCGGAGTTTTACAAGCAGCACACACATACACTCCTTTTTTATGATTAAAGTTTAAAGGGCTAGAATTAGGACGCTCAGTGCCTGATTCTCTTAGCACAAAATACTGCTGTGGTGTTAGTAACTTTTTCCATTCACTATTCGGTTTATTGATTTTATATTTTTTATGTTTCTGAGCGTTTGCAGAATATGATAAGAATAAAGCTAGTACGAATAGAAATATTATTTTTTTCATGATGGTTGTATAATAAAATCGACAATTTTAGAAGCTACTCTTACATCACGAAGAATTTTGGTGTGCCCTAATCCTTCAGTAATTAAAAGTGTTCCGTTCTGTAAGTTTTGACGAATTTCTATAGCACAACTTACATCCACATCGCCATCAAAAGAATCATGAACGACTAAAGTAGGAATATCTACATTTTTAGCTTTCACACTCGATGAGTGTAAATCGATATTGCGTTGCCATTTTTTATCAAAAAAACGTTTCATTTTGTGGGCTATAACTGGTTTTACTTGCAAATTCTTTGTAAAGTTTAAAATAACATCTGATATTTTATCTGCTGCTCCCACGGTAACCAATTTGTTTACAGTAAAACCTTCTGAAAATGCATTATACAAGCATACACCACCAAAGGAATGACCAATAGCTGCTTCAAAAGGTCCATATTGCTTGTCAATTTCAGCAATGGTTTCTAGAAAATCTGGCATTTCCGTTGTTTTCCCTGTAGATTTTCCATGTGCAGGACCGTCAAAAGAAATAACCATGTAGCCTTTTTCTAGTAACTTATCAGCAATCATATATAATTGTGTGCTTCTTCCAGCCCAACCATGTACCCACAATACTTTTTTAGCTGAGTATCCGTAAGATAATATTTGAATGTCTCTTGAAATAGCAGGAATATTTATAGTTTTAGTCTGAGCACTTTCGAACATTACTTTTTCTCTTTTGGGTATCGGAAAGCTAACAGGAGTTGTAAATAATTTTACTCCAAATTTTGTAGCTAAATTGTTAGAAATAGACTGTAAAACTTTAGCGGATAAAATAATTGGCTTTGGAATTTTAATACTGGGTAAAGCGTTTTTTGAATGTATAAAATTCATGAATTAGTTTTTTAGATAAAGATAGAATTTGTAGCTTTAAACTCATAATTTATTGCCAGTTTTGTGACAAATAAATTAATTTCGTGTCACAAAATATACAACCAAGAACATAGAACTTTAAACTATTAAACAATGAAAAAAATTATAGGTCTAACACTATTAGCTATTTTTTTAGCGGAATGTAGTACTGTACCAATTACAGGAAGAAAAAGATTAAACTTTGTAAATGATGCTGAAATACTACCAGCGAGTTTTGCGCAGTATCAAACTTTTTTAAAAGAAAATAAATTGTCGACTAATACTAAACAAACGAATCAAATAAAACGTGTAGGGAAAAATATTTCTGAAGCGGTTGATCGTTTTTTAAGGGCTAATGGTAAGTCAGCTGAAGCTGATGCCTATAAATGGGAATTTAATTTAGTAGAAGATAAAACAGTTAATGCTTGGTGTTTACCTGGAGGTAAAGTAGTTTTTTATACAGGTATTATGCCTATTTGTGCTAATGAAGATGGAGTAGCTGCAGTAATGGGACATGAAGTAGCCCACGCATTTGCGAAACACGGACAAGAACGTATGTCTACAGGACAATTACAACAATTAGGAGGAGTAGCTTTAGCATTAAGTACTCAAAATAGTAAAAATGCTGAAATGTGGAATATGGCTTACGGATTAGGAACGCAAGTAGGAGTTATGTTGCCATTTAGTAGAGAACATGAAACCGAAGCAGATAAATTAGGTTTAGTTTTTATGATCATGGCAGGGTATAAAGGAGAAGAAGCTGCTGAAGTATGGGTACGAATGAGTGAAAGGTCTGGAGGTGGAGCACCACCAGAGTTTATGAGTACACACCCATCTAACCAAACGCGTATTCAGACATTAAGAAACTTTTTACCAGAAGCTAAAAAGTTAGCGGTAAAATACAATGTGGCTCCGACTAAGTAAGATTGATAAATTATAGTATATTGCGAACCGTTCATTAAAAAATGAGCGGTTTTTTATTATAAGAATATGTATAAAATAGGCGATAAGAAGTTAATTAATGGATGGGCATTTTACGATTGGGCCAATTCAGTATATTCATTAGTAATTAGTACAGCTGTTTTTCCGTTGTATTACAGTGGAGTAACGGAAGGTAAAATAGTAAGCTTTTTGGGTATGGATTGGGAGCATCCAGATAGTTTATATAGCTATGCTTTATCGTTTTCTTTTTTAGTAGTAGCTTTTATTTCTCCAATTTTATCAGGTATTGCAGATTATACGGGAAGTAAGAAAAAGTTTATGAAGTTTTTCTGTACACTAGGATCATTATCGGTAATGAGCTTGTACTTTTTTGATGGAATAGACACTGTGTGGATTGGAATCTTATTTACTGTTTTAGCAAGTATAGGTTTTTGGGCAAGTTTGGTGTTTTATAATGCTTATTTACCAGAGGTAGCTCATCCAGAACAGCAAGATAGAGCCAGTGCTAAAGGTTTTGTATATGGGTATATTGGTTCTGTTATTTTGTTACTAATAAATTTAGCTATGATTATGTTTCCTGAAACTATAGGTATTAGTGCAGGAATGGCGTCTAGAATTTCATTTGTTATGGTAGGTTTATGGTGGTTAGGATTTGCTCAAGTTACCTTTAAACGTTTACCAGGTAATGTATACAACAAAAAACCTGAAAAAGACTATATATGGAAAGGATACAGAGAATTACAAATAGTAATTAAAGAGCTATTAAATTATCCAACCTTAAAACGCTTTTTAATTTCTTTCTTCTTATTGAGTATTAGTGTACAAACTATTATTTTAATGGCCGCTATTTTTGGTTCATCAGAATTAGGGTTGTCTTCTACGAGTTTAATTATTACCATTTTATTGGTACAAATTGTTGCAATTTTAGGAGCTGTTTTATTTTCAAGGTTTTCAGAAAAATGGGGAAATATAACTGCTTTAAAAGTAACGATTGCAGTGTGGATGTTAGTTTGTTTTTGTGCTTTTTCTTTAGATAAATCTCAAGAGTATGTTGATATCTATTTTTATGGGTTAGGAGGTTTATTAGGGTTAGTACAAGGAGCTATTCAAACCTTAACACGTTCTACGTATTCAAAGTTATTACCAGAAACAGAAGACCATGCTACGTATTTTAGTTTTTATGATGTTACCGAAAAAATAGCGATTGTTTTAGGAACAGCTGTATATGGAGCATTAAATGCAATTACAGGTTCTATGCAGTGGAGTGTGTTGTGTTTAGCTATTTTCTTTTTAGCTTCGTTTATTATTTTAAGCACACTTAAAAAGACAAAATATGTAGTATAAAATTGTGTAATATTAGCTACACAAATAATACTTAAAACTATTTTAAAATAAGTTTAAGGTTTTTTTTGGCTATCGCCCTGCGATTAAAAAGGTGCAGGAGCGGTAAAGCTTACTTGTTCTTTTGAAGTTGGATGTACAAATGTGATTTTTTCAGCATGTAAATACAACCTATCTGCTTTCTTACCGTATAAATCATCTCCAACAATAGCTATGTTTAAACCTAAATGATGAGCTGCATGAACTCGTAATTGATGTGTACGTCCTGTTACAGGATAAAAGTAGACTTTGGTTTTATTGTCTAGAGTTTCTATAGTTTCCCATTGAGTCAACGCTTTTTTTCCATGTTTATAACAAACAAGCTGTTTAGGACGATCATTTAGGTCTACTCTAAGTGGTAACTCAATAATCCCTTTTTTATCTTTTAAAACACCTTCTAATAAAGCTACGTAGCGTTTCTGTATAGTTTTATTAATGAATTGCGCCTGTAAAGCTTTATAAGTGTCTTCATTTTTTGCTATTAATAGTATTCCTGAGGTTGACATATCTAAACGATGTACAACTAACGGACCTGTAGCTTTTGGATATAATTTTTGAATACGACTAAAAACAGAATCTTTAATTTCTTTACCAGCAACTGACAATAATTCATGGGGTTTGTTGATTATTAATAAATCTGCATCTTCATGAATAATTGTAATTTCTTTTTCTTCTTTTAATTGTGCCATTAATGGGTTTTCTTCTACAGTTACTCCTTGTAACATGTGTGTTAAAATAGGTTTACATTTACCAGTGCAAGCAGGGTAGTAGTTTTGATGTTTTCTTATAGAGGTTTGCAAAGGCTTACCCCACCAAAACTCGGCCATACAAATAGGTTTTAGTTGATGTTTGTATGCATATTGAAGTAATTTAGGAGCGCAACAATCACCAGCACCAGCAGGAATATTTTGTGTAGAGTCAGTAAAAATATCTAATAAGTTTTTAGTTTCTCCTCGATAATTAAGAAAAGCATACTTTTTAAATATTTCTTGTTGAGCCCAGGCTGAAATATTTGCTCGTTTCTGCTTTAACTCCTCAATTTGCTGCTGTTTTGTGTCGTATACTTTTTTTAAAGGAGCTATTTTATCGTTTAAATACACTTCATATTCACGTAAGTAAAACTCTTCGTTAATATTTAACTGGTTGTTTTGCTTTCCTAATTCTTTTCTAAATTTTCTACGTTGTTTAATTTTAGACTGCTCTTTTGTTAAAAGGTTGTCGTGTAGTTGTTGTGTTTCTTGATATACTTTTTTTATTTCAATAAAATCAGAAGCGTTTTCTAAGCTTACTATTTTATGAGTTAATTCATTAAGCTGTTCTTCTGTTTTAATATAAAATTCATTTGCATCTAACACATCAAATACTGGCGGAACAAAATATTTATGTTGTGTACTTTCAGCTAGTTTTCCTGAAAAAGCAGCTAAATATCCTAAATTTCCATCTTGTTGCTCTATAACTAATACTCCAAACATTTTTCCAAGCGCTTTTACATCCTCAGGTTTTTTGATTCCGAAGTTGTGATAAAAATCGGTTTGGTTTACTAAATACTCTTGTAATTCTTTAGTAGCTATTTGAGCTAAGGTGTGAGGTGAATAATTGTATGGATAATCGAATTTTTTTGGTAATTCAATGTTAGATATATCCGAAGAAAAAGAAATTATTTTTGTCATCTTAAAAGAAAAAAGTGTTGCTTTCACAACACTTTAAATAAACGATTATTCTCTATAAATTTTATCGTATAAGTCTTTATACATTTCTCTAATAATGTTTCGTTTCATTTTCATCGTAGGGGTAAGGTGACCACTATCAATAGACCATTCTTCTGGAGTTAATTCAAACTTTTTAATAGTTTCCCATTTACCAAATTTTGTATTGGCATAATCAACTTCTTCTTGAATACGTTCTATGACTTTAGGATTACTTACCAAGTCTTTATTATCTCCTAAGGTAACGTTATGTCTTTGTGCCCATTCACGTACAAACTCAAAGTTTGGTTGAATAAATGCAGCAGCCATTTTTTCACCTTCACCAATAACCATTACTTGTTCTATAAAACGAGATTGTTTTAACTGACCTTCTAATAATGGTGGAATAATATACTTACCACCTGAGGTTTTAAACATTTCTTTAGTACGTCCAGTTATTTTTAAGAAACCATCTTCACTTAATTCACCTTTATCACCTGTATGGAAATATCCGTTTTGTAATGCTTCAGCGGTTTTTTCAGGGTCTTTGTAATACCCTTGCATTACGTTAGGACCTTTTACTAGGATCTCACCGTTATCAGCTATTTTTACTTCAACACCATCGATTAACTTACCTACAGTCCCTATTTTAAAACCACCATTACGCATATCATTTACTGAAATAACAGGAGAAGTTTCAGTAAGACCGTAACCTTCCATTACAGGCATTCCAGCAGCTGTAAATACTCTTGTTAAACGAGATTGTAATGCAGCAGAACCAGATACCATTATTTTTAATTCTCCACCTAAAGCAGCTTGCCATTTAGAGAATATAAGTTTTCTAGCAATACTTAATTTCTTCTCATACCACCATCCGTTAGCTCCATATGGCTCATATTGTAAACCTAAGTCTATAGCCCAAAAGAATAATTTCTTTTTAATTCCTGTTAAGTCAGCTCCTTTGGCATATATTTTATCATATATTTTTTCATATAATCTAGGAACAGCGGTCATTACATTAGGCTTTACCTCTTGTGCATTTTCACTTAATTTATCAATAGCTTCTGCAAAATAAATAGAGATTCCACAATATTGATATAAGTATAATAGCATACGTTCAAAAATATGACAAACAGGTAAAAAGCTCAAAGCTCTTCCTTGTCCATTTTCAAGCGGGACTCTTTTTTCACTACTCAATACATTTGAAACTATGTTTTTATGACTTAACATAACTCCTTTAGGGCGTCCTGTTGTTCCAGAAGTGTAAATTAAGGTAGCTAAATCGTCAGTTTTAACAGCAGCTTTACGCTCTTCAACTTCATTTTGATTACTATTATCTTCGCCTAATGCTAAAACTTCTTTCCAACTTTTTTCTCCTTGAATATCATCAAAAGTAAAAACTTCTTTAAGCTTTGTATTTCCTTTTATTTGATTTAGCTTTTCTAAGATGGTATCATCTGAAACAAAACAATAAGTAGCTTCAGAGTGGTTTAAGATATATTCGTAGTCTTCTTTTGAAATGGTTGGATAAATAGGAACGTTTTGAGCTCCTGTTTGTAATATTCCAATATCACAAATATTCCATTCAGTTCTATTGTTGGTTGAAATTACAGCAATTTTATCGTTTGGTTGTATTCCTAATCGTAATAAACCTCTACTTATAGCGTTGGCTTTTTCTATATACTCATTTGTTGATATAGATTGCCATTCACCATTGTATTTAGTGATAAATGCTTTTTTTAAATTATATTTTTCTTGTTGATAATAAGGAAAGTCAAAAAGACGCGTAATTTCAATCGACATATGTTCAAATTTTTGGGCTTTGCAAAGTATGAAAAATACCCCGATTGCACAAGTTGTAGTTTACTGGTTGATTTATTGAGGATTATATATTTTTTGGTATAGATTATTGTATTTTTCTAAGATAATTTTTCGTCTCATTTTTAATGTCGGAGTTAAATGACCTGCATTTGTAGTCCATTCATCAGGAGTAATTTCAAAACGTTTTATTTGCTCCCATTTACCAAACTTCTCATTACAAAAATCAATTTCTTTTTGAATTCGTTTGATTAGTTTTTTATCTGTAGTTATATCTGTAATAGTATGGTTATGTCTTTTAGCCCATTCTTGAACAAATTCTGAAGCTACTTGGATTAATGCTGCAGGCATTTTTTCTCCTTCACCAATAACCATTACTTGTTCTATAAAACGTGATTTTTTTAATTCACCTTCTAGTATAGCAGGAGCAATATATTTACCTCCAGAAGTTTTGAAGATTTCTTTTTTTCTATCCGTAATCTTTAAAAAACCTTCATTATCTAGTTCTCCGATATCTCCCGTATGAAAATAGTCGTTTTCAATAGATTCGTCAGTTTTTTCTAAATCTTTATAATAACCCATCATTACGTTAGGGCCTTTAACTAAGATCTCTCCATCATCAGCTATTTTTACACTTACGTTTTCAATAACTTTCCCAACTGTTCCTATTTTAAAGCCATTATTTCGCATATCGGTTACAGAGATAGCAGGAGAAGTTTCAGTAAGTCCGTAGCCTTCAAAAACAGGAATTCCTGCAGCTGTAAATACTCTAACAAGTCTAGCTTGTGTAGGAGCGCTTCCCGCTAACATAAATTCTAATTGTCCTCCTAAAGCTTCTTTCCATTTTGAGAAAATAAGTTTACGGGCTATAGAGAGCTTAAACTCATACCACCAACCATTTTCTTTGTATGGTTTATACTGTTCTCCTAGTTGCAATGCCCAGAAGAATAGACGTTTTTTTATACCTTTTAAATTACTTCCTTTATCAACTATCTTATCAAAAACTTTTTCTAATAATCTAGGAACAACTGCCATAAAATGAGGTTGAATTTCACGTAAATTATCCCCAACTTTATCAATACTTTCAGCAAAATGAATTTCAAAGCCCATATATTGACAATAATAAGATGCTGCACGCTCAAAAATGTGACAAATAGGTAAGTAGCTAATAACTCTTTTTTTATTTCCTTGTAAATCGAGTCTTTTCCCTACAGCAAAAACGTTACTAACAATGTTATTGTGTGAAAGCATAACTCCTTTTGGAGTTCCAGTAGTACCTGAGGTATAGATAATAGTAGCTAAATCGTATGGTTCTACAGCTTTTTTTAATTCATTCACTGTTGTTTGATGGGTTTCATCTTTGCCAAGGTTTAGGAAAGAGTTCCATCCATAGTCTGTCTCTAGATCTTCAAAGGTAAACACCTTTTTAAGTTGTGTTTGTTCTTGAACTTTTATTACTTTTTGATAAAGTTCATCATCAGAAACAAAACAATAAACACTATCAGAATGATTTAAGATATAGGCATAATCTTTTTCTGAAAAAGTAGGATATAAAGGTACATTTACAGCTCCTATTTGCATAACTCCTATATCTAAAATATGCCACTTTGGTTGATTTACAGAAGTAATTACAGCTATTTTATCTCCAGGTCTAACACCAAGGTTTAGTAAAGCTTTACTTATGGTATTGGCGTCTTCAATATATTTTTGAGTAGAGATATTTTTCCATTCATTATTTTCTTTTGAAACTAAACAATGTTGTTGTGGATAGTTTTCTAGTTGGTGATATGGGAAATCAAAAAGACGTGTAACTTTTGAAGATATATGCATTTAAATGGTTTTGGTTGATGCATAAATCTATGAAAATAAAAGAGATAAACGAAAAATAAAATTGATGTTAGTTGTAAAGTTTGCTAACACTGCTTTTATAGGTTTGACCAATAGGAACCTTATGCTCATGAATTATAATACGGTTACCTTCTATAAACTTTATTTTATCTACAGCAACAATGAATGATTTATGTACTCTTAGAAAGTTATTGTGATCTAAAACTGTTTCATAGTGAGATATCTTTTCATGACTTATAATCATTTCATCTACTAAAAATAGTTTAGTATAATTTCCATAAGCTTCTATAAACAACAAATCACTTAAATCAATTTGATGGTGTTTTTTATCTCCTTTGATAAAAAGTCGTGTATTGACTTGACTTGGTTGTATGCTTTCTTTTTGGACTGTTTTTGTAGATACAGTATCTGATACTTTATTTACAGCTTTTACCAAACGATCAAAACTAAAAGGTTTTAAAAGATAGTCTACAACATTTAGCTCAAACCCTTCTAGAGCATATTCTTTGTAGGCAGTAGTAATAATGGTTTTAGGAGGATTAGATAGCGTCTTTAAAAAATCTAAGCCTTTTAATTTAGGCATGTTGATATCTAAAAACATAAAATCAAAGGTATGTTCATTTAAAAACTGCATAGCTTCCATAGCATTATAGCAACTTTTTTCTAATTGAACATGAGGTAGCATGCTGCAAAACTCCGTTATAATTTCATGTGCCAAAGGTTCATCATCAATAATTATATATTTAAGCATGCTTCGGTATTTTTAAAAGTGTTTTGTATATGTTGTTTGTAACATCAATAGTTAGTTCATGTTGTTGCTTGTACAACAAAGATAATCTTCGTTTTAAATTTTGCAGTCCAATTCCTTTAGAGTTAGTTATTTCATTAGGATCAAAATTGTTTTCTATTTCAAAGTAAATAAAATCATCATTATCATATAAATTGACATGAATAAAAGCATTTTCTGCTAGTGTTTCTATACCGTGTTTAAAAGCATTTTCAAGTAAGATAATGTATAGTAGTGGCGGAATATTTAGATTCATATCTATGTTATGGTTAAAGGTAATTTCAACAGACTTTCTGTAACGGATTTTATGTAGCTCAATGTAATTATTTAAGTATGCTATCTCTTCTGAAATTTTTACAGTTTCTTTTTCCCCGTCATAAATTGTATAGCGCATCATATCAGATAGTTTTAATATAACTTCTGGTGCTTGGGGTGAGCTTTTAACTGTTAAAGCATACAGGTTATTTAGAGTATTGAAGAAAAAATGCGGGTTTATTTGTGTTTTTAAGAGTGATAATTCTGTTTTAGACTTTTCTTTTTTTAGCTCTTGTATCCATTTCCATTGTTCAAAAACCCAAAGAAAAAAGAAGATAGGAATGGGTATGAAGAAAATATAGAACGGAGTTTCTTGCTTTACTTTTAAATAAGCTTCTAAGTCACCAGAAAATAATCGTAGGTATAAAAAATATAAGAGTAGAGGTGTGTATAGTAGTGCTATGAATTTCCAGTATTTTTTTATGAAGTTGGGCACTAAAAAATAAGCTAGCCCACACCAAAATATCATTAATAGAATGAAGGTGATAGGATTATCTGGAAGCTTCATAAATGAATCAATAAGCACAGTAATAAAAAGTAGTACAAAAAGAACAGCAATACCAAATACAGCTTTCTTTTTCCTTTTTAAGTATTGATAATTATGTATGGGTAAAGCAATAACAAGTGCCCAAAAAACAGTAATTACAATAACCTCAACAGGTTGATCATTCGGTATATTTAGAAAATTCAGATAATCTAATAAGGTGAATAATGGAACAATAATTAAGAATCCAATAAGAAAAGCTTTGTATTTCTTTAAAAAATCTATCATACCTCAAAATTACTCATGTAAAACTGTTCTCACAATTATATTGATAAACACTGTTGTTTTTTAGATGAATGAATAGTTTTTTTAGTCAAACATAAGTTAGCTATTAAAAGAATATGGTGTGTGCTGAAAAGAATAGAGTACATCATTTTTAATTTATAATAAAGGTATGATGCTAGAGATTTGTTGCAAACAAAACGAATCTTATATGAATACATTAACTATAACAAACCTTACTAAAACATACCCTAACGGAGTTAAAGCACTAAATGGAATAAACTTAAAAATTTCGAACGGAATGTTTGGCTTATTAGGCGCTAACGGAGCTGGTAAATCTTCTTTAATGCGTACTATCGCTTCTTTACAAGAACCCTCATCTGGAGAAATTGTATTTAATGATTACAATATTATTAATAAACCAGAGGAGATAAGAAAACACCTAGGGTATCTGCCTCAGGAGTTTGGAGTGTACCCTAAAATATCAGCAGAAAAATTGTTAGATCATTTAGCTATTCTGAAAGGTATTACTAATAACTCAACACGAAAAGAGCAAGTAACTTCTTTATTACAACAAGTAAACCTTTACCAACACAGAAAAAAAGCAGTACATACGTTTTCTGGAGGAATGCGCCAACGTTTTGGGATAGCTCAAGCCTTATTAGCCAACCCCAAACTAATTATTGTAGATGAACCAACAGCTGGGTTAGATCCTGAAGAAAGCAATCGCTTTTTAAATCTTCTGAGTGAAATAGGAGAGAACGTAATTGTTATTTTATCTACTCACATAGTAGAGGATGTTAGAAATTTATGTACACAAATGGCAATTTTATCGGAAGGTCAAATCATTTCTCAAGGTAATCCAAAAGAATTAGTAGCAAGTATTGAACATAATATTTGGACAAAAATTATAGCTAAAAAAGACCTTGAGAACTATAAAACAATGTACGAGGTTATTTCAACCAAACTAGTGTCAGGAGAAACACAAATAAGAGTTTTTTCTGAGACTTCACTATCTAACGGGTTTGAAAGAATCACTCCGAATTTAGAAGACTACTACTTTGCTACATTGTTTCACCATAAAAAAGCCTAACCTATGTTTAAGAAATTATTGCAATTTGAAATATACTATCAGTTAAAACAACGAGCTTTTCCCATATTTGCAGTCTTGTTTCTAGGCTTAGGATATTTTACAGGAAGCCAAGGGCATGCTCCTACAGGAGTTAATTTTAACGCTGTTTATCAAGTTTATTTTCATACAGGTCTTTTTACTTTAGGTAGTGTTTTTATAACCATGTTTTTTGCGGTAACAGCTATTATAAGAGACAAGCAGCATAACATGGAAAGTTTAATTTACAGCTCATCCATAAAAAAGAGTAATTATTTTTGGAGCCGTTTTTTAGGCACTTTTATTTTTAGTGTAGTTGCTTTTACACCTTTTGTTATTGGCTATATTTTCGGGAATCATTTTTCTAATTTAGACGCTGAAAGACTAGGGAATTTTAATGTATTAAACTACTTACAGCCTTGGTTGTATTTAGTGTTACCTAATATTTTTATCTGTACCTCTTTAATATTTTCAGTCAGTACACTTACTAAAAACAGTATAGCCACTTATGCAAGTGCAGTATTTATTTACATGTTGTATTTTGTAAGTTCTATTTTCTTAAACTCACCATTATTAGCACAATCTGTTCCAGCATCGCCAGAAATGATGTCGGTAGCAGCAATAGCAGATTCTTTTGGTATAGCTGCTTTTTTTGAACAAACTCAATACTGGACTGCATATCAAAAAAACACACAATTGCTTTCTTTTTCGGGATTGTTTTTATTGAATAGAATACTTTGGATAGCGCTTTCTATAGGAGTGTTGTTACTAACGTATAAAGTTTTTTCTTTTAGAATGACTACAAAAAAAGTTAAGAAAAAAAAGACAACTAGGAAAGAAAAAAAACAGCTTATATCATACAAGCCTATAAATGGAACACATGGAGTAGCTACGCAAGTAAAATCACTGTTATCGCTAATACGGTTAGAACTAAAGAGCATATTTAAGAGCTTACCTTTTTTAGTAATACTAGGTATGTGGTTAATTATTGTTTTTTCAGAATTGTATGCAACTGTTGTTGAAGGAGGTGAATACGGAGTGAGTATTTATCCGGTTACAAATCAATTAATCGAACTCATAACAAGTCCGCTAACTCTTTTTGGATTGATACTACTAATCTTTTACGGTTCAGAGATTGTATGGAGAGAGCACAGTGTTAATTTTAATCTAATTATGGGCGCTACTCCTGTAAAAAACTGGGTGCTTTTTACTGCTAAGTTTATCAGTCTATCATTACTACCAATCTTACTAATAGCATCAGGAGTGCTTATGTGTATAGCTTTTCAAGTAAGCTTAGGTTTTGCTGATGTAAACTTTAGTATGTACACATCTGTGTTTTATTATTATGGTTTACAATCGGTTATATATGCTATGCTTGCCATATTTATAAACAGTATTACGAAGAGTAAATATATAGGAATGGGAGCTTTTGGTTTGTTTGTTATTGTAAGTATGAAAGCTAACCTTTTAGGATTAGAACACCCTTTAACAAGTATAGGGTTTATGCCTAGAGTAACTTTTAATGGTATGAATACCTATGCCAATGATGCTAAGTTATTTAATCATTTAGGTTTGTATTGGCTAAGTATAGGAGCGCTATTAATTTTATTAGCGTTTAAGATATGGAATAGGGGAATGGTAAAAGGATTTTCGTATAAAGTAGAGCAACTGAAACAAGGATGCAACTTAGGCGAAAAGGTATTTTTTTTAACTTTCCTTTCCGTAGCTATTGGTATGGCAAGCTTGGTCTTTTACAATACAAACTTTGTTGGTGATTATCAAACTGAAAATGATTATTTAAATTTTAGTGAAAATTATGAACGTATGTATAAGCAATATCAAGTATTAGAAAAGCCTTATCCAACCTCACAAAAAACGGAAGTAGCTATTTTTCCAAAGGAAAGAAAATATACTGTAAAAGCAAATTACATTTTAAAAAACACGAGTAATGAAGTAATATCCAAACTACTAATAACAGAACGAATTCCTGTAAAGCATATTCATATAAAAAATGCTCTTTTGACTACGAAAGATACAGTACACGGAGCGTATGTATTTGAATTTAAAGAAAAACTCCAACCCAATGATTCAGTAGCATATACTTTTGCTATTGAAAAAGAACTAAAAGGGTATGAGGAAGATAAAAGTATTGTTTATGACGGAACGTATATAACATACAAAAATTTTGAACCTATTATTGGGTATGCTTCTGGATATGAAATAGCAGACAGAATTGAGCGTAAAAAAAGAGGATTACCTGAGAGAATAGTAGAAGATAATTCAGATGCTCATATAGCTCTTGAAGATATTAAAATTGAAAAAGTACAATTTGAAACTATTGTGTCCACAAGTAAAGACCAAATAGCTATAAGCTCTGGAAATTTGATTAAGACTTGGTCAAAAAATAATAGAAATTATTACCATTATAAATCTCAAGGGAAAATATTGCCCATGGTAGCCTATTTTTCGGGGAAATATCAAGTTAAAAAAGCAAAGCATGAAGGTATTTCTATTGAGCAATATTATCGTTCAAATCATAATTTTAATATTGATGAAATAGAAGAGAGTACCAAAGAAACCTTAGCGTATTGTCAAGAAAACTTCGGTTCTTATAACTTTAATCATGTTCGTATAGCAGAAATACCTTCACATTGGTCATTCGGAGGGTATGCGCATCCAGGAGTTATTAGCATGGTTGAAGACCGTTTGTATTTATCAGATGTTCGTGAAGAAAATACATTTAATTTAGTTTCAAAAAGAACAATTCATGAAGTAGCACATCAATGGTGGGGACATACATTAACAGCGAAACCTGTTGCAGGAGGTTCTTTATTTGTAGAAGGTTTGGCAAAGTATACTGAAGCTGTAGTAATGGAAAAAATGTATGGAAAACGTGCTCTATATGAACTGGCAGAAGCAGCAAGAAGACGTTATTTCTTCGGAAGAGCTTTCGGCGGAACTCAAGAACCTCCAATTTATAAAGTACAGGATGAAGGCTATATATCATATGGAAAAGCATACACAGTGTTCATGGCATTGAGAGACTTAATAGGGGAGCAGCAAGTAAATAGAGTATTAAAAACTATCACAGATCGATACCGATTTGAAAACTCTCCCAAAGCACATGCCATTGAATTATTAGATGAATTATATAAGGAAACCCCTAAAGAAAATCATCATTTGATAGATGATTGGTTTAAAAAGGTAATAACCTATGATTTGGCTGTAGAAAAAAGTACGTACAAACAGCTACCTAATGGTACCTATGAGGTTACTGCAACTATAAAAGCAAAACGAATTGAAACATTAGAAAATGGAGAAACTAAAGAAACAGGGATTAATGAACCAATTAAAATAGGAGCTTTTACAATCCATCCATCACTTGTAAAAGATGATAATACTATGCTGTATTATAAATCCAGTCGAATAAATAAAGAGCTCACTGAAGTTAGGTTTATAATAAATAAAAAACCTAGTTATATTGCTATAGATCCTTACGGAACAAGAAATGATGAAAATTTAAGAGACAATATATTTAGTTTTTAATAATAAAAACCGCCTTAATTAAGGCGGTTTTTGTTATTAAGTGATGCTTTTAAGCATTTAAAAAGTCTTTTAACTCTTTATATGAGCTAATTTTAGTTGCTTCTTTTTGTTTATCTATAACAGATACTATTTGTGGTGGAATTTCAACGGTTACCTCTAAAATATCTTCAACAACATCTAAAAACTTAACAGGATGGGCTGTTTCTAAGAAAATCCCGAATTCATTTTGTAACCCGTATTCTTTCAACCCTAAATAACCAACAGCTCCATGTGGATCAGCAATATAATTAGAGTTCTCATAGATGTTCTTCATAGCTTCACGAGTTTCATCATCAGAAAAAGAAAAAGACGAAAAAGCGGTTTTTAAAGCTTCTAAATTATTGTTGAATAATTCTTGGATTCTAATAAAGTTACTAGGATTTCCAACATCCATGGCATTCGATATAGTTGCTTTAGAAGGTTTTGGTTGATAATCTCCACTTTGTAAGTAATTAGGAACGGTATCGTTTACATTGGTAGCAGCCACAAAATGTTTAATAGGCAATCCTAATTTTTGTGCCATCATACCTGCACAAATGTTTCCAAAGTTTCCACTAGGCACCGAAAAGACAACTTCTTTATGTTGTTTATAAACTTGCTTATAGGCAAAGAAAAAATAAAACATTTGTGGTAACCAACGTGCAACATTTATGGAATTTGCTGAGGTTAACGTACGATTAATTTCCGCATCTAAAAAAGCAGTTTTTACCATGTCTTGACAATCGTCAAAAACACCATCTACTTCTAAAGCTTTAATATTTTGTCCTAGAGTTGTGAGTTGCTTTTCTTGAATATCACTTACTTTTCCGCTAGGGTAGAGTATAACCACATCTACACCTTTAACTCCTAAAAATCCATTAGCTACAGCACCACCAGTATCACCAGAAGTAGCAACTAAAACAGTAACTTGTTGGTCTTTATCACGATTAAAATAACCTAAACAACGCGCCATAAAACGAGCGCCTACATCTTTAAAAGCCATGGTAGGGCCATGAAATAGTTCTAATGTACCAATGTTTTCTTCAATCGGTACTACAGGAAACTCAAAATTGATTGTTTCTTTGATAATTTCTTGTAAGACTTCCTTTGGAATTTCATTTCCTACAAATTGCTGAATGGCTTCGTAGGCAATTTCTTCATTAGAATATTCATCAATATTATTAATAAACTCTTTAGGTAATGGAGTGATGTTTTCTGGGAAATAGAGTCCTCTATCAGGAGCTAATCCGTTTACTACAGCTTCTTCAAAGCTAACTTTAGGTGATGTATGATTGAGACTATAATAGTTCATAATTTCGTATTTAGTGTTGTTCTAAAATTTTGATTCCTTTTGTATTAATTTTTGAAAGAATCATGTTAAAATCAATTTGTTTGTCTTGGTATGTGTTTTGAATTGCTTTGTAAACATTCTCAGCAGTTGCATCTCCTTTACATAAAGCAAAAATAGTTGGACCTGAACCTGAAATTCCTGCTCCTAAAGCACCTGCTTTTAAAGCCTCTTTTTTCACTAAATCAAAATGAGGAATTAGTGTTTTTCTAGCTGGCTCAACGATAATATCAATTAGGGAATCTGCGATTAATTGATAATCATTGGTGTGTAATCCACTAATTAATCCGCCTACATTCGCCCATTGGGTAACCGCATCTTTTAGCGGAATCTCTGTTGGTAGCACATCTCGAGCATCTTTTGTTTTTACTTCAACTTGTGGATGAATAGCTACCACTCTTAAATCAGCAGGAACAGGGATTTTTACAATACTTAAAGGCTCATAACTGCGAACCAACGTGAATCCACCATAAATAGCAGCAGAAACATTGTCAGCAATAGGGGTTCCGCAAGTAGCCTCTTCACCTAGCATAGCAAATTGTGTCAATTCAAGAGGGGAGAAGACATTTCCTAGTAACTGATTTACACCAAAGGCAGCCCCTGCAGCACTAGCTGCACTACTTCCTAAACCGCTTCCAGGAGTATATCCTTTGTGAATGGTAATATCGATACCAAAATCAGCAGGGTGTTTTTCTAGCATAGCTAAAGCAACTACACCCGCAGCATTTATTTGTGCGTCAAGAGGTAAATCAGCTCCCGTTATTTTGATTATTTTGACACCTTTTGTATCGGTTTTTGTAAAAGTCATAGTATCTCCAACCGTTTCGAGAGCTAAACCTAAAGCGTCGAATCCGCAAGAAACATTAGCGACAGTTGCAGGTGAAAATATTTTTATATAATTCATTTTTTTGCGATTAAAAACAAGTCGGTATCACCACCTTCTTGATATAGTTTGGTGTAATTTTCTAAAATTTTGAGTTTTTGTTCTTCTAGAGCTTCAATCAAATATGATGGTTCATAATAATGTATAAACATGGAGTTTTTTCCATCTGAACTAGTAGTTATACGAGAATCTTTTTCGTAATCACCAATCATGGTACTGATGTATAAAAGTCCATTAGAATTCAACAAAATTGAAGCTTCTTCAATAAGTTTTAAAACGTCCTCTTTGGTAAGATACGGAAAACAAAACCCGAAGATAATAACATCAAAACCTTGCTGTAAACTGTTAATTTCTCTACAATCCATCACTTTAAAGGAAGCTTTCGGATTGTTTTGTTTTGCCAAATTCACCATATTTTCTGTTGCATCAATTCCTAACACAGAAAGTGTAGGGGTTTGATTTAAAAGATAGTGAGTAATCTTTCCAAAGCCACAAGCTACATCCAACACATTTTTATGAGTTGGTTTCATATGTTTTAGAAGCAAGTCATAACTGTGATTATATACTGTATCATTAGCAAACTTATCTTGATACTCTTGAGCTACGGTATTGTAAATCTGTATGATATTTTGATAACGTTTTTCCATAGGTTATTGATTTCCAATTCGTATCACATCAGCAAAAATCCCAGAAGCAGTTACTTCAGCACCTGCACCGGCTCCTTTTATTTGTAGTGGATTAACAGGATATCTATCCGTAAAAAATAATACGATATTATCGCTACCTTCTAAATTATAAAAAGGATGGTCAAAAGGAATGTGTTGCAAGCCAACACTCGCTTTTCCATCATTAAATTCAGCAACATATTTTAAACGACAGTTTTTGTTGGAAGCTTCTTTATATATTTGTTGAAAATGGCTTTCAAATTCGGTTAAAGAAGCATAAAAATCTTCATTACTGGTGGTTTCTAAACTCTTTTTAGGTAAAAAAGCATTGTTTTCGATGTCAGAAAGTTCTAATTCATAACCACTTTCACGTGCAAGAATTAATATTTTTCTAGCTACATCTACACCACTTAAATCAATTTTAGGGTCAGGTTCAGTATATCCTTGTTCTTGTGCTTGTTTTACGACATCGTGAAATGAAATATTTTCGTTAAAATTATTGAAAACAAAGTTTAAAGACCCTGATAAAACTGCTTGTATTTTATGTACTCGGTCACCAGAAGCAATTAAGTTTTTAAGTGTGTCAATAATTGGTAAACCTGCACCCACATTGGTTTCAAACAAAAAAGGGACATTGTATTTACGAGAGATATACTTTAATTTTTTATAATTGTTTAGTTCAGAAGCACAGGCAATTTTATTACATGTAACCACCCCAATATTGTTGGCTAAATAATGTTCATATATTTCAGAAACTTGCTGATTGGCAGTATTGTCGATAAAAACAGAATTACGAAGGTTAAACGCTTTTGTTCTTTGAAAAAAACGATCTAAAGAACTTGCTTCTCCGTTTTGTAATTGTTCTTTCCAAGATTTTAAACTGATACCACCTTCATCAAAAAGCATTTGTTTAGAATTAGAAATACCTACAACACGTACATTCAGTTTTAGCTGTTCTTTTAAGTATTTTTTTTGTTGGTGAATTTGTGCTAAAAAGCGTTCACCCACATTTCCAACACCTGTAACGAATAGATTCAACTGTTTAACTTTTTCTTCAAAAAACTGTTCGTGTAAGGTATTCAACGCTTTTTTTGCATCTGAACTGTTAATAACTGCAGAAATGTTCTTCTCTGAAGCACCTTGGGCTATGGCACGAATATTTACGTTGTTTTTGCCTAAGGAACTAAACATTTGTCCGCTTAAACCTTGATGGTTTCTCATTTTATCGCCTACCAAAGCAATAATGGCTAATCCTTGTTCTACAATAATTGGATCTATTTTATGACGTTCTATTTCTACAGCGAAAGCTTCATTAATTTTTAAAGCTGCTTTTTCAGCATCTTCATCATAAATTCCCACACAAATAGAGTGCTCTGAAGAAGCTTGTGTAATGAGTACCACATTGATATTGTGTAGCGATAAAGTTTCAAACAATCGCTTAGAAATGCCAGAAACACCTACCATGCCGCTTCCTTCTAGAGTTAATAAGGTAATATTCTCAATATGAGAAATACCTTTTACAGGCTTTCCATTTTCTGTAATTTTTGAAATGAGTGTTCCCGAATTTTCAGGGTCAAAAGTGTTTTTTATTCGAATAGGAATCTCTTTTTCCAACACAGGTTGAATCGTAGGAGGGTAGATAACTTTTGCACCAAAATGCGACAATTCCATGGCTTCTTGATACGAAATATGTGGAATAGGAAATGCTTGCTTTACTAGATGCGGGTTTGCAGTGTACATACCACTAACATCTGTCCAAATTTGTAATTCTTCAGCATTTATAGCAGCAGCATAAATAGCGGCAGAGTAATCAGAACCACCACGACCTAAGGTAGTTGACTTTCCTTCTTTCGTTTTAGCTATAAATCCAGGTAAGAGTGTTATTTGGTGTTTATTAGTTGCAAAAAACTCTTGACAATTGGAGTTGGTTAGTTTAAAGTCAACTTGTGCTTTATCAAAATCATTAGAAGTACTAATTAACTCTCTACTATCTTTATACACAACATCGAGTTCTTTACTAGCGATGTTTGCAATAATATAAGAAGATAGTAACTCCCCAAAACCGCTAATGGTAGCTAGTGTTTTAGGGGTAATTTCATTTAGTAAAAAACAACCTTCTAACAAGGTTTTTAGCTGTTTAAATAATGAGTTAATGTGATTTTTAACTTCTTCTTGCTGATTTTCAGGAACCAATTTATTAATTACTTCAAAATGTACTAATTCAACTTCGTTAAAGTTTTTGAGGTAATTAGTGTTGTTTTGAGCAGCTTGTTCAGCCGATGCAATGAGTTTATTAGTTGTTTTTCCAAATGCAGAAACCACCACAATTAGTTGGTTGTTTGCTGAAGCATTGGCGATGATTTGTACTACTTTTTCTATGTTTTGAGGGTTGGCTACTGACGAACCACCAAATTTTAAAACGTTCATTTTAAAAAGGATAATAAATTAAAAATAAGGTTTTTTAAGCTATTTATCTGTTTTCAAGTCTTTTGAAAAAATAAATATATACGGAATGATGATATGTATAGAAATAACCCCTAAAGGGTTGTAGTAGTAATTGTAGTTGTTGTGCCAACAAAAGAAGCCGTAATACTTACAGCTGGAATAGAGATGATATTTCTTTTGTTGTTAAACATTAGTGTAAAATTATAAATTATTTTTAAAAAACAAGTACATATGTTCTTTTTTTACGAAAAACCTCTTTGTATAGTACACAAAATACAACTATATTGCTAAAAAAATAAGAATAATAAAAATTACTAAAACTTGTTTTATCCCAAAATATTAAATGGATAATAGTAGTTTTTGTTCTCTTATAACACGTAGTAGGTAATTATAGAAAATGAGAGTCTTTAAATACAGAGGAGGAAATTTTGAACGAGATTTAGACTCTCTTGAAAGAAACTATTATTGGGCACCTAAATTTGATGATTTAAATGACCCTTTTGAAACTTTAATAAATACTGACCCTTTCAAAGTTCAATCTAGAACCTTTGCTAAACTATTTGGCAAAGAAAAATCGGAACAGTTTTCAGAAGTAGAAAAAGCTCTTCACAATCTATTTGATGTCAAAAAAAAAGGAATAGGAATATACTCTTTGTCTAAAACTTTTAAAGACGAATTACTTTGGGCACATTACGCAGATAGTCATAGAGGTTTTTGTATCGAATATGATTTGGAATTATTAGCAAACAGTTACAAATCTTTTGAAACCTTTTCATTTCCTGTTATCTATAATAAGAAACCGCCAGAATACGGAATACGAGATATAAATAACACTAAATCAGAACAAATCGTACAGAAATTAGCTGGCTACAAATCTAAAAGGTGGCAATACGAACAAGAACATAGAATTGTTACTGGCTTTTACGGAGAACACCCTTATGAACCAAGTTGTTTGAAGTCAATATATTTTGGTTTAAATATGAACGAAAAGGAAAAAGAATTAATGATTGATAGATTAAAAGGTAGGAATGTCCAATTTTATCAAATAATCCAAAAACATAATTCTTATGAATTTGATGCGGTTAAAATAAATGATTTAACTAAAGAAAAATATACATACCTAAAGGAAATACCTGAAGAAATAACTAAAGGCAAACCAATCAATTTCGTTATTAATAGTAAGCTCTATATTAGAGATATAAAGGGAATGGTAGAAATAGAGTTAGAGTCCAAAGTGAATAGAAAACAATTGGATTGGATTGCTCAACTACTAAAAAAGGATATATTCAGGAAAGTTGAAAGACTATTTGTTTCATATACAATAAAGGACGGTTCAAAAGGAGAAGGATATTGGGCTATGAGTACTTATGAAAAAGACAAATTAGAATCTAAAATAAACGGACTTACTCTTGAGCAAGAAAAGTCTCTTGTAAATATCTTGACTAATGATAAAAGAAAAAGCTTGGGAAAGTGGATTGATGAAACACCATATGTTAGCAGTGGAATTATTCTTGTAGAGGAAAATAAAGATTTATTTTTCGAGACTATTTATCATGATGGGAGTAAGTCTTCTACTAAAGTCACATCTACAAAACTAAATGGTGATTATAGATACGATGATTGCGAACCAAATATTCATGGTGAGTATTTTATAGTGAGCAATGATGGAAAATTAAATTTTTGTTCCAATGACGGAATATTTAGAACAATAAAACCTTTTGATAAAAATAACTACCTACAACACCGTGTATAGCTCATTGCGGCTGAATTCCTAATCGGAATTCATTGCAATTTGCTATCTTTCGGTTATGGCGGAAAATCATAGCTGATTTTCCGCAACGAGCCATAAACAAACACGTTGTAGCCAATTAAATAGAAGAATAAATGGTCATATTAATAATTTTGATTCTTTCTATCCCTATCTATTTTTTATCCAAATGGATTTTAAAAAAGAGGAACTTTGGAAATGATAAAAACAGAAAATATTTAGCGATAATTCCAGCTGTAATTTTTAGTCCAATATTATATGTTGGATTAATTTATTTGTGGTTTTTTTCGGTTTCTTATTACCCAACAAAAGATTTTAACAAACAAGAGTGGGAATCGAATCCACAAGAGAGATATAAAATGTCAGAAAACATAATCGACAGTAAAATATTAATTGGAAAAACAAAAAAGGAAATAGTTAAACTACTCGGTAATGATTATTACTCTTATACTGAAAATCATATCGCATATGGACTTGGGTTTGTTCCTGGGCTATTCAATATTGACCCTGATGTTTTAGATATTTACTTTGAAAACGAAAAAGTGATTAAAGTTGGACAACATGAAACATAAAAAATAGCTAACCTAAGATGTAAAACTGTAATTGGATATATTTTCATTACAACTTATCTAATTCACTTACAATAAGATCACACCCTTTTTTTAGTTCTTCATCTGAAATGGTGAGTGGAGGCGTAATACGAATGGCTCTTCCTTCAAAAAGTAACCAGAATAAAATCAACCCTTTGTCTAAACAGTTTAAAATTACTTGTGAAGCTTCTTCAGGAGTATCTACTAATAAAGCAAGCATCAAACCCTTTCCTCTAATTTCTTTAACTTTTGGGTGATTTTTAAATTTATTACGGATTAACGTTTCTTTTCGTAAACTTTCTTCCATTAAGTTAGAGGAAGTAATCTCTTGTACCGTAGCTAAACCAGCACTTGCAATTACTGGATGTCCACCAAACGTAGTAATATGTCCTAATTTCGGGTGTTCTTTTAAGCAATCCATCACTTCAAAAGAAGCAATAAAAGCTCCGATTGGCATTCCGCCACCTAAACCTTTACCAGTGATAATAATATCTGGGATAACGTTGTAATTTTCAAAACCCCAAAATGTTCCTGTGCGTCCAATACCTGACTGGATTTCATCTAAAATTAATAAGGCTCCAACTTCTTCACAGCGTTGTTTTACTTTTGCTAAATAATTATTTTTAGGCTCGATAAATCCAGCACCTCCTTGAATGGTTTCTAAAATGACTCCGGCAGTTTTTGAAGTAATTTTTTCTAAATCTAGTTCATTATTATATTCGATGAATCTACTTCCAGGAATTAACGGACGAAATGCACGGTTTTGTTGTTCTGCACCACAAACGCTCATTGCTCCTTGGGTATTTCCGTGATAAGCATTTTTAGCGGCAATAATTTCGCTTCTACCGGTAAAGCGTTTAGCTAACTTTAAAGCGCCTTCGGTAGCTTCAGTACCAGAGTTTACCAAATAAACAGACGAAAGGTTAGGAGGTAAGGTTGCTGCTAAAGCTTTACATAATTCTAACTGTGGTTTTTGAATGAACTCACCATACACCATTACGTGTGTATACTGCGCTAACTGATTTTTTATAGCTTCATTAACCTTTGAATGATTATGACCTAAACTATTGGCAGAAACTCCAGCTACGAAGTCTAACATTGCTTTTCCGTTGCTGTCATAAATATAACTACCGTTAGCATGTGAAATTTCAATAGCTAATGGGTGAGGAGTGGTTTGACCTTGGTATTTTAAAAAATCGTCTTTCACAGGAATTATTTTAATTCTTTAAGATTTAGTTTTTTTCGTTTTTTAGTCTCTTTTTTAGAAGATTCTTTTAAAAAGTTTTCTTTGGCTTCTTTTACAACATCTAATTCCTTTTTTTCTCTTGTAGGAGGAGCACTAGTGGTGTCTTTTACAAAAATGTCTTCTACAGTTAAGGGTTGTTCATCACCACGCCATAAAAAACCTTTAAATTTATGTTCTTCTGAAGGGAATTCAGAAGGGGGATAGGTAGTTCCTTCCGACTTTTTAAAGTATTTAGTTTGCGCTATTTGTCCGTCTTCTAAAATAAATTCAATATCACTCGCTATTTCTTTAGTAATGGTTTCAAGTTTATGTGTTTCATCGTTATTGTTGAAATATAACGATTCGGCATTACCAATAACCATCATCGTGCGTAGCTCATCATTTTCAAACTTTCCATAGATATTTCGCCCTTTTATTTGGTTGAAGTTTTCTTTGTGAATTGAATCTTGCTGAATCATAAAAGCATTTTGAAGCACTTTTAAGGAGTCTAACTTATTGGTTTCTTTATTGGTTAATAATTGAATGCTATCTCCTGTAATTTGGCTATTTTTAGACCATAAAATAGGTCTTTTAAACATTCTTGTCAATCCTGTTTCTTGGCTGGTATGAATAGAATCGCACTTTCCTTGTAAGTCAGATTTAAATATTTTTACGTTGTTAAAAATACGGGCAATTCGTTTTTCAGGTTTTCCTGTAAGTAAAATTTTATCACCAGCAACGTGCATCGAATCTTTTTCAAAAACAGAAATAGCAACGGCTCTATCAATAATGAATAAAGAATCTTTTTGTTCGTATAACTCAGCATAGTTTCCTTTAGCAACCATGTTCTGAACAGTATCTACCACCTTTATATTGTTGGTCGCAGAAGCAAATCCGTTACGTTTGTCATAGTATAAACTATCGGCAGAGACTGTACGTTCTTTTAAAAATAACTTGGCATTTTTTACGAAGTAAGAAATATCGGTATTTGTGTCGTAAAAACCTCTTTCAGAATATACTTTGGTACTGTCTTTTAAATTGGTAATGGTACTTGGCCCATATAAGTAGGCTAGTTGTGTGTTTGTATAATAATCTAAATGGTCAGATTCTAGGTGATTTTCTGGATTTACAACTGTTACTTTAGATTGCGCAGTGAATTTTTTATCTCTTAAAAGATAGGTTCCTTTTACACTTTTCAGGGTGTTTTTTGTGTCGCGGATTGTTCCTCCGTTAGGATAATATAATACTTGGTTGATTCTATCAAAATGAAGCGTATCCGTTTTTAGGGTCATTTCTTTATCATTAATTTCTACATTTCCCCAAGATTTTGCTTTTTTCGTATTTCCGTCATACGTAGCAAAATCGCTATATTGAATAATGGTGTCTCCTTGCTCAATTACAACTTCACCAATGGCTTTAAATAAGTTTTTGTCCTTATACAATAAGGCTCTTTGGCAATCTAACGTAGCGCCTTCGTGCGACATTTTTACCTTACCAATTAACAGTGTAGCTCCAGGATACTTGCTTTCATCAGCAGTACTTAATTCGGTAGAAAGGATTTTGATTTTTTTTGTTTGAGAAAAACTTACAACAGAGAATAATATAAAAGCTAGTAGAAATAGTTTTTTCAAAATAATACGATTTAATGCACAAAAATAATGAAAAGAACATGCCAAAAACCTTAATAAAGAAATAAAATTATCAAGATAAATAAAAGGCTGTCTTTTAGTAAATGGTTAATTTTGTAGTAAATTAAAAAAATATAAAGATATGAGTGCTCATTTTGATTTATCAAAAGAAGAGATGAAATCTTACGGATATAAAATAGTTGATATAATTGCTGAACATTGGGATACTTTAGACCAACAAAAACCTGTTGCAAGTGCTACCAGAAAAGAAATGGATAGCATTTTTTTACAAGAAGCACCTGCAGAAGGTATGCCTGCTGAAAAAGTGTTAGACTTTGTGATGGATAACGTAATGCCTAATAGTACAGTCGTTTCGCACCCTAAAGCTTTTTCATTTGTACCAGGACCTAGCAATTTTATTAGTACTATGGCTGATAGTTTAGCTACAGGATTCAATATTTTTTCTGGTGGATGGATGGTTTCTCCAGCAGCAGCTGAGTTAGAAATTGTAACAATGAACTGGTTACTAAAAATGTACAATTTCCCTGTAGAAAAAGGAGGAGGAATTTTTACTAGTGGTGGTTCTATGGCAAACTTAACCGCTTTGGCTACAGCAAGACGTTTAAAGTGTGGAGATGATTTTTCTAAGGCAGTTATTTATTTGTCAGATCAAGCACACTCTTCAAATATTAAAGCAATTCGCGTTTTAGGATTTAAGAAAGAACAAATTCGAATTTTACCTACTGATATTGAATTCAGAATTAGTATCAACAAGTTAAAAAATGCCATAGCAAAAGACAGATTAGAAGGATTACAACCGTTTTGTTATATCGCTTCTGCAGGAACAACCAATACGGGTACTGTAGATCCTTTAAATGATATTGCAGATATTTGTGAAGAAGAAAATCTTTGGTTTCATATTGATGGAGCTTATGGTGGAGCAGCAATCTTATCTGAAAAAGGAGCTAAAGCTTTACGAGGTATAGAACGAGCAGATTCGTTAACGGTAGATCCACATAAATGGTTTTATCAACCTTATGAAATAGGATGTTTATTAGTAAAAGATTCTTCTTGGTTAAGCAATACGTTTAGTGAAAAACCTGAGTATTTAAGAGATATTGAAGGAAATGAATCAGAAATTAATTTTTATGATTATGGAATTCAATTAACAAGACGTTTTAGGGCGTTAAAGTTTTATATGTCTATTAAAACCTACGGATTAAATACTTTTAAAGAGGCGGTAAGTTATAATATTCAATTAGCAGATGATGTAGAGAAGATGCTGCGTAAAAGTAGAAATTGGGAAATTATTTCACCAGCTACGTTGGCAGTTATCAATTTTAGATATAATCCTATCGGGTTAAACTTATCAGAAAAAGAATTAGATGAGTTAAATCAGAAAATATCTCAAAAGATAATGGAATCTAGAGAAGCATTATTAGTTACTACAATACTTAATAAGCAAGTAGTATTAAGAATGTGTTTAATAAATCCGAAAACTACGATGGATGATATTAAAAAAACTTTAGAGCTGTGTCATCAATTTGGAGAAGAAATTTTAAATGGCAAGAAATAAAATAAAAGGGAAGTTGATTAACTTCCCTTTTTAATTTGAGTTTTTTTCAAATTGAGCTTGCATAAACTCTTTTGATTTTCCTTTTTGCAATTGATGCCGTTTGCCATTTACTGTTTAGAATCATTTTACCTACATAAGCTATTTGACCAATATGATATGGAAAATGAGCTATTTGTCTTGTAATACTTTCAATCAACTTAACTTGCTTATTTCGGATAAGAATAGGTTGATTGAAATTTTCTTCATTTAATGAGTCTAAAGCAGAAAAAAGACAATTCCAGCCTTTTTCCCATTGATTAATCAATTCTTTTTTGGATAAGTCATGAGTTTCAAATTCGGCATCTCTATCTCTCCAATCTTTTTCTCCATCAGAAGTGAAAAAATCAGTCCAACGAGATAGCATGTTTTCAGACATATGAATCATGATAGAAGCAATGCTATTGCTTTCTTCATTATATTTCCAATGTAAATCTTTTTCTTCTAGTTGAGCAATCGTTTTATCAGCTACTTCTTTGTACGATTTAAACTGTGCTGTGATATTATCTAAATATTCTTGTACCATCATAAAAAAAGGAGCTCTTTCGAACTCCTTCAGAATTTATCTGTTAATTGTCTGTTTTCTGTCTGGTCCAACTGAAACTATCTTTACAGGTACACCTGTTTCCTTTTCGATAAACGCAATGTAATCTAATAAGTTTTGAGGTAACTGATCAGCAGAAGACATTTTTGTTAAATCATCCTTCCAACCTTTAAACTCAGTGTAGTTTACAGATACATTTTCAGGTTCGATATTGTATGGAAAGTGAGAAATTTCTTCTCCTTTATAATTGTATGAAGTACATACTTTTAAAGTATCGAAGCCAGATAACACATCACCTTTCATCATCATTAACTGTGTTACTCCATTTACATCAACAGCGTACTTTAAAGCAACTAAATCTAACCATCCACAACGACGAGGACGACCTGTAGTAGCTCCAAATTCATGACCAACTTTAGCCATTGTAGCACCATCTTCATCAAATAGCTCAGTTGGGAAAGGTCCTGAACCTACACGAGTAGTATAAGCTTTAAAAATACCGAAAACCTCACCAATTCTGTTAGGAGCAACTCCTAAACCAGTACAAGCACCAGCAGCAGTGGTGTTAGATGAAGTTACGAATGGATAGGTTCCAAAATCAATATCTAATAACGATCCTTGAGCACCTTCAGCTAAAATAGTTTTTCCTTCTTTAATAGCCTTGTTTAAAAACTCTTCAGAATCGATAAATTGTAATGTTTTTAATTTTTCAATTCCTCTAGAAAACTCAGCTTCTAACTCATCTAAATCGTAATCAATTTGTACATCAAAGTATGCTAACATACTTAAATGCTTTTCAGTTAAAGCTCTATACTTATCTTTCCAGTTGTCTAATTCTAAATCTCCAACACGCATTCCGTTTCTACCAGTTTTGTCCATGTAAGTAGGACCAATTCCTTTTAGTGTAGAACCGATTTTTGCTTTTCCTTTTGAAGTTTCAGACGCAGCGTCTAATAATCGGTGTGTTGGTAAAATTAAGTGTGCTTTGCGAGAAATTAATAATTTAGAAGTGTAATCAATGTTATGCTTATCTAAATTTTCTAATTCTCTTTGAAAGATAACAGGATCGATAACTACTCCGTTACCTACCACGTTTAAAGCTGTTTTATGAAAAATTCCTGAAGGAATTGTGTGTAATACATGCTTGTTTCCATCAAAAATTAAGGTATGACCTGCGTTAGGGCCTCCTTGAAAACGAGCAATAATATCGTAGTTTTTTGTTAAAACGTCTACAATTTTACCTTTACCTTCGTCTCCCCATTGTAAACCAAGTAATAAATCTACTGCCATTTAGTGTGTTGTTAAGTGTGTGTTTTATTTGTTGTTTCTTTTTGTTCCGTAGAAGTATAATGAGTGATTGTGAATATCAATATCAAAAACATCTTCAATTGTTTTTTTGATAATTTGAATTCGAGGATCGCAAAATTCTTTTACTTCACCAGTGTCTGTAAGAATTACATGATCATGGTTTTTATCGAAGTAACTTTTTTCGTAACGCGCCATAGATTGTCCATCAAACTGATGTTTACGAACCAACCCACAATCTAATAACAAATCCATCGTATTGTATAGCGTAGCTCTACTTACACGATAGTTTTTGTTTTTCATTTTAATATACAAAGATTCAATATCAAAATGCTCATCAGCATCGTAAATCTCTTGTAAAATAGCATAACGTTCTGGTGTTTTACGATGCTTGTTTTCTTCTAGAAAAGAAGTAAACACTTTTTTTACAATTTCTTGATTTTCTGCTGAATTACTCATTTATTTTAAAATTTTACTCACTAGGTGAGATATACGATTCAAATATTTGTACTTATTAAAATGTATCTTTAATAAAAATCACTTACGCTTATTTGCGATTTGAATTAAAGGGCAAATTTACGTTTATTTCTTGATAAAAAAACAACGATATTAAAATGATGTTTACAAAGTATTAACACGTTCAACTTTTTGTACACCATCAACTTTTTTCATGTTACCTATTAGCTTCTCTAATTGGTTTTTATTTTTTACACTTAACGATAGTTTTCCGTCAAAAACGCCATTATCTCCAGAGATGTTAATACTATGGATAAAAACATCCATACTGTTAGAAATTATCTTGGTAATGTTATTAACAATTCCTTTATTATCAATACCTGAAAGGTGTAAAATAGCAGTAAATTCTTGCTTGGTAGAATCAATCCATTTTGCTGGCATAATTCTGTATGCATAATTTGACTGTAAAGAAATTGCATTCGGGCAATCGTTTTTATGAACTTTAATTCCTTCATTAATAGTAACGAAACCAAAAACTTTATCACCAGGAATTGGAGAACAACATTTTGCTAATGTATAATCTAACGTTTGTTCTTCCTTACCAAAAACTAAAGCGTCGTATTTGTTTGTTACTTCTTCTTTTTCTAAAATTTCTTTAGAAGGAGTACGACGGAAAGTACTTTTGATAAAGCCCATAAAACTACTACTTCTCTGAGCAACAAACTGTTTAAGTTGAGTATTATCTATAGCACCATTACCAACACGGTAAAATAAATCGAAGCTAGTTTTTAATCCAAAATAACTGGCTAGTTCATGAATAACCTTCTCAGTAGCATTAATCTTCAAGTGACGTAATTTTCGTTGTAAAATAGCTTTTCCTTCTTCAGCTATTTTCTTTTCTTCTGCTTTTAAGGCAGATTTAATTTTAGCACGAGCTCTGGCAGTTATTACAAAATCTAACCAACGTACATTTGGTTTGTTATTAGATGCAGTAAGAACTTCAACTTGGTCGCCACTTTTTAATTCATGACTTAATGGAACTAATTTTCCATTTACTTTTGCACCACGACATTTTAAACCTACATCGGTATGTACAGAAAATGCAAAATCTAATGCAGAAGCTCCTTTAGGAAGTGATTTTAAGTCTCCTTTAGGAGTGAATACATAAATTTCTTTAGCGTAGAGATTAAGTTTAAAATCTTCAACAAAATCTACAGCATCTAAACTTTGATTCTCTAAGCTTTCTTTTAAACGGTTTAACCAACCTTCTAAACCATTTTCTTTAACGCTGCCTTGTTTGTATTTAAAATGAGCTGCGTATCCTTTTTCAGCAATCTCATCCATTCTATCTGAACGAATTTGTACTTCCACCCATTTTGCTTGTGGACCTATTACAGTAATATGCAAGGCTTCGTATCCGGTAGATTTTGGTTGAGAAATCCAATCGCGTAAACGAGCAGGGTTAGGTTTGAAAAAGTCTGTTACAATCGAGTATATTTTCCAAGCATCAAACTTTTCATCTCCGGAAGAAGGATGGTAGATAATTCTAATAGCAAACTTATCGTACACTTCATCAAAAGTTACGTTTTGCTTGCGCATTTTTCTACGAATAGAGAAAATAGACTTAAAACGTCCTTTTATTTCGTATTTAAAACCTTCTTTATCTAAAGCTTCTTTTAAAATACCTGTAAAGCTATCAATATACTTTTGCTGGTCTTCTTTGCTCTCTTTAATTTTAGTTAAAATGTCTTGGTAAACATCTGGTTCAGTATACTTTAAGCCTAAATCTTCTAATTCAGTTTTAATATTATATAAACCTAAACGATGCGCAAGAGGAGCATAAATGTATAAGGTTTCAGATGCTATTTTTACCTGCTTATGAGGAGGCATCGAATCCATAGTTTGCATGTTGTGTAATCTATCAGCAATTTTGATAAGAATTACACGGACATCATCATGCAAAGTGAGTAACATTTTCCTGAAATTCTCTGCTTGTATGGAGTAATCTTGCTCTTGTTTTAAGTTAGATATTTTAGTTAAACCACTAACAATACGGGCAATGTTTTCTCCAAACAAACGTTCCATGTCGTCAATAGTGTAAGGTGTATCCTCAACAACATCATGAAGTAAAGCTGCAGCAATAGAAGTAGCACCTAGGCCTATTTCATCAGCAACAATTTTAGCAACGGCAATAGGATGATAAATATATGGCTCTCCTGTTTTTCTACGCTGTTTAGAATGTGCTTCTACAGCAATATCAAAAGCTTTACGAATCAGTTTTTTATCGTCTTCAGATAAAGTTTGATACGTACCCTTTAATAAGTTTTTATACCTACTAGCTATCTCTTTGTTCTCTTCTTCTATCGTTACATTATAACTCATACACTAAAAGCTCTTGTTTGTTTTATTATGATCTAAAATAAAAGTAGTGCAAAGATTTATATTGAGCAAGTTTTAAGAGTAAATGTTTATAGTAAACTTATTACTTTTATAAGCCCAAAAACAAAGGAAATAGAAAAATATATTAAAGGATAAGAGATGAAAAAGTACGTTCTAAATTTTATAGTATTACTACTAACTTTTCAAATGTATAGCTTTCAGGAGGTTATTAAGGGAGAGGAGGTTGTAAAGCCGTTACAAGAAATAACAAAAGAAGAAAAACAAGAGCAACTTAGTCTTCCAAAAAGTTTTATTCCACCAACATACAAACAAAAAGAAGTTTTTTCTATTAAAGAGGTTCCTAATCCGAAAAAGAATGGTGCTAACGGATTTATATCTGACCCTAATAATTATATTAATGCTCTTGAAGAACATGAGTTGAACTTAAAACTATGGGTGTTAGAACAAAAAACAACAGCTCAAATAGTCATAGTAATTGTTAAAAGCATAGGACAAGAAGTGCCTAAAAATTTTGCTGTAAAATTATTTGAGGAGTGGGGTATAGGAGATAAAGAGGTAGATAATGGTTTGTTAATTTTAACTGTGATAGATCAACGAAGAACAGAGTTTGAAGTAGGATATGGTTTAGAGCCTATTTTAACGGATATCGTTTGTCATAGAATAGGAACTGATGAAGTTGTTCCTTATTTTAAACAAGGTGAATTTGGGAAAGGAATGTTAGCGGCTGTTTCTAGAATAGAGGAAATATTAGATAATCCTGATGTTATTGATGAAATTTATGCTCAGAATATTAATTATTACAATGAAAAAGAAATTAATTTTTTTAAGAATCCATTTTTCATATACCTGTTTTTTTATTTGATAGTTAGCTTGTTTATAGGAGGTTGGTTTGTTGTTAAAGCAAGGTCAATAGATGTGTCAAAAGAAGATTTGTATGACAAGTATCAAGATATGAGTAAACTAGGTTTAGGATGTTTACTTTTTCTATTTCCTTTGCCCTTGTATTTTATTAATAGATATGTAAAGTCTAAGCTTAAATTGTATCGTTTTTCTCCTCGTTTCAGTAAAAAGAACGGAAAACAATTTTATTTAAAAAGTGAATGGGCTGAAAACGATTTTTTAGAAAAAGCGCAAATTCTCGAAGAGAAAATTAAATCGAAAGAATATGATGTTTGGGTAACAGAAGATAAAAGTGATATTTTAATTTTAGAATATGAAGGTTCTAGTAGAAAATATACAAAATGCAAACAGTGTAGGTATAAAACCTTTGGAAGAATAAGTACAAAGATTATACATAAGGCTACTTATGATTCTAGTGGTGAAAAACGAGAAGATTATTTATGTAAGAATTGTAACTATCAAGAAAGCAAAACTATTATAATCCCAAGATTAGAAAGATCTAATAGTTCTTCTTCTAGTTCAGGAGGATCATCATGGTCATCACCCTCATCGTCATCAAGTTTTGGAGGAGGAAGTTCAGGTGGTGGTGGAGCAGGTGTAAGCTGGTAAAACCATTTATTATTAAAATAATCTTAAAATTATAAACATCTAGGTTTTTTCCTGTAAAAATATTTACAGAGATACTATAAATTTGTGATATAATTCAGAGGAGCTGACTTTAAAAGACAAGTCCCCCCCTGAAATATCATTTAAAGATGATATTCGAACCTCCAGCATTTAAAAAAAGCTGGAGGTTTTTTTCTTCAGGCAACCTTTTTTCAATTTTAGTAGTCTATATATTTGTAAGGCAATAAAAACTATAAAAAGAAATTGAAAATTATTTCACTGCATAACAAACAAGCAAAGCTTATAAAAAAGGCAACTGAGCAGAACAGAGAAGCTCAACAGCAATTGTTTGAACAGTACTCACCCAAAATGTTAGGAGTTTGTAGACAATATGTAAAAGATTTACATCATGCAGAAGATTTGATGTTACAGGGTTTTTTTAAGGTTTTTACCAACTTACAAAAATTTAAAGGAGAAGGAAGTTTTGAAGGGTGGATTCGTAAAATTATGGTAAATACTTGTGTAAGTTATTTACAAAAAAAGAATCTTATTCAACTATCTGATGAGGAATTCGTTTTTAACGATGCTGCTACCGAAAGTTTAGAGAATACTTCGGTAGAAGATATTCAAAAACTCATAGATACACTTCCAGAAGGCTATAAGTTAGTATTTAATTTATATGCTATTGAAGGTTATAAACATTCAGAAATAGCCAAAAAGCTGCAAATTTCTGAAAGTACTTCAAAGTCGCAGTTGTTTAAAGCTCGTAAATGGTTGCAAACGAATTATTGTAAAATGAATCAAATTAAAGATGTCAACAAATAAAATAGATAAACAAATTGCTGATAAACTCAAAAATAGAGAGTTGTCACCTTCATCATCAGCTTGGGAACGTTTGAATTCTCAACTAGACGAACATCAAAATCAAAAGAAAAGAAATTGGTTTTTATATGTTGGTTATGCGGCAAGTATCACTTTGTTGTTGAGTGTAGGATTTTCTTTTTTTCTAAATTCTGATACTGAAAAATCAATAGAAACAATTGTTGAAACTTCTATAGATACCTTAAAAATGAATGATGTTAAAATAGAAGAGTTGATAAATGGTACTGAGGAAGCTATTGTACAGATTGAAGAAAAAAAGGAAGAAATTTTTCCGAAGAAAGAAAGCCAAATTCTAAATAAGAATAATAAAACTGAAGTTGTTATTAGTCAATCTAAAGAAGAATTAGCGTTTAAACCATTTCAAGAAAAAAGTTTACCAAAAGAGGATGTAATAGCTTTGATAGATGAGAATTCTTCAATAGAAAAAAAGAAGAATGTTACTTCAAGAATAAAAGTAAATAGTGACGATTTATTGTTTGCTGTAACTCATAATTCGGAAGAAATTAAAGAATATTATGCAAGACATAAAGTGAAACGTGAAGATGTGTTAAAAACGATAGAGGATGAATTGAAAAGATCTGATTTTAAAATTAATCCTAATACGATTTTAGCAGAGGTAGAAAGAACAATTGATGATGAAGAGTATAACGGAGACTTCATGCAGAAACTAAAACTAAAAATATCAGACATTGCGGTAGCAATTGTTGATAGAAATAAATAAAGCGCTTACCAATTATCGATAATTAAATCACCAAAATTATTATCAGTTTAATTTAAAATTACAAAAATGAAAAGAATACTATTATTAGTGTTGTTTGTAACAACTATTGCCCATTCTCAAGAAAAAGTATTTGAAAAAGAAGTAAAAAAAATATCAAATACTATTGATAAAATCACACAACAACACAAAGACTCGTTAAAGTTGAAAGTTAAAGATATTAACGCTCAATTAGAAAGTAATAAAATAACGCTTGATGAAGCTGTGAAGTTGAAAAAGGAAGCAGCTCAATATCATGCAGAACAAATTGAAAGAGAAGTTTCTGTTCAAGAACAAAACCTACAACAATTAGTACAAGATAAAATTGATGGAAAAGTATTAAGTAGTGAAGAAGATACCAATGTTGGTACTTTTAGAATTGCAGGAGCAGAGTTTAAATTAGATCTTTCTAAAGATGAAGTTGAAAAAGAAAAAAGAAGAAGAAAAAAAAGAACAACCTCACAAATAGTGTTTGCGCTAGGAGTAAATAACGTATTAACGAATAATGAGTTTAGTTCGTTAAATGATTCTGAGTACAAATTTTGGCAATCACATTTTTACGAATTAGGATTTACATTTAAAACACGTTTTACTAAAGAACCATCTAAAACGTATTTTAAATATGGGGTTTCTTTTTTGTGGAATAACTTAAGAGCAGAAAACAATCAATATCATGTAGTAAATGGAGATGAAACAAATTTGAGTATTCACCCTGATCAACTTTCAGAAAGTAGATTACGTCATGTACAGATGACATTTCCTATGCATTTGGAGTTTGATTTCTCTAAAAATAAAAAGTATTCTGATGGCGAAGTAGTAGATAGAACTCATAAAGCTTTTCGTTTAGGAGTAGGAGGTTTCTTCGGATTTAAATTAGGAACTCGTCAGTATTTAGAATATAGAAATGCCCAAGGAGTTATGATTGAAGAGGTTCAAAAAGATAACTTTAATATGAATACAATCAATTACGGATTAAGTGCTTTTGTAGCATACAAAGGTTATGGATTATATGCTAAATATGATTTAAATCCATTATTTAAAGATACAGGTACAAGAAATATTTCATTAGGAGTTCGATTTGATATTAATTAAATAAAGAAGGGGAGGAATTTAAATTTCTCCTTTTTTATTTTCTTCCCATTCTTTACGTAAATCGGTAGAAAGTTTTCCTGTTCCATCATGTTTCCATCCAGGAGGTTTTATAAAATATAAAAGCCTTTTTCCAACAGAAGTCTTACTTTTAAATACATCGGTAAACATATTATACCATTCAATAAAAGCAACTTTTATAGGATTATGCGTATTGATATTTGTTACCAAACCATACACAGGTTTTTCAACTTCAGGTTCAAAAGTACCAAAGAGTTTATCCCAAATAATAAAAATTCCAGCATGATTTCTGTCTAAATATTGAGGATTGGTAGCATGATGCACTCGATGATGACTTGGTGTATTAAAAATAGCTTCAAACCATTTAGGCATTTTGTTAATAAGTTCGGTATGAATCCAGTATTGATATAGTAAACTAATACTCATCTGAGTTAAAATCATTAATGGATGAAACCCTATAATAGCCAATGGAGCCCAAAATATGAATGTATAAAAACTTCCTGACCAAGTTTGTCGTAAAGCGGTGCTTAAATTATATTTTGTTGAAGAATGATGTACCACATGGCTAGCCCAAAACAAACGACTTTCGTGTGCTATTCTGTGATTCCAATAGTATGCAAAATCTTCAGCAAATAATAAGATAATCCACGACCACCAGGCAAATGGAATGGTGAATAAACGATATTGATATAAAAACAGAAATATCCCTAAAATAATTCCTTTAGTAAGCAATCCTATAAAAACATTACCCAATCCCATAGTAATTGAAGTCGCAGCATCTTTAAATTCGTAATCTTCTAATTTTACTTTAACAGTTAAAATAACTTCAATAATTACTGTTAAAATAAAGAAAGGAATAGCATAGTGAATTAGGTTAGGGATTTCAGGAATTTGCATAGTATAAGGTCGTTTAGTTACAAACATACATAAAATCATGAAATTTTTTATAAGTTAAGAGTTTGTTTATGCAGTAAAAAGCAGTATATTTGCAAGCTTAAAAATAAATTTTAAATAATTTAATTATGAATCATTACGAAACTGTTTTCATTTTGAATCCCGTTTTATCTGAAACTCAGATAAAGGAAGCAGTAAAGAAGTTTGAGGACTACTTACTTTCTAAAGGTGCAGAAATGATTTCTAAAGAAGATTGGGGCTTAAAGAAGTTAGCATATCCAATCGAGAAGAAAAAAAGTGGATTTTACCACTTATTTGAGTACAAAGTAGCAGGTGAAGCAATTGCTCCGTTTGAATTAGAGTTTAGACGTGACGATAGCGTTATGCGTTATTTAACTGTAAAGTTAGACAAGCATGCTGCAGCTTGGGCTGAAAAGAGAAGAGAACGTGTTAAATCTGCAAAAAAGTAAGAAATGGCATCTATAGAACAACAAGCAAAAGGAAATAAGCAAGGGGAAGTACGTTACTTAACTCCGCTTGATATCGAAACTAAGAAAGAAGCTAAATACTGTCGTTTCAAGAAAAACGGTATTAAATACATCGATTACAAAGATGCAGACTTCTTAATGTATTTAGTAAACGAGCAAGGTAAAATTTTACCAAGACGTTTAACAGGAACATCATTAAAATATCAACGTAAAGTGGCTCAAGCTATCAAAAGAGCTCGTCACTTAGCTTTAATGCCATACGTTGGAGATATGTTAAAATAATAAAGAAGTAGAAACATGGAATTGATATTAAAACAAGACGTAGAAAACTTAGGTTTTAAAGACGATATCGTAACTGTTAAGAATGGTTACGGACGTAACTACCTAATACCTCAAGGATATGCAATTTTAGCTACTTCTTCAGCTAAAAAAGTATTAGCAGAAAACTTAAAGCAACGTGCTTATAAAGAAGCTAAATTAATAGAAGACGCTAACAAAGTAGCTGAAACTATTAAAGGGTATGAAATCAAAATAGCTTCTAAAGTAGGTTCAGGAGATAAATTATTTGGTTCAGTTAACAACATTGATGTTGCAGAAGCTTTAGTAAAAGCAGGTACTGAAATCGATAAGAAATTTATCAAAGTTACTGGAGGTAACGTAAAAAGATTAGGGAAATACAACGCTGCTGTACGTTTACACAGAACAGTTGTAGCTGACATCGTATTTGAAGTAGTTGCTGAATAGTAACTAAATTGTTAAATACCTGTTAATAAAGTATAAATCCGCTCAGTCGAGCGGATTTTTTTATTTCTTAAATTTGAGATGTAACATAAACAAAATCAGTACTATTATGAAAAAATTATTAGTATTCTCTTTTGTTTTTTTGAGTTTATCCATCTTTTCCCAGATAACTACATCAAAAATAAAAGGAATTGTAACAGACAGTCAAGGAGAACCATTGTTTGGTGCTAACATTGTAGTTTTGCATGAACCTACGGGTACTATATCAGGAGCTGTTGCTCAAGAAAATGGTAGGTACACCATTCCTAATTTAAGAGTAGGAGGACCTTATAAAGTAACATTTAGTTATATTGGGTTTGAATCTCAAGAGGTAACTAACGTTTACTTAACGCTGGGTAAGACCACCAATATAGATGGTATACTGGCTGAAGATGGAGAACAGTTAGAAGAGGTTGTTATATCATCAACCAGAAGTACAGTTTTTAATAATGATAGAACAGGAGCTCAAACTAGTGTGAGTGCTATTCAACTAAAAACCTTACCAACTATTTCACGTTCAGCAGCAGATTTTACTCGTTTAGAACCAACTGCTAGTGGAAATTCCTTCGGAGGGAGAAATGACCAGTTTAATAACTTCTCTTTAGACGGTTCTATTTTTAACAACCCATTTGGGTTAGATTCTCCAACACCAGGAGGACAAACAGGATCTCAACCAATATCACTAGATGCTATTGAGCAAATATCAGTATCTACAGCACCTTATGATGTAACATTATCAGGTTTTACAGGCGCTTCAGTTGATGCGGTTACTAAAAGTGGAACCAATGAATTTACAGGTACAGTATATGGTTTCTTTAGAAATCAAGATATGACAGGTGGTAAAATAAAAGGGCAAGATGTTGTAAAACCTAAGTTGAGTCAAAGTCAATATGGAGCTAGTTTAGGAGGACCTATAGTAAAAGATAAATTATTCTTTTTTGCTAATTTTGAAAAAGATGATCGTGAAGATTTAGGTACAGCAGGTTGGGTGCCAAACACTGGAAATGGAGCTATTAATGAATCAAGAGTATCAGAGTCAGATTTAATGGCGGTTAAAAATGCTCTGTCTGCTTTAGGATATAATACAGGTGCTTATGAAGGGTTTACCTATGGTTCTGAATCTACCAAAGGAATTTTTAAGTTAGATTGGAATATAAATGATAAAAATAGGTTAGCCTTAATTTATAATTTTTTAAGAGCTTCTAAAGAAACCCCTGCGCATCCTACAGCTTTAGGAAATAGAGGTCCAAGTTTTTCTACATTACAATTTGAAAACTCTGGATATGAAATTAATAATAACTTAAATTCATTTCAATTAGAGTTAAATTCAAATTTATCGGAAACAACAACCAATAAATTACAAATAGGATATACTCATTTTGATGATTTTAGAAACCCGTTATCAGCACCAGCACCAGTAATTTCAATTGAGGATGGTAGCGGTAGTAATTATATAATAGCTGGTCATGAGCCATTTTCTATTCACAATACATTAGATCAACGAGTTTTTCAATTGACTAATAATATGAACTTTTTTAAAGGAGATCATACATACACAGTTGGTTTTTCATTTGAAAAATTTGAATTTAAAAACTCATTTAATTTAGCTGCTTATGATAACTTTGGAACATTTCCTTATAGAGGAACGTTTAATATACCTGGATTTGGAGGACCATATCCTAGTGTAGCTAATTTTTTAAACGATGCAGCTGATCCAAATGGTATTTTAGCAACAAATTTAGCGTATGCACAAAGCAGGTATGATGCATTAAATGCAGCTGGAGTAGGAGTTGACGGTGGTTGGAAGCTTTCTGAATTAAATGTAGGTCAGCTCGCCTTTTATGTACAAGATGAATGGGAGGTAAATGACAATTTTAAATTAACATACGGAATTCGATTTGATAAACCATTATACTTTGATACCTCTAGTTTAATTCAAAAGTATATAGATACTGATAATGGAGCAACAAGAAATAATTCAGTATTATATTACAATCCTAATACAGGAGAAGAACAGCAACTACTTTCAACTAAAATGCCAACGAATCAATGGTTGATTTCACCAAGAGTAGGCTTTAATTGGGATATTCAAGGAGACAATACAATGCAACTTCGTGGTGGTTCTGGGGTGTTTACAGGACGTTTACCTTTTGTATGGATTGGAAATCAAGTAAGTGGAGCTGACGATGGTTTCTTTCAATTAGTTGATCCAGATTTTAAGTTCCCACAAGTATGGAGAACAAACTTAGGTTTGGATTGGAAGTTTGAAAATGGAATTATAGCAACCACAGATATTTCTTATACAAAAGATATTAATGGGGCACATGTACAAAATTGGGGGTTAAGAGAGCCTAGTGCTACTTTAAATACATCATTTGATAATAGAGAAATATATAATGGAAGTGATAAAGGAAACAATGCCTATGTGTTTACAAACTCCGATAAAGGTCGTGTTTGGAATGCTTCTTTTAAACTTCAAAAAACTTTTGATAACGGATTATATACTAGTGTGGCATATAATTATTTAAACGCTAAAGATGTAAATTCTATTGAAGCAGAAATTACAGGTGATGCTTTTGCTTTTAATCCGGTAGTAGGAAATGCTAATAACGATGTGTTATCATACTCTAAATATGGTGATACACATAGGTTTATAGGAGTGCTATCTAAAAAGTTTACATATGGAGGTGAGAAGTTTGCTACAACAATTTCTACTTTCTTTGAATATGCACAAGGCGGACGTTTTAATTACACTTACGGAGGAGATATTAATAACGACGGTTCTGCAGTAAACGATTTATTATATGTGCCTACAAGTTCTGAAATCAATCAAATGCAATTTAGTGATGCCGCACAAGCTGATGCTTTTGAGGCTTATATTCAACAAGATGATTATTTAAACGATAGAAGAGGGAAGTATGTAGAACGCTATGGAGCTTTAGCCCCATGGAGAGGAAAGTGGGATTTAAAAATATTGCAAGACTTTAATTTTAATGTATCAGATAAAAAACAAAATACAATACAATTAAGTCTTGATATTTTAAATGTAGGAAACTTAATAAATTCTGATTGGGGAGTTGTTCAACAGCCAAATAATTTACAGCCTTTAGGAATTAGGTTTCCAGATGTTGACCCTGCTAATACAGACCCAGCTAGTTATGTACCAGACTATTCTAAAGCACCTACATATTCATTTACACCTAATTCTAATAAAACGTTTGGATATGATTCAAGTTTATTATCTCGTTGGCAAATGCAGTTAGGTTTACGATATATTTTCTAAATAAAAACTTATAAATAATTTAATTTAACCATGAAGCAGCTTTTAAAATTAAAGGCTGTTTTGTGATTTTAGGGGGTTATTTTTATAGAAAAGGGGATTTTCCTATGATAATTATAAAATATTTCAATGATATTTGTAGTGTAAATAAAGATAGGGGACTTTAATTACAACGTTTTAAAATATAGTCTTTGAGGGGTTGATTATATTTTAAAAAAGCTCTGATCCAAAAAAGGTCAGAGCTTTTAATTTTTATTATAACGTAATGTTTTCTTGATTTCTAAGAATATCTTCAATAGTTTCCCTCTTTCTTATTAAGTAATCTTTTCCTTTATAAATCATTACTTCAGCAGGTTTGTATCTAGAATTGTAGTTAGATGCCATAGAAAAGCAATAAGCTCCGGCATTATGAAAACATAAAATATCTCCTTCTGAAATTTCATTAATCCTTCGGTTTGAACCAAAAGTATCAGTTTCACAAATATAACCTACCACACTATAAAAACGTTCTCTTCCTTTTGGATTAGAAATGTTTTCTATTTGATGGTATGAGTTATAAAACATTGGACGAATTAAATGATTTAAACCACTGTCGATACCAGCAAATACAGTAGAAGTAGTCTGTTTAATAACATTTACTTTCGCTAAGAAATAACCAGCTTCACTTACCAGAAACTTTCCAGGCTCAAACATTAAGGTAACATCCTTACCATAATCTTTACAAAATTGATTAAACCTTGTAGATAATTTTTCTCCTAACTCTTCTATATTAGTAGAAATATCATCTTTTTTGTAAGGAACTTTAAAACCACTACCAAAATCTACGAAGTCTATATCTTCGAATTGCTTAGCTACGTCAAATAAAATCTCAGAAGCACGTAAAAAAGTATCAATATCTAAAATATCAGAACCAGTATGCATATGTATTCCATTAATATGCATTCCTGTATTTTTAACAACTCTTTTTATATGAGGTACTTGATGAATTGAAATACCAAACTTAGAATCGATATGTCCAACAGATATTTTACTATTTCCACCAGCCATAACATGGGGGTTGATACGAATACACACAGGTATTGTTGGATGTTTTTGTCCGAATAATTCTAAAATAGATAAATTATCAATGTTAATTTGAACACCTAACTTAGCTACATCTTCTATTTCTTGAAGAGAAACCCCGTTAGGAGTATAAATAATTTCATGAGGTTCAAATCCAGCTAATAAACCTAATTTAACTTCTTGAATAGAAACTGTATCTAATCCACTATTAAGCTTATTAAATACCTTTAATATATTAATGTTAGATAACGCTTTTACTGCATAATTAATTTTTACATTCTTCACTTTAGAAAATGCAGAAGTAATTTTCTTGTATTGAGAAATGATTTTTTCAGTGTCGTAAACATACAAAGGAGACTGATACTTATCTGTCAACTTTAAAAGGTCTCGTCTATTCATTTAATAATTATTTGCCGCAAAAATAGATAGGAGGTATTAGGCAAAAAATTAAATAAAAGAAATATACAAATTTGTGTTTTTTTGTGAAATAAGGGGTTTTTAAGATAGGTAAAAGGGAATTTTCCTGTTTCTAAACTTTTTAAAAAGGTACATATTTGCGGTGAAATAAAATTAAGGGGATTTATTTCAAACAAAATGATATTTTTTAAAGGGGTAAAAATATCATAAAAAAACTCTAGCTGCAGCTAGAGTTTTTGATTTTATAAATACGGTATGTAAAATTAATTAAATTTTACAGCTACTTTTTGAGCAATTCCAACAATTACTTCACTTGCTTTTACAATACTTTCAGCAGGAACATATTCATAACGTCCGTGGAAATTATGTCCTCCAGCAAAAATATTAGGACAAGGTAATCCTTTGTATGATAATTGAGAACCATCTGTACCTCCACGAATAGGTTTAATTAACGGAGTAATTCCCATATCTTTCATTACCTCTTCAGCAATATCAACAATATGCATTACAGGAGTAACCTTTTCTTTCATGTTAAAATATTGATCTTTAATTTCAACAGAAACTAATTTTTGTCCACGTTTAGCATTCAACACTTCAGCTAAATCTAACATAGCTTGCTTACGATTGTTGAATTGATTCATGTCGTGATCTCTAATAATGTAGTGTAAAGTTGTTTTTTCAACTTCACCTTGCATGTGATGTAAGTGGAAGAAACCTTCGTAACCTGTAGTTTTTTCTGGTACTTCGTCTTCAGGTAAAGCATTTATAAACTCACTAGCAATAAGCATAGAGTTAATCATTTTACCTTTTGCATATCCAGGGTGTACAATTTTACCTTGAATAGTAACTGTAGCACCAGCAGCATTAAAGTTTTCATACTCTAATTCTCCAATTTGACTTCCGTCCATAGTGTAAGCCCATTCTGCTCCAAATTTTTCAACATCAAACATGTGAGCTCCTTTACCAACTTCTTCATCAGGAGTAAAGCAAATACGGATTTTACCATGCTTAATTTCTGGGTGTTGGATTAAGTACTCCATTGCAGAAACAATCTCAGTAACACCAGCTTTATCATCTGCTCCTAATAAAGTAGTACCGTCAGTAGTAATGATAGTTTGACCTTTATACTGTAATAAATCTTCAAAATAATCAGGAGATAAAACGATGTTCTCTTCTTTGTTTAATAAGATGTCTTTTCCGTCGTAATTCTCATGAATTTGAGGCTTTACATTAGCTCCAGTAAAGTCTGGACTAGTATCAATATGAGCAACAAAACCAATAGTTGGTACTTCATAATCTAAATTACTAGGTAACGTTGCCATTAAATAACAATTCTCATCTAGTTCAACATCTTCCATTCCTATTTCCTTTAATTCTTTTTCAAGAACTTTGGCTAAATCCCATTGTTTTTCAGTACTAGGAAATGCTGGATTATTAGGATCACTTTCAGTATCAATAGTTACATACTTTATAAATCGGTCGATTATATGTTGTTTGTTCATCGTAGTATTTTTAAAGCATCAAAAATAGCTATTTCAAATGTATTTAGAGAAGCGAAATAAGATGAATTTATGTTAATATTCATTTTTAAAATAAGCAATCAATAAATCGACAACGTAGCTATACGATTGTATTCCTTTTGATTGATTGTTTGCTTTTAAATAAGAATTGTATCCTTTCTTTAAATAAGGTTCTATTGGATTTTTAAATTGCTGCCAATGTACATAACTAGCTTTGTAATCTTTATAAACCCCTTTATTTACTGTTTTAGCCAGTTCTTTCCCTAATTCTTCATCTCTTTTATATACTTGACGAATACAGTAGTTATAAGCCATACGGTAACCGGAGTATTTAAAGTAGAGATCATCGTTAGTTATCGATGCTAAAAACCCTACGAAATTAGCATCATTTTCTGCTGCCCAACCAATTTGATGAGCTATTTCATGACAGGTTGTAGCTGGATAGCTTGTTTTAGGAATCATATCATTTACCTGAGCTTCACCTGTTAGGGGATTAAGGTACCCTGAAGTTCCATTGTATGATTGAAATAAACTAACCAAAGAATTTTTTATTGATGAACTTTGATAGTTTAGTTGTGGATAAGTAGTAGATAGTAATCTAAAACCATTAGGAGCTAACTCATATATTTCTTTTTGAGAATAAGGAACTATTACTTTAACAGAATCGTTATTGGTAATTTGTAAGTGAATAGCGTTTAATTCTTTTATTATATGTTCTGTTGTAGAAATTAATTCTTCGGTAGTGTAGTTAGATTGTTGTAGCCCTAAGTTTTTTGCTAAAGGCTCTCTAAAATAATTTAATCCCCAAAAGGCATAAAAACAAAAATATATTATTGATAAAGTAATGATAAAATTTAGTAATTTAGAAAGCGAATTTTTAAATCGGTTTTTTATCAAACTGTATAAAGCCTTAATAAAAAAAACAATTAAAAATAAACCTAATGCGTCACCAAAAGAAAAAGGAATCCATCCCAAAATAGCACGAAAAAAAACAGAAAGGTAAGGGTAAATACCATTACTATAATATTGCTCAATCCACAGCGGTTTTTGACTTAAAAATTGTACCAAAACAATTTGAATTGGAAGTGTCAACACTATATAAAGATGTTTTTTTTGAAGCTTCATAAGCCCAAAAATAAAAAAGTTGATACGTTATCAACAAGTTAATAACAGTTTTGTTTACAAAACTTGTGTAAAAAGAAATTTAAAGAACTCACCTACAAATATCATCTTAAAAATATACATTTGCTGTTATGGAAAGAACCCAATCTCTCAAAGGAACAAAAATTGATAAAGCTAGAATAATTAGCTTAGAAAAAGGAAAATTACCACCACAAGCCTTAGAATTAGAAGAAGCCGTTTTAGGAGCTATGATGATTGATAAAAAGGGAATTGATGAAGTAATTGATATCTTACATCCTGAGGCTTTCTATGATAAAAGACACCAAGAAATTTATGATGCAATCTATGCATTATTTCAAAATTCAGAACCAATCGATTTACTTTCAGTTTCTAATCAATTAAAAAAGAACGGAAAGTTAGATATAGCAGGAGGAGATTTTTACCTAATTGGACTAACACAAAAAGTAGCCTCTTCTGCACACATTGAGTTTCACTCGAGAATTATTCTTGAAAAATATATTCAACGAAGATTAATAAGTATTTCTTCAGAAATTATTGAAAATGCTTATGATGAAACCATGGATGTTTTTGATTTGTTAGATGATGCCGAAGGAAAATTATTCGAGGTTACTCAAGGTAACCTTAAAAAAGGAGCCGAAAGAGCCGATTCATTAGTGCAACAATCCATTAATAAAATCCAAGAGATTTCTACCAAAGAAGGAATGAGTGGTTTGGCTACAGGTTTTACCAAATTAGACGCACTTACTTCTGGTTGGCAGCCTACCGATTTAATTATTATTGCAGCACGTCCAGGTATGGGTAAAACGGCATTTGTAATTTCGATGGCGAAAAATATGGCGATTGATTTCGGACATCCTGTAGCATTATTCTCTCTAGAGATGTCATCAGTACAGCTAATTACACGTATGATTTCTTCGGAAACAGGATTAACTTCTGAAAAGCTACGTAAAGGAAACCTTGAACCACACGAATGGGAGCAACTAAACGTGAAGGTTAAAAACCTTGCAGAAGCACCTATTTTTATTGATGATACTCCAGCTTTATCTATTTTCGATTTACGTGCAAAAGCACGTCGTTTGGTGTCACAGCACGGAGTTAAAATCTTAATTATTGATTACTTACAGTTAATGACAGCAGGAGGAGCAGGAGGTAACCGTGAACAAGAAATTTCGACGATTTCGCGTAACTTAAAAGCATTAGGTAAAGAATTAAATGTACCAGTAATTGCACTTTCTCAGTTATCTCGTGCGGTTGAAACCCGTGGAGGAAGTAAACGTCCGTTACTATCCGATCTTCGTGAATCGGGAGCGATTGAGCAGGATGCCGATATTGTATCGTTTATTTATCGTCCTGAATACTATGGAATGACAGAATGGGATGATGATGATCACTCACCATGTGAAGGACAGGGAGAGTTTATTGTAGCAAAGCACCGTAACGGTGGATTGGATAACATTCGTTTGAAATTTACAGGACACTTAGCAAAATTTTCAGATTTAGAAGAAGGATTTAGCAGTGAGTTCCAGTCGAGTATGAACTCAGGATTTAATGATGAAGTAGCCTCAAATAACTTTGCTTCGCCAGAAGATGCTTTCGGACCAAGCGATGACGATGTTCCGTTTTAATCTTTAAATAAACCTTAAAATATACCTGAATACACAATTGCTAAAAAGTAATTGTGTATTTTAGTTTTTGATATGATAGAAAAAATAAGAATTCTTTTTGGAAAAGATGGATTTAGAAAAAATGATTTACTTTTAAATATAGGATTGAAAGGACTTGTAAATGATAAGGTTTTAAACACAGTTAGATTAAAAAAAGGAGAAGAAATTGTAGTTGTAGTTCCAGAAAACTTTAATGGATTTAAAGTGAAAAAATGGAATTTTGAAGAAGGAAATATTGTTGATTATAGCGATATAATATGCGAGGTGGAAAATGAGAAGTATGTAGCTGAATTTGAAAGTTTTTACTTAGGTGAGATTTCTTTTAAAAATAAAACAGAAAAACCTTTAAAACCCGAAGAGGTATTATTCAAAATAAAAGGTATTTAATGAAAAAAACACTATACATAATCTATTTCGTATTGTTTTCTAACACTATATGGGCTTCCTTTATTTATTTGCCAATGAGTAACGAAAACCAGAAAAATCATTTAAAAGCGTATGGAATTGTGTATTATGCTCTTCAAAATGAGTTAAAGGCAAAATGGTTGTTAAATTATGATGGCGGGGCTTTTTTAATAGAAAATAACGAATCGATAGAAAAAGAATGCAAAATACGAGGTGTATCTTATCAAATCATTTCAGATGCTAAGTCAGCGTTGATTTTAGAAGAAATTTCATCACCATCTAAAAATCAAGAAGCGGTAACTTTAGAAAAAGCCCCAAAAATAGCTGTTTATTCTCCTAAAGATAAAATGCCTTGGGATGATGCAGTGACTATGGTGTTAACCTATGCTGAAATTCCGTTTGATGTAGTATATGATGAAGAAGTATTGAATGATAAATTGTTATTGTACGAATGGCTACACTTACATCATGAAGACTTTACAGGACAGTATGGACGATTTTATGGTGCTTTTAGAACCGCACCTTGGTATATTCAACAAAAAAAAGATGCAGAAGCTCTAGCAAAGAAACTAGGCTTTGGCAAAGTGTCAGAAGAAAAAGGTGCTGTAGCTAAAAAAATACGTGATTACGTAGTTGGTGGTGGATTCATGTTTGCAATGTGTTCAGCAACCGATAGCTTTGACATTGCTTTAGCAGCAGATGGAGTAGATATTTGTGAAGCCATGTTTGATGGTGATGCTTCCGAGCCTAATTATCAATCTAAAATAGATTTTAATAAAACTTTTGCTTTTAAAAATTTTGAGCTGATTCGTAATCCAACCACTTATGAATTTTCTACAATCGATATGACTCGAAAAAGGAGAATTAATAAAGAGGTAGATTATTTTACGTTGAAGGAATTTTCTGCTAAATGGGATCAAGTTCCAACGATGTTAACACAAAATCACACAATGCTAGTAAAAGGTTTTATGGGACAAACCACTTCATTTGATCCGAATACTATAAAATCGACTATTGTTGTTTTGGGAGAAAACAAAACCAACAAAGAAGGTAGATACATTCATGGAACTAAAGGAAAAGGAATGTTTACTTTTTACGGAGGTCACGATCCTGAAGATTATCAGCATAGAGTAGGAGATCCAAAAACAGAATTAGATTTACATCCAACTTCACCAGGATACCGTTTAATTTTAAACAATGTACTGTTTCCTGCTGCAAAGAAGAAAAAGCAAAAAACGTAATAAAAGTAATTGCTCATTTTTACATAATCAGTTACATTTGTGGGCATAAAACAAAACAATAATGCCAACAACACAACAATTACAAGATTTTACACAACAAGTTCGTAGAGATATTGTACGAATGGTACATGCTGTAAATTCAGGTCACCCAGGAGGTTCTTTAGGATGTGCTGAATTTTTCACTTGTTTGTATCAAGAAATTATGGATTATTCTACTGATTTTACCATGGACGGTAAAAATGAAGATTTATTTTTCTTGTCAAACGGACATATTTCACCAGTATATTATAGTGTACTAGCTCATAGCGGATTTTTCCCTGTAGCTGAGTTGGCAACTTTTAGAAAGTTAGATTCTCGTTTACAAGGTCACCCAACTACGCATGAAGACTTACCAGGTATTCGTATTGCCTCAGGATCTTTAGGACAAGGAATGAGTGTTGCTATCGGTGCTGCTGAAGCAAAAAAGTTAAACGGAGACGATAAAATTGTATATTCATTACATGGTGATGGAGAGTTACAAGAAGGTCAAATTTGGGAAGCTGCTATGTATGCTTCGGCTAAAAAAGTTGATAATTTAATTTCTACAGTTGATTTAAACGAGAAACAAATTGACGGTTCTACTGATGAAGTATTACCTATGGGAAGTTTAAAAGCTAAGTTTGAAGCTTTTGGATGGGATGTAGTAGAGATTAAAGAAGGAAATAATGTTGAAGATATTTTAAAAGGAATGGCTGAAGCAAAATCTCGCACAGGAAAAGGAAGGCCAGTTTGTGTTTTATTGCATACAGAAATGGGTAATGGTGTAGACTATATGATGCATACTCACGCGTGGCACGGTAAAGCACCAAATGATGAACAATTAGAATTAGCTTTAGCGCAAAACCCAGAAACGTTAGGAGATTATTAAATTACACATAATTTATAGATTATAAACGCCATTACGAACCCCGTAATGGCGTTTTATTTTATGAAATTCTTTACAAATAAACGTAAGTAATACCGTAAATTTACGTCATTAACTATATTCTAAATCTAAAAATAATCAAACAGTAAACATGAAAATAGGAATTGTATGTTATCCAACCTTTGGTGGAAGTGGAGTTGTAGCAACTGAATTAGGAATGGCATTAGCAGATAAGGGACACGAAGTACATTTTATAACTTACAATCAACCTGTTCGATTAGATTTTTTTTCACACCGTTTACACTTTCATGAAGTTGTTTTAGAAGAATATCCACTATTTCAATACCAACCTTATGAATTGGCTTTATCAAGTAAAATGGTAGAAGTAGTAGCAAAGTATGAGTTAGAAGTTTTGCATGTGCATTATGCTATTCCACATGCTTATGCGGCTTACATGGCAAAGAAAATGTTAGAAGATAAAGGTATTGATGTAAAGGTGGTAACGACATTACACGGAACAGACATTACTTTGGTAGGAAGTCATCCAACGTATAAAACTGCGGTTGAGTTTAGTATCAATAAGTCTGACGAAGTTACAGCAGTTTCTAACAGTTTAAAAGAAGATACGTTACGCTTATTTAATATTGAAAAAGATATTAAAGTAGTTTATAATTTTATAGATGGTGAAAAGTATGATAAAGCGCATGAAGGTGAATGTAAAAGAGAAGCATTGGCTAAACCACATGAACGAATTTTAACACATATCAGTAATTTTCGTCCTGTAAAACGTACTGATGATGTAATTCGAATTTTTAATAAGGTTCAAAAAGAAATTCCTTCTAAATTATTAATGGTAGGTGACGGGCCTGAACGTTTAAAAGCAGAAAACTTAGCTAAAGAGCTGCAGATAGAAGATAAGATATTATTTATGGGAAACAGTACAGAAGTAGCTAAGATTTTATGTTATACAGATGTATTTTTATTGCCTTCAGAAACCGAGAGTTTTGGGTTAGCAGCTTTAGAAGCTATGGCAGCAAGTACTCCAGTAGTTTCAACTAATACAGGAGGTTTACCAGAAGTAAACATTAATGGGGTAACTGGTTTTTTAAGCGAGTTAGGCGATGTAAATGATATGGCTAATAATGCCATTTTTCTTTTAAAAGATGAAGTTGTTTTGAATCAATTTAAAGAAAATGCCAAAGAACATATTAAATTATTTTCATTAGATAATATTCTGCCAGCCTATGAAAGGCTTTATAAAAAGTGTTATGTAAGTTAAAAAATAAAAAAAAAAGATGATTAAAGAAAAATACCAATGCGCTCTTGAAAAATTAAAACATTTAGATCCGAATGTACCTGTAAACCTAGTGCTTAGTGGAGGTGCAGAAAAGGGAGTGGCTCATATTGCTTTATTAGAAAAGCTAGAAGAACTGAATATTAAAATTAACGCAATTTCGGCTTGTAGTTCAGGTTCATTAGTTGGTTCTATGTATGCTTCTGGTATGAGACCACAAGAAATTTTAAAATTCTTTAAAACAACCGAAATATTTCAGTTTTCATGGATTACAATTGCGAAACCTGGAATTTTCAACTCTTCTAACTATGCTAGACTCATTGAAGATAAAATTAAACCTACATTTGAAGAATTAAACATTCCTTTAACGGTATCAACAACGAATTTAAATAAAGGAACTACACAGTATTTTTATGAAGGAGATTTGTTAAAACCTGTATTAGCATCATGTGCTATTCCTGGTTTATTTAATCCTATTAGGATAGAAGATATGCTATATTCGGATGGAGGAATTATAGATAATTTTCCAACAACACCTTTTAAAGATTCCGAATATCCAATAATTGGAAGTTATGTTGTGTATCCTTCTGAAAAAACAAATGAAGAATTAAATACAACTCTAAAAGTTTTAGCGCATACCTCTAAACTTTTGATGTTATCTTCTGAAGAACACAAATTTTTCAATACTTATGCTACAGTTTGTTTTCCATTAGGTGAATTTAGTGGTTTTAGTCCTAAAGAAGTAGATGCTATTTACGATACAGCTAAAAAGTATATAGAAGAAAAACTAAAATAAAACAAACAAAAAGAGCAACTTTAAGTTGCTCTTTTTTATGCGTTATAAAATGCTAAACTCTTTTTAATTAATTCTTCGGAAGCTTTGCAGTTTATTTTGAAGTCTTCATAATCTTTTAGAAGTACAAAATTAATTTCGCCAGCTACATTCTTTTTGTCGTGTTTCATTAACTCAAGAATAGCTTTGAAATCGTTTTTTTCAATAGCTGTTTTACCATAAATATTAATAATAGCTTCTTTTATTTCTGATACTTTTTCCTCTGGAAAACCTAAAATTTCAGATGATAAATAAGCTTCACATACCATTCCGATAGCAATGGCCTCTCCATGAGTTAGAGCTTCTTTTTCAGGATTCTCTAAAAAATACGATTCTACACCGTGTCCAATGGTATGTCCCCAATTCAATACTTTACGAACATCTTGTTCTTTCGGATCTTCTAAAACAACTTCATTCTTTATTTCAATTGAACGGTGGATTAAATCCACAATATTTACCTGATCGTTGTCCTTGATTTCATTAAACAATCGAATGTCATGAGTCATTCCATACTTAATAATTTCAGCAGTACCAGAACGAATTTCACGAGTAGAAACTGTATGTAAGTATTCAGCATCAATCACAATCATTTCAGGGTTTGCAAAAACACCAATTTGGTTTTTTAATACTCCCAAATCAACTCCAGTTTTCCCTCCGACAGAAGCATCTACCATACATAATAATGTAGTAGGAATATTAACAAAATCAATTCCACGCTTAAACGTTGAAGCAACAAAACCACCTAAATCGGTGATAACACCACCTCCTAAAGTAATAAGTAAGCTTTTCCTATCAGCACCTAATTCTGTCATAACATTCCAAACCCCCATGCAAGTTTCAATGTTTTTGTGAATTTCGCCAGCATCAATTTGAATGACTTCAATAGGTTTGTCCGTAGCAAATAATTGCATAAATCGAGGATAACAGTGTTCTAAGGTATTATCGTCAACTAGAATAAATATTGATGAGTAATTTTTTTTAGAAACTAAAGAGGTTAATTCGTTATAAGCTTTTTCATCAAAATGAATAGGGTATGTCGCTGCGTTAATTGTAGTCATTGTTATTAAAAATATACAGCGAAATTAAATAGAAAAAATTAAAATATATCACTCTACTCATTTATATTTGTCTTTAAATATAAGACATTAATATTACCTCGATAATGAGACTTTTTGACAACACAGAAACTGCTTTTAAATTAAAATCTGATTCAGAGCTAGAGCGTGCCTATTTTTTATTTAAAATGATTCAAAGCCAACCAATGGTACGTATTGGTACTGCGGTAACTAACTTTGCTTTGAAAGCTCATTTACCAGTTGAGGGTTTAATCCGCTCAACAGTTTTCGACCATTTTTGTGGAGGAGTTACAGAAGATGATTGTTTACCTAACATCGAAAAGATGTATGAAAAAGGAAACGTTCATAGTATTTTAGATTATTCTGTTGAAGGAAAAGAAGACGAAGCTCAGTTTGATGATGCTTTAAAAATGACCTTAAAAACAATCAATTTTGCTGAAGAAAAAGCAGCAATACCGTATGCTGTTTTTAAACCTACAGGTTTTGGTCGTTTTGCTTTATATCAAAAATTGACAGAAGGAAAAGAGTTGACTTCTGAAGAAAAAATAGAGTGGAATAGAGTAGTAGAACGTTTTCATACGGTATGTAAGGCAGCAGTAGCTAAAGATGTACCTTTATTGATAGATGCAGAGGAAAGTTGGATGCAAGGTGCTGCGGATGATTTGATTGAAGAATTGATGGAAATTTACAACAAAGAAAAAGCTATCGTTTTTAATACGTTACAAATGTACCGTCACGATCGTATGGATTATTTGAGAGACTTACACCAAAGAGCTCATCAAAAAGGATATCATATTGGTATGAAAGTAGTTCGTGGTGCATATATGGAGAAAGAGCGTGAGAGAGCTAATGAGAAAGGATATGAATCTCCAATTTGTGTAGATAAGCAAGCTACAGATGATAATTATAACGAAGCTGTTCGTTATATGATGGATCATAAAAATATGGCGATTTTTGCTGGGACTCATAACGAAGAAAGTTCATACTTATTAATGGAATTAGCTAAAGAACACAACATTGCTGCCGACGATAAGCGTATGTGGTTCGGTCAATTATATGGAATGAGTGATCATATTAGTTTTAACTTGGCAAAAGAAGGTTATAACGTAGCTAAATATGTTCCTTTTGGACCTGTTCGTGATGTAATGCCATATTTAATTCGTAGAGCAGAAGAAAATACTTCAGTAGCAGGACAAACTTCAAGAGAGTTAAATTTACTGAAAACTGAAAAAGCCCGTCGTAAGCTGTAATGAATACAGTTGATGAAATAAAAGAGGCTATCTATAAAAATAAGAAAAGATTGGCTAAAGAGCTTAGAGAAAGCAAAGAGCTAGTCTTTCTTATTAGAAAATCATTGACTACATCGTTAACCGATGAAGAAAAGGCAAAAGTAAAGGAACAAACACTTGATATTTGCAAAGCAATTCCTGCTTTTACTGTGTTTATGCTTCCTGGTGGAGCATTACTTTTGCCTTTACTTATCAAATTAATACCCGACATACTTCCCAGTGCTTTTAGAGCAGATGATGAAGAGTTAGAAGATACAAAACTAGAGTAGCATAGCCCTAAATAACTAAAAGTCGAGTGTTTATTTCTTTTTAACTCTAGAAATAAAGCAATTAATTAAAACTACCAAAACCCTTTAAAAGAAAGGAAAAAGTATGTGGAATTGTTATAAAAAAGTACTTTTTATAAAGCTTTAAATTGAATATTACGAATTCATAAATAAAATTTCGTAATTCATAAACAATAAAACACTACTTTTGCAGCTTCAAAATAAGCACGAATGCAATCAATAAGAAACATTGCTATTATAGCACACGTTGACCACGGAAAGACTACCTTGGTTGATAAAATTATAGATCAAGCTAAAATTTTAGACGAACGTAAAGAGCGTACAGATTTATTGCTAGATAACAACGACCTAGAGCGTGAAAGAGGAATTACTATTCTTTCTAAAAACGTATCAGTAAATTACAAAGATGTTAAAATCAATGTAATAGATACTCCTGGTCACGCCGACTTTGGTGGAGAAGTAGAACGTGTATTAAAAATGGCTGACGGTGTTTTATTATTGGTTGATGCTTTTGAAGGCCCAATGCCTCAAACACGTTTCGTATTAGGAAAAGCAATCGAATTAGGATTGACTCCTATCGTTGTAGTAAACAAAGTTGATAAAGAAAACTGTACTCCTGATTTAGTACACGAAAAAGTATTCGACTTAATGTTTGCTTTAGAAGCAACAGAAGAACAGTTAGACTTTACTACTATTTACGGTTCAGCTAAAAATGGATGGATGAGTACTGATTGGCAAGAGCCAAAAGAAGATATTATCGATTTATTAGATGCTGTTATCGAGACAATTCCTGAAGCACCTTATCGCGAAGGATCACCACAAATGCAAATTACATCATTAGATTATTCTTCATTTAAAGGAAGAATAGCTATTGGACGTGTATATCGTGGAGATTTAGAAAAGAATAAAGATTACATGCTTTGTAAAGCAGATGGAACTACTAAAAAAGTCCGTATTAAAGAATTACACGTTTTTGAAGGAATGGGTAAAGCTGAAGCAGATAAAGTTCGTAGTGGAGATATTTGTGCAGTAACAGGTTTAGATGATTTTGAAATTGGTGATACCATTGCAGATGTAGATAACCCAGAAGCATTACCAAGAATTGAAGTAGATCAACCTACTATGAGTATGTTATTTACTATTAACAACTCTCCATTCTTTGGTAAAGAAGGTAAGTTTGTAACTTCTCGTCACTTACGTGATCGTTTATTTAAAGAGATGGAGAAAAACTTAGCGTTACGTGTTGATGAAACGGATACTGAAGATAAATTCAACGTTTTCGGACGTGGAGTATTACACTTATCAGTATTGATAGAAACAATGCGTCGTGAAGGGTATGAGTTACAAGTAGGTCGTCCTCAAGTAATTTTAAAAGATATTGACGGAGTTAAGAGTGAACCATACGAAACATTATCTATTGATGTTCCTGAAGATGTTGCTTCTAAAGCGATTAACTTAGTTTCTTTACGTAAAGGAGACTTATTAGTAATGGAGCCAAAAGGTGATTTACAACACTTAGAGTTTACAATTCCATCAAGAGGATTAATTGGTTTACGTAATAAAATATTGACAGCAACAGCTGGTCAAGCAATTATAAACCACAGATTTAGTGAATACGGACCATATAAAGGAGAATTTGCTGAAGAGTTAAAAGGTGCTATTGTTTCTTCTGAAACTGGAAAAGCAACCGCTTATGCAATTGACCGTTTACAAGATAGAGGGCGTTTCTTTATTGATCCTAACCAAGAAATTTACAAAGGTCAGGTTGTTGGAGAAAACGCAAAAGCAGATGATATGGCTGTAAACCTAATTAAAGGAAAAAAATTAACTAACGTACGTTCTTCAGGTAACGATGATAGTGTTAAAATTGCTCCAAAAATCGATTTTTCTTTAGAAGAATGTATGGAGTATATTAGAGCTGATGAGTACTTAGAAGTTACTCCAGAGAGTTTACGTATGCGTAAAATTGATTTCGTAAAATAATTTGTCCAAATAATTATAATAACAAGTCCCTACTTACATAGGGATTTGTTTATTTAAAAATGTTATGAAAAGAATAGTTTTAATTTTTGTTTACTTAATAGCAGTAAATAGTTTTTCTCAAGATAAAAAGATTAATGTAGAATTATCATATCCAATTGCTATAGGAGACAATTTTTTTGCTAAAGGAAATTACAAAGGATATGTAGATTTAGGAATGGGATATAACTTCTTGAAAAAAGGTGATTTTGATTTAGGAATAGAAGTTAGAGGTTCGTATTATAAAAAGAAATATACAGGTGCTTTATTAACACCGACATCATTTGAATCACCAATTATCAATACTATTTTTGCTGAACCCAAAATAAGAGTTACTTATACAATCCCTAGTTTAAAAAAGCTGAAATTTAGTACTGGATTAGGTTATAGTTTTGCATGGTATAATGTGAGTACAGGTGATGTGAATATTAAAGATTATACGATAGAGGATGATGGTTTTAGTATTAATTTAAATGCTTCATATTTTTTAACAGATAATATATATTCACTAATAAACTATGGATTTATTAAAACTCAAGGAAGCCTATTGCCAGAGATAAATAAAACATCTTTTAACACTAATATCTCTACTTTTAAGTTTGGTTTAGGATATAGTTTTTAAAAAATATTTGGATATTTCAAAAATTATTTAAAATATTTGTAACAACAAAAACAAAGAAATGAATTTTATTCAATTACATCATCATCATTTTCATACTTGCACTCAGGCGAGCTGAAAATGTATTGAATAAAATCAAGATATATTTTAAACCCGTTTGAGTAAATCAAACGGGTTTTTTATTTCCAAGGCGCCAGGAAACAATCTTCTCAAAACGATTTACTCAAACCTATTCAAAACCAGAAATGAGTAAATTAAAAATAGCCATACAAAAATCAGGAAGACTTAATCAAGACTCCCTACAAATTTTAAAAGATTGTGGAGTTTCTATTGATAACGGTAAAGATCAATTAAAAGCTTCAGCAAGTAACTTCTCATTAGAGATATTCTATTTAAGAAATGGAGATATTCCACAGTATTTAAAAGATGGAGTAGTTGACATAGCTATTATCGGAGAAAACTTGTTAATAGAAAAAGGAGAAGGAATTCAATTCATAGAAAAACTAGGTTTTTCAAAATGTAAAGTGTCCTTAGCAATTCCTAAAAATGAGGAATATACAGGAATAAGCTACTTTCAGAATAAAAAAATAGCAACTTCATATCCAAACACAGTTTTAAAATTTCTAGAAAAGAAGAACATAAAATCACAATTACATATCATTAACGGTTCTGTAGAAATAGCTCCAAATATAGGTTTAGCAGACGGAATATGTGATATTGTATCTAGTGGTTCAACTTTATTTAAAAACAACTTAAAAGAAGTAGAAGTTCTATTAAAATCGGAAGCTGTATTGGCAGTTTCACCTAAGATTCAAGAAAAACAACAAGCAATACTTAACAAATTACAATTTAGGCTTCAATCAGTATTAAAAGCAAGACAATCAAGATATGTTTTGCTAAATGCTCCTAATGATAAATTAGAAACGATTATCAAAATTTTACCAGGAATGCGCAGTCCAACTGTATTACCATTAGCACAAGAAGGTTGGAGCTCTGTACATTCTGTATTAAATAAAAATCAGTTTTGGGAAATTATAGATGAGTTAAAAAACAATGGAGCAGAAGGAATTTTGGTGTGTCCAATAGAAAAAATGGTTGTTTAATCGCAGGGAGATAGACAAGGATTTAATTCCTCGTACTTATACGAACTACAGTCGAGGTATGACAGTTAAAAACAATAAAAATAAACAGATGAAAATTATAAAAAATCCAATAGCACAAACTTGGAGTTCACTTTGCAAAAGAGCTACGATAAATGAAAACAGCTTGCAAGAAACTGTGAAAACCATACTTAATGATGTAAAACTAAATAAAGATAAAGCCTTAAAAAAGTATACTCAATTATTTGATGGAGTCTCTCTAAACTCTTTAAAAGTATCTGAAAAAGAGCTGGAAGAGGCAGAAAAACTAGTTTCAGACGAGTTAAAATCTGCTATACAATTAGCAAAATCTAATATTGAAAAATTTCACACTTCTCAAAAAGAAGAAACTAAAAAGGTAACAACAACAAAAGGAGTTACTTGTTGGAGGAAGAACGTTGCTATCGAAAAAGTAGGTTTATATATTCCAGGAGGGTCAGCCCCTTTATTTTCTTCAATTCTAATGTTGGGAGTTCCAGCAAAAATAGCAGGTTGTAAAGAAATAGTATTATGCACACCAACGAATAAGGAAGGTAAAGTGAATGCAGCTATTTTATATACTGCATCTTTAGTAGGAGTAACTAAAATTTTTAAAGTAGGTGGTGCACAGGCAATTGGAGCCATGGCATACGGAACAGAAACAATTCCTCAAGTATATAAAATTTTAGGTCCTGGAAATCAATTTGTAACCAAAGCTAAAGAATTAGTACAGCAACAAGGTGTTGCAATTGATATGCCAGCGGGTCCTAGTGAAGTATTGGTTATAGCAGATGAAACTAGTAATCCTGTTTTTGTTGCGGCAGATTTATTATCGCAAGCAGAACACGGAGCTGATAGTCAGGCAATTTTAGTGACAACTTCAGAAAAAATTGCGCAAAATGTGGTTACAGAAATTAATAAACAAATAGAAGAGTTACCTAGAAAGGTTTTAGCTAAAAAAGCAATAGAAAACAGTTTTGCTGTGGTTTTAAATTCATCTGATGAATGTATCCAATTTAGTAATGAGTATGCTCCAGAGCATTTAATTATTGCTTCTGAGAAAGCTTCTGAATATATTGATGGAATTATGAATGCAGGTTCAGTATTTTTAGGAAATTACAGTTGTGAAAGCGCTGGAGATTATGCTAGTGGAACCAATCACACATTGCCTACAAACGGTTATGCAAAAAACTACAGTGGTGTTTCGTTAGATAGTTTTGTAAAGAAAATAACCTTTCAAGAAGTAACTAAAGAAGGTATAGATAACCTAGGTGAAGCTATAGAATTGATGGCAGAAGCTGAAGGTTTACAAGCACATAAAAATGCCATTACTGTAAGATTACAAGAATTAAATAGCTAGGTGTCATTTAGAACGTATGTGAGAAATCTTAAACAAGTAAATAATGAAAAAACTAGACTTAAAAAATATAGTACGTCGAAACATTCAGCAATTAAAAGCCTATTCTTCTGCTAGAGATGAATTCAAAGGAGTTGCTGAAGTGTATTTAGACGCCAATGAGAATCCATTTGGTACCTTGAATCGCTACCCAGACCCACAACAAATAACAATTAAAAAACGATTGTCTGAAATTAAAGATGCAAATGAGAATCAAATCTTTATAGGAAATGGAAGTGATGAAGTAATCGATTTAGCATTTAGAATATTTTGTAATCCAGGGAAAGACAAAGCACTAACTTTTACACCCTCTTATGGAATGTATAATGTTTCCGCAGCCATTAATGATATTGAATTGATTGAATTAGCCCTAAATAAAGATTTTCAGATAAATACAGATGTTTTAGAACGTTATTTAGAAGATGAAAATTTAAAATTAATATTCATTTGCTCACCAAATAACCCAACAGGAAATTGTTTTGAAGATGAAACTATACAATACATTCTTAAGGAGTTTAAAGGAATTGTAATTATTGACGAAGCTTATATAGATTTCAGTACTAAAGAATCATATATCACTCAGTTAAGCTATTATCCAAATCTAATTATTAGCCAAACCTTCAGTAAAGCATGGGGATTAGCAGGTGTTAGAGTTGGAGTAGCGTATGCTAATTCGGATATTATAGACCTCTATAATAAGGTAAAACCTCCTTATAATATTAGTGCTTTAAATCAAGAAGCTGTGCTTAATAAGCTAGATAATTTAGCTCAGTTTGAAATAGAAAAAAACATCATTATCAATCAAAAAGAAAAACTAGAAAAACAATTACAAGAAATTGAGCTAGTAAAAAAGGTATATCCTTCTGAAGCGAATTTCCTTTTAATTGAAGTTTCAAATGCAAATGAAGTCTATAATCAACTTGTAAACCAAAAAATTATCACAAGAAATAGAAGTAACTTAGTAAACAATTGTTTGCGAATTACAGTAGGTAATGAAATAGAGAATAAAAGATTGTTAAGAGCTATGCAATTTATAGATGTTGCTTCGAGCAATGTTGAGAGTTCTTTTAAAAATTAAAAAATGAAAAAAGTATTATTTATAGATAGAGACGGAACCCTAATCAAAGAACCAGCAGATGAACAAACAGATTCATTTGAGAAATTACAATTTTACCCGAAAGTTTTTCAAGGATTGAGTAAAATAGCCAAAGAATTAGACTTTGAATTAGTGTTAGTAACCAATCAAGATGGACTAGGAACAGAAGTGTATCCAGAAAACACGTTTTGGCCTGTACACAATTTTGTTATGAAAACACTTAAAGATGAGGGAATTGTATTTTCAGAAGAAATTATTGATAGAACTTTTGCTAAAGACAATCAACCGACAAGAAAACCCAATACGGGGTTACTTACAAAATACTTTTCTAAAGAGTATGATTTGAAAAATTCCTTTGTTATTGGAGATCGTTTAACTGATGTAGAACTCGCTAAAAATCTAGGAAGCAAAGCTATCTATATCAATGATGAAACGAATTTAGGAACTGATGAAATTACTGTAAAAAGAGAGGAACTAGATAATTTTATAGCTCTTGAAAGTAATGATTGGAATGCTATTTATGAGTTTTTAAAGTTGGAAGAACGTTCTGCTTCTATTGAGAGAAACACCAATGAAACTCAAATAAAAATAGAAGTAAATTTAGATGGAACAGGAAAAAGTACGATTGATACAGGTATTGCTTTTTTCGATCATATGTTAGATCAAATAGCACGTCATGGTCAAATGGACCTGAATATACAAGTAAAAGGTGATTTAGAGGTAGATGAACACCACACTATTGAAGATACTGCGATAGCATTAGGAGAAGTATTTTACAAAGCATTGGGAAATAAACTAGGGATTGAACGTTACGGGTTCTGTTTACCAATGGATGATTGCTTAGCTCAAGTAGCCATTGATTTTGGCGGAAGAAACTGGTTGGTATGGGAAGTAGATTTTAAACGAGAAATGATAGGTAAAATGCCTACGGAAATGTTTTATCACTTCTTTAAATCGTTTACAGATGGTGCTAAATGTAATTTGAATATCAAAGCAGAAGGAACAAATGAACACCATAAAATAGAAGCTATTTTCAAAGCTTTTGCAAAAGCTATAAAAGTAGCGGTAAAAAGAGATGTAGAAAAGATGATTTTACCATCAACAAAAGGAGTTCTGTAATCAATTACGAATTAAAAATTATGAATTACTCAATAGTATGAGAAAATAATTTGTAATTAAAAATTCATCATTCATAATTAAAATATGATAGCTATTATAAAATATAATGCAGGAAATATACGATCGGTACAAAATGCTCTAACTCGCTTGGGGTACGAAAGCATTATCACAGATAATCCAGAAGAAATACAATTGGCAGATAAAGTCATATTTCCAGGGGTTGGAGAAGCTAGTTCAGCAATGCAATACTTAAAAGAAAGAAAACTTGATGAATTAATTGTTTCCCTAAAACAGCCGGTATTAGGAATTTGTCTAGGACTACAACTAATGTGTACATATTCAGAAGAAGGAGATACCAAATGTTTGGGCATTTTTGATGCGAGTACGAAACAATTTCCTCCAAAAGAAAAAGTTCCACACATGGGATGGAATAATTTTTCTGAATTAAAATCATCTGAACTGTTTGCAAACATAACTCTTGAAGACGATGTATACTATGTTCACGGATATTATGCTGAAGTGTCTAGAAACACACTGGCAACCTGTGATTATATTCTTCCATTCAGTACAGTTATGCAGAAAGATAATTTTTATGCGATGCAATTTCATCCTGAGAAATCTGCAGCTGTAGGGGAGCAACTGTTAAAGAACTTCTTAGAACTATAAGTAAATTAAAGATTGAAAAAATGAGAATTATACCCGCAATAGATATTATAGAAGGAAAATGTGTTCGGTTAACTAAAGGAGACTATGCAACACAAAAAATATACAATGAAAATCCGCTAGAAGTAGCAAAAGAGTTTGAAGCTAACGGAATACAATACTTGCATTTAGTTGATTTGGATGGTGCAAAATCAAATCGTATTATAAATCATAAAGTATTAGAACAAATAGCAACAAAAACCAATTTGAAAATCGATTTTGGTGGCGGTTTAAAATCAAAAGATGATGCACGCATTGCTTTTGAAAATGGGGCTAATCAAATAACTGGAGGGAGTATTGCTGTTAAGAACCCAGAGGTATTTATAGACTGGATTACTCAATATGGAAGTAATAAAATTATCCTTGGAGCTGATTGTAAAGATAGAAAGATAGCTACTCACGGTTGGTTAGAAACGACAGAGATTGATGTTATTGATTTTATTAAACAATATGAAAAAAAATCAGTAATAAACTGTATTTGTACTGATGTAGCTAAAGATGGGATGTTACAAGGTGCCTCTGTAGATTTATATTTAGATATTTTGAGTAGAACTTCTATCAACTTAATAGCAAGTGGAGGAGTAGCCAATATGAATGATTTACATCGATTAAAAGAAATTGGCTGTGAAGGAACCATTGTAGGTAAAGCTATTTACGAAGGAAACATAAGTTTAAAAGAATTACAAGAGTTTATAAGCTAAGACATGTTAAAGAAAAGAATTATTCCATGTTTGGATATAAAAAACGGACGAACTGTAAAGGGAGTTAATTTTATTGATATTAAGGATGCTGGAGATCCTGTAGAATTAGCAAAACAGTATGTAAAACAAGGAGCAGATGAATTAGTGTTTTTAGATATTACAGCTACACTAGAAAATAGAAAAACCTTGGTTGAATTGGTAAAAACAATTGCGCAAGAGATTAATATTCCATTTACTGTTGGTGGAGGAATCAGCACTGTAGAAGATGCTATAGCCTTAATACAAGCCGGAGCAGATAAAGTAAGTATCAATTCTTCCGCAGTTAAAAATCCGCAATTAATTACTGATTTAAAAAATCGATTCGGAAGTCAGTTTGTTGTGGTTGCCATTGATACTAAAAATGTAAACGGAGAATGGAAAGTATTCACTAAAGGAGGCACTTTTGAAACTGAATTAGAAACTGTGAGTTGGGCTAAAGAGGTTGAAAAGTTAGGTGCTGGTGAAATTCTATTAACTTCTATGAATAGTGATGGTACCAAAAACGGATTTGACATTGAAGTTACCAATGCAGTGAGTAAAACGGTAAATATTCCTGTAATAGCTTCTGGAGGAGCAGGAAAGGTTGAACATTTTACAGAAGTTTTTACAAAAACAGAAGCTAGTGCAGGATTGGCTGCTAGTATTTTTCACTTTGGTGAAATACCAGTACCAATACTAAAAAACGAATTAAAAAAGCAAAACATAGCTATACGATGAATATAGATTTTTCAAAAGGAAATGGATTGGTTCCAGTAGTAATACAAAATAATACCACCTTACAAGTACTGATGTTAGGGTATATGAACGAAGAAGCATTGTCTAAAACAAAGAGTGAAGGGAAAGTTACTTTTTATAGTAGAAGTAAAAACAGACTTTGGACAAAAGGTGAAGAATCAGGGAATTTTTTATGGGTCAAAGATATTCAGGTAGATTGTGATAATGATACTTTGTTGATTAAAGCCACTCCCGAAGGACCTACTTGCCATAAAGGAACAACTTCATGTTTTGCAGAAGAAACCTCTAAAGGTTTTGTTTACTCGCTAGAAAGTATTATTTCTGATAGAATAGACAATAATATAGAAACATCATATACTAATAAACTCTTCAGAAGAGGAATTAATAAAGTAGCTCAAAAAGTAGGAGAGGAGGCTGTAGAAGTAGTTATTGAAGCGAAAGATAATAATGATGAATTATTTAAAAACGAAGCTGCCGATTTACTATATCACTATTTAATTTTATTAAAAGCCAAAGGTTTTACCTTAGTTGACATAGAAAATGTATTGAAAAGGCGCAATTAAAGTTGTAAATGATATTGGGCTTTTTATAAAGGACTCATCAGATGAAAAAATTTACTGTTGCATTTGCTTAAAAAAGAATTTAATGACTTCAAAATTTACATCTGATGTTGTCCAATGTCCAATATTTTCATAAGCTTTAAACATTGGGTTTATATTATTTTTATGATAGATTCTTTGGCATTCAAGATATCTTTCATAAACATTCCTTCCCATATTGTCGTTAATTATTTGTCGTTCAGCGTTACTGTATGCATCATCAAATTGTACTGCATCATTTTCATCTAACTTACCCATATAAATAAATTGAGGGATGGCTTTATAAGTTTCCAAATCAAATTCATGATTAAATAGTTCTTCAAAATCATTTATTCCGATTGGGTAATCTAATTCTATGTCGTTGATTTCTTTTTGAGGTAATAAAAGCTTACCATTAAATCCACCTATAGTTAATGCTTTTATTTTATCAGGATGTATAAATGAAAATCTATTTGTAAATGTTGCAGATGCAGAAAAACCATTCATAAAAAATTTAGGAGACACCTTAATCCTTAAAGTATTCAATCTAGATTTAGCATCATTTATCATTTCTAATAGTTGCAAATCTAAACGTTTAAGTTCTGGTGTTTCTTCTAGCATTACATCTCTATCTAAAGCATGTGTATAGGTCAATTCCTTTGATGTAGATCTAGGAAATATAGGAACAAGTAAGGGTATTTTTAACATTGTAGAAATGTTGTTTCCTACAGAACTTACTGATGCTAAACTTATGGCGTATTTTTTATGAACTTCTATGCTATCAGATGTTCTTCCTGTATTGTTAGGTTCTACAAGAAGGAATATCTCTTTATTTTGTGGAGTTCCTTTTGGAATAAAGAGAATATAATCACTATAAAAACCCTTTTTAGGATTTTTTTCTACGATAATTAAACTATCCTTTTCAGTAGTTTGGGCTGTAGAAATTAAGTGTAAAACAGTAAAAAATAAGGTAAATATTGAGCGCATAAATATATTTTACAAATTATAATTAGCTAAGAATTACAAACTCTTCCTATTTTTCCATTGAAATTTTTCTTTATTAGCATCATTCCATTTAGCTACTTTTTCAAGCATAATATCGATTTTAGTTTTATCGAGCCATTTTCCATCAACAAATACACCAGATATTGTACGTGTGTTATTAATATTTTCTAGTGGATTTTTATCTAGTAAAATTAAATCAGCAAACTTCCCTGTTTCAACAGTCCCTATCTTATCACCAATTTCTAACCATTCAGCAGGTAACCTAGTTGCAGAAGCTAAGGCTTCTTTAGTTGTTAATCCAGCTTCTACTAATAGTTCCAATTCATCATGAAGAGAAAATCCCCAAACAATTCCAGAAATACCAGCATCTGTTCCTGAAAGCATAGGTACACCTGCTTCTTTAAAAGCTTTTACAATCTGTTTATGAAAATCTTTTTGTTTGTTAAAGAATTCAATTAATTTAGGAGAAGATCCAGAAAAACGATTGGAGTTTAACCATTTACTCTGCATTAATGGGTGTACATACTTTAAACTTGGTAGGCTTTGAATACTTTCTGGTGATTTAGCCTGATTTAAAATCCAAACCATGTTAGATAAATTCGGAATTAACCAAGTATCATTTTCTTTAGCTAAACGAGCAAACTCTTGTGCTTTTTCATAACTAAAATCATTCGTTTGTTTAGATAATTCTTCGGCATGTGCTATGAGTCCGAAATGAGGTACAAATAAATCTTCAGCAGGTTTATTTTCAAAGGCTGTAGGAATGTGTCCAACAACTTTCATATTTTGTTTTTCAGCTTCATCAATAACAGCTTTAAAGGTTTCTTCGTTTAACCATGTATAAACCTTTATGAATCTATAACCTAAACCCTTAGCATTTCTAACCGATTGTCTTCCTTCTATAGGAGTCGTAGCTTTTATTTCATTGCCTTCTCCATCAATTACAGCAGCTATTGCCATACGAGGTCCAATAACACTTTTTTCCATTATTTTATCTCTTTGTGAAAAGTGTCCAAGCCTTCCACTTAACTCAAATATTGTAGTAACTCCGTTTGCTATGTATGGAGTCATTAAGTTTTGAGTGTCAAAGTTTACTGTAGAACCTCTAGTTGCATATCCTTGAGAAAAACTACCATTGCTCAGCGTATGTACGTGCATATCAATTAGTCCAGGAATAAGCCATTTATCTTTTCCATCAATAATTGTTGCTTTAGAAGGGACAGAATCATTTATAGACTCTATTTTGTTATTGTGAATTACCACTGTAGCATTTTCAATAACATTATTATTTTCTGTCATTGGTATTACATTGACATTTTTTATAACGTAGGTATTGTTTTCTTTTTCAATTTTAGTTTTGTTGTTTTTTGTACAGTTAAGTAATAAAAATGATACTGTTAGGAGTAATAATAAATTACTAATTTTTAGATATTTCATGCAGTTTAGTTTTCTTGTAGACGTCTTAGAATAAAAAATGTTACAAGAAACCAATATTTAAAAAAATGACTGAATTTTTAAATACTAAATTCAGCCACTGATTTACTTATATGTTTATTATGTTATTTATTTTTTAATTCTGCAATTTTGTTTTTCATTTGCTCATTATAATTCCATTCATTGTCTTCATTGAGTAGAATTGCTTTTTTATAGTTTTTAATTGCCTTAAGACTATCATTTTTCATTTCATAAGCTTCAGCTAAACTCGCTTTTGACACCCACCAATTAGTATTAACTTCGGCGTTAAACTTAAATACATCAATAGCATTTTCAATGTTATTTTTACTATAAACATAAGAATTACCTATACTGTTAATATTCCATTTTAAGTTATCAAAGTCTGAATTTGGATTTTCTTCTTTTAACTTTTTGAATGATTGAATAGCTTCGTTAAGTTGATGACGAATAACAAAACTCATAACATCTTCCTCTTTTGTTAACTTTTTTACTTTAAGTTCAGGGATTGAAATTCTAGCTATATCATTAATAATAATGTCGTAAGCAGGTATTTTATAACCGTTAGACAATAAAATAATCGTTGTTTTATTATCTATGAATTTCCTAAATGCAGCTAAATTTCCTCCCGAAAATCCATAAGAATCCATTCCGTTTACTTGAATACTATTCCAACCATGTAAAAAATGGTCTTTTTTATTCGTGAAACTGAAAGGTTCCCACATTTCTGTTTTCACCTTATCACTTAACAAGATATCGTCGTCCAATTTTTTGTTCCATTCAATAAACTTTTTAAGAGTAATATTTAGTCCGTTTCCTGAATGTCCTCTTACACCACTATTATTTGTGTCTTTTTCAAATTCTTTTGTCTTTTTATTATAAAAATATCTTGTAGCACGATTTGGAATAGTTTCTTGTGAGTTAGAAGAAAATAAAACTCCATTTGTAGAATTATCAAACTGATTTTTAAGAATATAATCATCAAAAGACATTTTTGTAACTTTCTCTATAATTTGAGCGAGTAACCAATAGTTTGTTTGATTGTATTGAAACTGATTTCCAATAGCAAAATTCATTCTGTCATTAAATAGTTTTTCCATTAATTCCTCGTCAGTTAATGTACTTTTATATCTTATAATATCAGGTAAACCAGAAGAATGACTTAGTAAATTTTCAATTTTTATCTCTTGCCATTGTTGTGGTAAATCATTTATGTATTTTGAAATTTTATCTTCTAAACTTAGCTGTTTGTCTTGTATAAGCTGAAATATTCCTGTTGAAGTTATAAGCTTTGTCGCTGAAAAAACTCTGAATAATGTATTTTCATCAACCGGTTTGTTATTTTCTAAAGATGATTCGCCAAAATAATTTTTATAAACTATTTCATCATCTTTAATTACTGCTAAAGCTAATCCAGGAATATTATGTAGCTCCATGGCTTTTGTTAAATAAGAGTCAATTTCATTTTTAATGGTAGCAGTATTGTTTTCTTTCTTTTGGTTAGAGCAAGAAAAACTAAAAAACAATAGTAAAAGGGAAGAAAGTGTGATTAATTTTTTCATAGTATTTCATTATTTGTTTTAATAGAAACGATAACTTTTATTTAGCGTTACAGTTTTAATGGAAATGATCGCACTTTTTATTTGTTACTAAACAAATTTGATTGTCTATTTTTGTAATATGAAAGAAGCCTTACATCAACTGTTTACTGAGTTTCAAAACAGCATACAAAAAAATGATTTTGTAAAATTAACTTTAAGTAAACCAATTCGTAAAAGTGATGAATTATCGAATGTATACATTCGTCAAATAATGTTGAAAGGAGACATTTGTTTTCAATTTTTATATCGATATAAAACAAATGATCAAACAAAAAACTATTCGTTTGAAGAAAGTATTGAAGAACTAACTCATTTACTTTTAGAAAAGTTTAGAGCAGCGACATTATTTACGTTAGAAAACGATTTGCTAGTCTTTATTTCTAAAAAGAAAAAAGTAAGTTATAAAACTACACAGCCTAGTTTTAAAAACAAGTTACCAGAAACTCATGATAAGCCTAAAGAAAAAAGAGCTGAAAACAGCGAATATTTATATCATTTGGGGGTAACGGATAAAGAAGGAAAAGTAATTCCTAAAATGGCAGATAAATACCGTCAGATCAATAAGTATTTAGAAATTATAGAAGCGCAAATACAATCAGTTAAATTACCTAAGCATATCAATATTGTAGATATGGGCTCAGGAAAAGGCTATTTAACTTTTGCATTGTACGATTACTTGGTCAATCAAAAAGGATATACAGCCAGTGTAACAGGTATTGAGTTACGCCAGAGTTTAGTTGATTATTGTAATGATATTGCCAAAAAGTGTGATTTTAAAGGATTACTTTTTGTAGCACAACCAATTCAGGAATACGATAACAATAAAATAGATATTTTAATCGCTTTACACGCATGTGATACGGCGACCGATGATGCTATTTACAAAGGTTTGGTTTCCAAAGCAGAATTGATTGTTTGTGCTCCGTGCTGTCATAAACAAATCCGTCAGCAAGTGAAAGGAAAAGAGCAGGAGAGCCCTTTATTAAAATATGGAATTTTTAAAGAACGTCAGTTTGAAATGGTTACTGACACTATTCGTGCTTTAATTTTAGAGAAAAACAATTATACTACCAAGGTTTTTGAGTTTATAAGCAATGAGCACACGCGTAAAAATGTAATGCTAATTGGTGCTAAATCATCTAAAAAAGTAGATGAAAAACGTATTGAAGCTAAAATTTCAGATTTAAAAGAAGCTTATCAAATTGAGCAACACTATTTAGAGGGATTGCTATAATATTTTTATAATGAGTACATCTGTTAGTAATGTATTTAAAAATCTTCAGCTAGAAAATGAAGAGTTAAAAGTAGTTGAGAGTATTTTTTCGGAGGTAACGTATAAAAAAGGCGATACCATATTACAAACGAATGAAAAAGTATACTACCAATATTATGTGATAAAAGGTTGTTTACGAACGTTTTTTATGGATGCTAACGGAAAAGAGCATACGATACAATTTGCTATTAACGATTGGTGGATAAGTGATTATATAGGTTATTTTTCTGAATCAGAATCTGTACTTTCTATTGAGTGTATTACAGATGCTACTGTGTTAAAAGTAGCAAAGAGGGATTTGGATAATATCTATGAAAAAGTACCCAAAATAGAACATTTTTTTAGAAAAAAGTTAGAACGTTCAACGGTAAGATTTCAAAAAAGAATTTTAAATAATTTAGTGTTATCAGCCAAAGAAAGATATCATCTATTTTTACAAAACTACCCAAATATAGAGCAGCAAATTAAAAATTATCATTTAGCATCTTACCTAGGAATAACAACAGAAAGTTTAAGTAGAATACGAAAAGAAACTTTATAAAGGTTTTTATTACCATACATCAATTTTTTTTCAACTTTCATATACTAATTTTGAGGTAACTTAAAAATAGAAATAATATGAAAAAAGTAGTATTTGTACTTACTAGTCATGAAGAATTAGGAAATACAGGAGAAAAAACAGGATTTTGGATTGAAGAATTTGCAGCACCTTATTATTTATTAAAAGATAAAGGAGTAGAAGTAACTTTGGCATCTCCAAAAGGAGGACAACCACCAATTGATCCAAAAAGTAACGAACCAGATTTTCAAACACCAGCTACACATCGTTTTAATAAAGATGAAGAACTTCAAGCTGTATTGGCAAATACAATGAAATTGAGTGAAGTTAAAGAAGGTGATTATGATGCAATTTTTTACCCTGGAGGACATGGACCTTTATGGGATTTAGCTGAAAATAAAGACTCTGTAGCTTTAATAGAAACTTTTTATACAAACAATAAACCAGTAGGAGCTGTTTGCCATGCACCTATTGTATTAAAAGGCGCTAAAGTAAATGGAGATCCTTTAGTTAAAGATAAAAAAGTAACAGGCTTTTCTAATACAGAAGAAGATGCAGTGCAATTAACTTCAATTGTACCGTTTTTAGTAGAAGATGAACTAAAAAATAATGGAGGTATTTATAGCAAAGCAGGAGACTGGCAAGAGTATGTGATTGAAGACGGAAACTTAATTACCGGACAAAATCCAGCATCATCAGAATTAGTCGCAGAAAAATTATTTGCAAAATTATAACTATTAAATAGTGAGTGTTTAAGAAAAAAATCGTTTGAAAATATTTTCAAACGATTTTTTCTTTTTCAAGAACAAGCAAAAAGGTTTTATCGTACTTTTAGCGCATTAGAATATAGATAAAATGAAAGAATCTAAACCGCTTGTTATAGCTGCTTTTATAGCTATTTATGTTATTTGGGGATCAACCTATTTGCTAAATAAAATTGTTGTTACTGAGGTTTCTCCACTGTTATTAGCAGCAATTCGTTTTTCTATATCGGGAGCGCTAATCATGCTTATAGCTAAACTTTTAAAAAGAGAAATAAAAGTGACTAAAAAACAACTTTTAAATTCTGCGATAGCTGGTTTTCTTTTTTTAGTGTATGGAAATGGGATGTTTGTATGGGCATTAAAATTTGTAGATAGTGGTTTTGGTGCTTTATTAGCGGCAACACAGCCTTTATTTGTGTTATTACTATTACGTTTAATTGATGGAAAGAAAATGCAAAGACAATCTATTATTGGAGTTGTTTTAGGAATTATAGGAATGTACTTATTAGTAAGTCAAAATGAAATTACGACTTCAAAAGATATGCTAATAGGGATCTTTATGATTTTTTCATGTGTGTTAAGTTGGAGTTATGGTAGTGTTTTTGTAGCCAAAGCTAAGCTTCCTAAAAACTTCTTTGTAAGTACAGGTTATCAAATGCTTTTTGCAGGATTTTTTCTCTTTATAGGTTCTGTTTTATTAAAAGAAACTTGGTCTTCCCCTTTGGACTGGTCTTTTAAAGCGCAAGGAGCTATGTTTTTGTTAATTGTTTTCGGAAGTATTGTTGCATTTACATCTTTTAATTATTTATTAAAAATTGTTCCAACGGAAAAAGTATCAACATCAGCGTATGTTAATCCTGTAGTAGCCTTATTTTTAGGGTGGTATTTTTTAGATGAAACCTTAACAACACAATCGGTAATAGCATCTATTGTATTATTATCAGGAGTTTATTTTATTACTTCAAGAAAACGAATATCAAAATTGAAAGTTACCACCAAACCACAAAAAATTTAAGAAGTTCTCCATTTGGTTTTTTCAACCAACAAAGAGGGGAGTTTTCTTCATTTAAAAACTGTTGAATTTTATTTTGAAAGATTTCAAAAGTTAACCAGTTAATATTTGAATGTGGGTTTACTAACCAGTTATGTTTAGTTGGAATATAGAATTTACAATCGGAAAATTGTGGTAACTCTTTCGGGTAGATATAAAATCCATAAATACACTCATTATTTAGTTGTTTAAAGTTTTTTCCGAAGTCTTTTAAAGGAACAAATAATTGTGCTTTAAAATATACTTGTTGTATTATTTCATCTACACTCAATTTTAATTCATCTAAATAAGTTTTAGTATGATTGGAGTAGAGTAGTGGTAATTGTTTTTCTTGAAGCTTTGTTAGCTTTTGAATAAGAGAATCTCGTTGATTTGGTCCAATCCAATGTTCAACTTCAGAATTACCAACAGAAGCATCATATAAGTAGAACTTATATATAATTTCTAAATGAATTGGTTTCTTATTTTTCAACAATAAACAATCTAATTCACCTAGAGTAATTTTTTCTTTTTGAATTTGAATGTTCTCAGCGAGGATTGATAGAGAAGTATCATGATTTAATTCAAATGAAACAAAACGCTCTACTAATTTACCTAAACGTAATTTTTGTATAATTTCCTCGGAAAATGAGGCTGTTTTAACTTTTGAAACACAAAATTGTTCTAAATCAAAAACACCTTTTCCATGCCATAGAAAAGGTGTTTGTAAAAATCCTTCGTATTGTAATTGTAAATCTTTTTGTTTTTGGTACATAAAGAATTACTCTTTAATTCCTAGTTTATCTAACACTAATTTTGTGATGTCAAAACGTTCATCAAGGTATCCAAATTCATTTCCTGTAGTCGTCAAAATTTGAGTGTATCCATTTTCTTTGGCTACTTCAGCAATTACTTCACTTACTTTTTTATATAACGGACGTAAGCTTTGTTCTCGTTGAATTTGCATCATTGCTGTTCCGTTTTGACGAAATTTAGCCATTTCTTGTTCTAGTACTTGTATTTCTTGAACTCGAGTCTTCTTATCATCATCCGTCATTATTTTTTCTTCAGCCTTAAAAGAATCAATTTTAGATTTATACTCTGTTGCTTTAATTTGAAAACTAGAATCTAATTGTTTACCATAGTTTTCTACACGTTGCAAAACACCTTTCATTTGTGGCATTTTACTAATAATTAATTCGCTATCTACAGTACCAACTTTCGTTTGTGCATTTGTAAATCCGATAAAAAATAAAGCTAGTATAAATGTGATTTTTAATTTCATAAATTTCTGTGTTTTGTGACAAATATAAAAAAGTGGTTAATGTACGAACCTTAAAATTCGTTAAATTTTATTTTTTACTCTCAATGGTTGTAATAATGTTATTTACATCTTCCTTAAAATCAAACCAAATAATTTCAGGATCTTTACGAAACCAAGTTCCTTGACGTTTGGCAAACCTTCGAGAATTTTTCTTTATTTCTTCAATAGCAAACTCTTTAGTAAAGTTACCTTCAAAATATTCAAATAATTCTCTATATCCAACTGTTTGTAATGCGTTTAACTCTTTATGTTGGTGTAATTGTTTAGCTTCTTCAATTAGATCATTTTCAACCATAATATCTACTCGATGGTTGATACGATCGTACATAATTTCTCTATCTGCTTTTAAACCAATTTTTATAGTTTGAAAATTGCGGGGAGCTTTTGGTTTGTTTTTAAAAGAGCTATATGTTTCTCCTGTTCCAATACAAATTTCCAAGGCACGAATTAATCGATGTGGATTGTCAATAGCAATTGTATTGTAGGTTTCAATATCTAATTCTTTTAATAGCTGTTGAAGATGTTCAATTCCTTTATTTTCAAGTTCAGTAGTTAAATCAATCCTAATTTGAGGGGCTACATCAGGGAATTCATCAAGACCTTTCAATACAGCATCTACATATAATCCACTACCGCCTACCATAATTTGGACTGAATTTTTAACAAATAACTCATCTAATTTAGCTAAAGCATCTTTTTCAAACTGGCCTACTGAATAATCTTCAAAAATACTACGATTTTGAATGAAGTGGTGTGGGGCATCAGCTAGTTCATCTGGATCAGGAACCGCTGTTCCTATAGTCATTTCTTTATAAAACTGACGAGAATCACACGAAATAATATCACAGTTAAAATTTTGAGCTAGTTTAATACTAAGTGCTGTTTTTCCTATAGCCGTAGCTCCTACAATTGTAATTAAGGTATTTGTTTGTGGCATTTAGTTCAGTTTTGTTCCGCAATGATAGCAAAATTCTGCATCATCTTTATGACCTTCGTACGAGCAATTTGAGCAAGATTGAGTATTTAAATCTACTTTCTTTTTTGTCATTTCAGAACTCACAATTCCTGTAGGAATAGCAATAATAGCATAACCAATAATTACGGTTATACTCGCTATAAATTGTCCTAAAGCAGTTTGTGGTGCAATGTCACCGTAACCAACTGTAGTAAGGGTTACGATGGACCAATAAATACTTCTAGGAATACTGGTAAAACCATTTTCTGCACCTTCAATAAAATACATAATAGAACCTAAAATGATACAGATGATCAATACAAAATAAAGGAATACACCAATTTTAGCTTTACTGGCATTTAATGCCTTAATAAGTTGATTAGACTCACCTATATACCTTGATACTTTAAGGATTCTAAAAACTCTTAATAAACGTAAAGCTCTTAAAGCTATTAAGCTACTATGTGAGCCTACAAAGAAGAAGGTAAAATACATAGGAACTGTTGATAAGAAATCTATAATTCCATAAAAACTAAAAATATATTTAGTTGGTTTATTGATAGATATAATTCTTAGAATGTATTCTATTGAAAAAAGAATTGTAATAATCCACTCTGATATATATAAAAAAGTATGGTGCTTTTTATCAAAACTATCTACACTTTCTAGCATTACCAGTATGATACTTGCTAAAATAGCAAATAACAACACGATATCAAATAACCTTCCAGCAGGAGTATCTGCTTCATAAATTATTTCGTGTAATTTATCCCTCCAATTAAGTGATTTTTCTTCCAAAACAGTAAATTATTGAGTGGTTTACAACAATATTACAAATTATTTTCAACTTGTAATCGTACAATTTTAGACACTTTGTTCTTTAACAAGTAGTTTTTAATTATCGTTTTTGCTAGCTCTTTGTTTTCAATAGGAGTCAGCATTGATTTTAAGATAGATAATTGATTTTCTTGAAAAGCTAAGTTTGTATATGTGTAACCTATTACTTCATTACTTTCTATTAAAATCACAGCGTGTTCTTCTGGAATACGACCTTTATCAATAATCATCATGTGATCATGATTAAAGTTTTTATCTGCAATTTTTTTTCTTCTGATAATATTGTATTTAGGTCTTAATTTTTCTAGTTCTAAATGATATTTAAGACGTGTAAAAAGTAAATTACCAGTTTCATTAAAAGTAACTTCCGAAGCTCTTTTTGCTATTTTTAAACCTTTTCTGGTTTCTGTTAAAAAAAGCTTATTTACTTCATGTTTCATATTGTTTCCTCTACCAATGTAAATAATACTGCCTTCTTTATTGTGAATGTAGTATACCCCTTGTTTTTCTGGTAGACCGTCTAATATTTTTTGAACTCGAAATTTTTCGTGTCTATTATCAAAATACTTGATGGATTGTTGGATAATCTCTTTTTCGGTGTCTTTTTCTAATAGTAATTTAAATAATTGTATGGTGGCTAATGCATCACCTGTAGCTCTATGACGGTCAGACATTGGAATACCGATAAACCTACATAACTTACCTAAACTATGTGAAGGAGCTTCAGGAATCAGTTTTTTGCTAAGGGTAACAGTGCACAACGTATTACGCTTATAATCATAACCAAGACGGTTGAATTCTGTTCGTAAAATTCGATAATCAAAATTGGCATTGTGAGCAACAACAAAGCAACCTTCTGTAATTTCAACGATTCGTTTTGCTATTTCATAAAATTTAGGAGCATTACGGAGCATTTTATTGTTAATTCCTGTTAGTTTAACAACAAATTCTTGGATTTCTCTTTCCGGATTCACTAAACTAATAAATTGATCTACGACTTGATGTCCATCAAATTTATAAATAGCAATTTCAGTAATTCCTTCTTCGTTATACTTTCCTCCAGTAGTCTCTATGTCTAAAATAGCGTACAATTCTCTCTTTTTTTAGCAGATTTATGTAAATCTAAGCAATATAATTTCTAACTCCAAAAATAGAGCTTCCTATTCGTACCATATTACTTCCGTTTTCAATGGCTAATTCATAATCTCCACTCATTCCCATAGATAGAGTAGTTAGATTCGAATATTTTTCTTGATTTTTATTGAAGAAGCTCGCTAAGGATGAAAATTCATCTTGTAATTGCTCTTGATTATCAGTAAACGTTGCCATTCCCATCAACCCAACGATTTTGATGTTCTTTAACTCTTTTAATTCATCCGATGCTAAAATTTCTTCTATTTCGTTAAAAGGTAATCCGAATTTGGTATCTTCTTTGGCTATACGAGCTTGTAATAAACAATTAATAACTCTATTGTGTTTTTTAGCTTGTTTGTCAATTTCTTGTAAGGTTTTAAAGCTGTCTACACCATGAACTAAATGCACAAAATGTGCCATGTATTTAACTTTATTGCGTTGTAAGTGTCCAATCATGTGCCATTGAATATCCTTTGGAAGTTCATCATATTTGGTAACCATTTCTTGAATCTTATTTTCTCCAAATATACGTTGACCTGCATCGTAAGCTTCCTGCAAATCGGAAACAGGTTTCGTTTTTGAAACTGCTACTAAAGTTACATGTTCTGGTAAACTTGATTTTATTTTTTGAAGATTTTCTTTAATTCCTGTCATAATAATAACTGTGTGTACTGGAAACAGTACTAAAATTCGTAAATAGTTAAAGCACTGCGTAATTTAGGCTCTATGTATGTAGTTTTAGGAGGCATCATTAAGCCTGCATCTACAATAGTTTTTAATTCTGCGATGTTGGTAGGTAACATTCCAAACGAAACTTTAAACTCCCCACTATCAACCTTGGTTTTTAATTCCAATCCGTCTGATTTATTTTGAGAATACACAATTTTAGAAGCGTTTCTAATATCATCTATTCCTAAAATAGGTTGTAATACCGTTGTATATAAAATGTACGCATCTAACTCGCTTAGGCAATCTGTGAAATTATAGAGTGATTTACGCAAATACAAGGCATAAAATTCACCATTTAAATACATGCTAAAATGATGTTTTTCTTTAGGTTTATACAATTCTTGTCCACGATTTTCTATTCTGAAGTGCGTGTCTAATTCAATCAGTAATTCTTCAGGAGTTAATCCGTTCAAATCTTTAATAAATCTATTGAACTCGTAAATTTTCAACTGACTTTCAGGTAATAAATAGCTCATAAAATAATTATAGTCCTCTTTACCTGTATGCTCTGGATTGTTTTCAGCTAAGTTTTGAGCTAATAAACAAGAAGAAGTAGAGCGATGATGTCCGTCAGCAATATATAAAGTATTTACTTGTTGAAATGCTTCAGAAATTTGAGCTACATCCTTGCTATCATTAACGACCCACAAAAAATGTAAATCTCTATCGGAAGTAGAAAATTCGTATTCTGGTCGTTGTTCCTGATATTTTTGTATGATTGAATTTATTACCTCATTATCAGGGTAAGTAAGTAAAACCGGTTCTGCATTAAAACCTGTATTTTTTAAATAGTTTTCAAACAATAACTCACGTTCTCTTAAAGTGTCTTCATGTTTTTTTATAACATTGCTATGGTAATCTTCAACAGAAGTTGCAGCTATAATTCCACAGAAATTATCGGAAGGAGTTATTTTTTGATATACATAAAAAGCGGGAGTTTCATCTTGTTTAAAAACTTCGTTCTCTTTAAACTCCAAATAACGATTATGCACCAATTTAAAGCGTTGTTCCCCCGTTACATCTTGTTTATGATATTTATACCCAGGATTAATTACATGTAAAAATGTATACGGATTAAAGTCTAACTTTGCTCCAATTTCCGCAGGAGTATAAATTTCATACGATTTTGAAGATACTAATGCTACTTTATCACGAGTAGCTCTTACCGCTTTAAAAGGTTTTACAATCGCCATGAATTATTCGCTTAACAATTTTATAATTTTATTGGCTAACTCAACTCCAATTCTTTCTTGCGCTTCTATAGTAGACGCTCCAATATGAGGAGTCATAGAAATTTCAGGATTCATTAATAATTGAATTTCAGGAGTTGGTTGATTTTCAAAAACATCTAATCCAGCATATTTAACTTTGCCACTTTCAATAGCATTTACTAAATCAACTTCATTTAAAACACTTCCTCTTGAAGTATTAATAATTCCAACCCCATCTTTCATTTTATCTAACTGGGCAGCTTCTATAACATACTCTTCTTGTGCTGGTAAATGCAAGGTTACAAAATCAGATTTTGATAAAACATCATTTAACGATTGTGTTTTTACAGAAAAATTAACTGATTGTCCATCGAAAAAAGGAATTGTAATAGTTGCATTCTCAACTTCAGTATCAGTCGCTACTATTTTCATACCCAATCCTAAAGCCATTTTAGCTACCTCTTGTCCGATATGACCAAAACCTACAATACCTAAAGTTTTACCTCTCAATTCAATTCCTTGAGAAAATTGCCTTTTTAATAAATTGAAACTCAGGTCGCCTTCTAAAGGCATCTCACGATTGGATTGGTGTAAAAAGCGAACCATTCCGAATAAATGTGCGAATACCAATTCAGCTACTGATAGAGCAGAGGCTTCTTGAGTATTAATTACATGAACTCCATTATCAATAGCATAATCAACATCAATATTATCCATTTCGGTTCCTAAACAAGCAATAAGTTTAATGCTTGGGCAAGCATCGATTAACTCTTGTCGTACTTGTGTAGTATTACCTACTGTAATAGCATCAATAGTATGGTCGTTTATATAGTTTTCTAATTGCTCTTGTGCAACTTTAGTGTTTATTACTTCAAAGCCTTTGTCTTCTAAAGCTTGTATTCCACTAGCGGAAATTCCATCGGTCACTAATATCTTCATCGTTCTTTATATTAAAAATGCCATTATAAAAAATGACGTTGTATCTAACTTATTCTTTCTAATTCTTGCATTACATCTACTAAGGCCTGAACACTGTATAAAGGTAAGGCGTTGTACATGCTTGCACGGTAACCACCAACACTTCTATGACCACTTAATCCATTGATATTGGCTTCTTGCCACATTTTATCAAACTTAGCTTGTAAGCTTTCATCGGTTAAAGTGAAAGTTGCATTCATATGACTACGATCTTCTATTGCTGCAATACCTTTAAATAATGGATTTCTATCTATCTCATTATATAGCAAAGCTGATTTTTTCTCGTTTACTTTTTCAATAAATTCAATTCCACCTAAATCTTTTAACCATTCTAAAGTTAGCATTGAAGTATATACTGGAAATACAGGAGGTGTATTAAACATGCTATCTTTATCGATAAACACTTGATAGTTTAACATTGAAGGAATTTGACGTTCAACTTTACCTAAAATGTCTTCTTTTATTACAACAAGGGTGGTACCAGCGGGTCCCATATTTTTTTGAGCTCCAGCATAGATTAAATCAAACTTTGAAAAATCTAATTGACGAGAAAAAATATCAGAACTCATATCACATACCACAGGAACCGAAGTTTCAGGAAAACTCTTCATTTGTGTTCCGTAAATGGTATTATTACTAGTACAATGGAAGTAATCTACATCCGTTGGAATTTGATATCCTTTCGGTATATATTTGAAATTTTGATCTTTAGAAGAAGCTACTTCTACCAATTCACCAAATAGTCTTGCTTCTTTAATTGCATTGCTACTCCAAGTTCCGGTATTTAAATACGCTGCTTTTTTATTTAATAAATTGTATGCAACCATTAAAAATTGCATACTTGCACCACCTTGTAAAAACAATGCTTTATAGCCTTTGTTTTCTAATCCTAATAACTCTAAAGCTAAACTTCTTGCTTTCTCAATTACCTCTACAAAAGGTTGACTTCTGTGAGAAATTTCAATTAGAGATAAGTTATCATTATTAAAATTAATAACCGCTTCAGAAGCTTTTTGAAGCACTTCCTCAGGTAATATACAAGGTCCAGCGCTAAAGTTGTGTTTTTTCATTTGTCAGTTGTGTTTTGTTACACAAAGGTGCAAATTTATACAGAGACTCTCTTTTAAATTTTTGATAAAAATTCTAGTGTATTTACCCCATCAGCATAATCCCACAGCTTAGGATATTGTGTTTGTCCGAACTCAATTTCATTTTCGATAAAATTGTTAGCTACCACACATTGAATTTGCTCTCTATCTTCCCACAACTTAATTTTTAAATCATCTGCATTGTCATAATACTCATAAAAAACAGAAGCAATAGGAGAGGCGTAACTTTCATCTTCTTTAATCATTAAAAAACCATTCTCTAAAATATCAAATTCACTCATTAAATACACCGCTTTGTTATAATCGTAATTGTTAGCGTATTTAACATTGTTGATTATTTCATGCTGTTGGTACATTCCATTAAAAAAAGCATCAAAATTATAGTCTTTTGGAATGAATATTTTTGAAACCGAACGACATCCTAATCCGAAATAACGAAAAACATCTTCACTTAAATTTTGCATTTGTTTTTCAGATTCGTCACCAGTTAATACCGCAACAGAATTCCTATTCTTTCGGATAATACTAGGCTTACCTTTAAAATAATATTCGAAATAACGAGCGGTATTATTACTTCCCGTAGCAATCACTGCATCAAAACCAGTCAGTTTTTCTTCAGTAAATGATATTTTACCTTTCAATTCAGGTTCAACATACTCCAAATACTTAGCTAAAAAAGGTAATAAATGTTTATCGTTTGACGATTGTTTAACTAAAACAGAATGTCCAGAAATTAATACCGATAAAAAATCGTGAAATCCAACTAAAGGAATATTTCCAGCCATAATAACGGCAACTAACTTAGCATTATTTCCTCCTAAATTTTCTTTAGAAGTCCATTCTGTTAAATTATCAGAAGTCAATGCCTTTGTCCAGTTTTCAATTGAAAACAGTAAGTTTTCTCTTGTAAACCATGTATTATTTTCTTCTGCTATTTTAAGCTGATGTTTAAATCCGTCAAAAAATAACTCATTATGTTCTATATGCTCTTTTTTCTCGATTTTTTCTTGAGAAAACTGGCTTAAAAATTCTCCTAGTTTATGAAAAGCGTTAATTCTACTTTTTATACTATCCATTTATTTGGTTCTAAATTAAATTGGAACTATTTTTGCGTGTGCAAAGTTACAAAACTGAAAGAGATTAATTATGGCAATTATAATAACAGATGAATGTATAAATTGTGGGGCTTGTGAACCTGAATGTCCAAACACAGCTATTTACGAAGGAGCTGATGATTGGAAATATGCAGACGGTACTGATTTAACAGGAAATATTGTTTTACCAAACGGTAAATCTGCCAATGCAGACGAAGATCAAGAGCCTATTTCGGATGAAATTTATTACATCGTTGCTGATAAATGTACTGAATGTAAAGGTTTTCATGAAGAACCACAATGTGCTGCAGTTTGCCCTGTAGATTGTTGTGTTCCTGATGAAGATAATGTAGAAACAGAAGAGGAGTTATTAGCGAAACAACGTTTTATGCATAACGAATAGAAAGTAATTCTACTTTTAAATAGAACAAAAAATCCCGAGAATATTCTCGGGATTTTTTTGTTTTACGTGACTAACTTTTTAAAGTTTAAAACCTAATCTAGTAAAGAAATAAGCTCCATCTGATCCCATTTGTACAGAATCAGCTAATCCTCCTTGATCAGTCCATCCATCAAATTGTGGAGTAGGGTACACGTTAAAAATGTTATTTCCTCCAATAGTAAAGGTTATTTTATTAGTAAAAGCATAACTTAAACTTAAGTCAGTTGTAATTTTACTTTCATAAATGTCAGTAGCTACAGAATATAAAGCGTCTGCTTCTGCTTGAGTAGTTGCAGGTGATTCAACCCATTGAAAATCTTGTAATTGCACTTCGCTAAATTTAGTGAAGTTTAAAGATACATCAAGCTTTTTGTAACCATACCCTAGATTTAATCCAAATTTATGGTCTGGAGCTGCAGCTTTTAAATACGCTTCAGAAAAAGGGCTGAAAAATGTAAATCTATTTAAATTACCATTATTTATTTTTTCAATTTCAGTGTCATTAAAATTCCCTACTAAACCTACATTAACTCTGTGTTCATCAAAGGTTTTTTTATAGTTTAAAACAATATCTATCCCTTGAGTTTTGGTGTCGACACCATTTGCAAAGAACTGAGCTGCATCAACTCCTAAATTTAATCCTGATGCATCAAAGTTATCCGTTAAAATAATACGATCATCAACAGTAATTGAATAGGCATCAATTGTTGCGGTAAATCCGCCTATTTTATAGGTAAAACCTAAACTAGCATTAAAAGCAGTTTCTTCTTTTAGCTGCTCTATACCAAAAGCTTTAGTTACGGTACTGTTGTTAGCAGATAGCAATGAAGGAAGAGATTCTCCATTTACAATATTGGTAAATTTTAAATTATAATATAATTGAGCCAATGAAGGAGCTCTAAATCCTGAAGAAATAGACCCTCTCAATGTTAAATTGTCACTCGCTTTAAATCTTGAGGCTAACTTAAAATTAAAAGTACTTCCAAAGTCACTATAATCTTCAAAGCGAAGAGCTGCACCTACTAAAAATTTCTCGGTAAAATTAAATTCAGAATCAAAATAAAGACCTACATTACTTCTAGAACGGTCCACTTCATTATCTGGCCCGTAACCAGGGAATCCTTGAGACCCTCCAGGTAGTTCCTCCCCATTACCATCAACAGCAACAGGTTGAACAGCAGGATTTGTCATTAAAACTCCATTATCATCATATAACCCATATGAAGCTTCTTCTCCAGAAAAAATGATAAAGTTTTCTGTTCTGTATTCTAGTCCAAAAGCTAAGTTAACTCCACTCATTAAATCTTCTAGATATTTGGTAAAATCTAATCCTGTAGTATTTTGTGATAAACTATGCCCTCCAGCATTAAAATCAGTAGGAGAAGCGTCTTTCATCGAAGCATTATTAGAGTCTTTTATAAAGTAATGAAACTTGTTTTCTCCGTAGGTATTATTAAAATCAACTTCCCAACCATTTTCTAATTTATATTTAATTCCTGCAGAAACTGAAATATCAGTGATATTTGAAGTAATTCTTGGAGTAAAACCATTTGGATGTATGCTTGGAACACTTCGATTATCACCATCTGCATAACTATCTCTTGAAAAAGCATAAGCATCGGTATCTCTATAATTTCTTCCTCCAAAAGCATATACTTCGGTGTTATCATTAATAGGTAAACTAGCATTTACCATAAAGTTAAACCCGTCAATAGCGGCGCTACCATATCCTTTACGCCAAGAAAACCCTGGTCTTAAGGTTCTTTCCTTAGATAATAGTTCGGTAGTAAAGTTTACAAAGCCTCCTTTATCATTCAGTTTTGCCCCGTAATTTAAGTCTAACTTAAAAGTTCCTCCATCAAAACTTTTGTCCTCTCCATCCAATCTATTCTTTCCTTCCACATTGTATAAAGTTTCACCAGTAGCTTCAGCCCATCCATCTCCAATTGCAGTACTAAAAGCACCATAACCTAAACTTCCTGAAACCCCATCGGTATTATCTTTTAAAACAATATTAATAACACCTGCAATAGCATCAGAACCATATTGAGCAGAAGCTCCGTCTCTTAAAACTTCAATTCTTTTAATTGCAGCGGAAGGAATTGCATTTAAATCGGTTCCTGAATTTCCACGCCCACGTGTCCCAAAAATGTTAACCAATGATGATTGATGACGTCTTTTTCCATTAATCAATACCAATGTTTGATCAGGTCCTAAGCCACGTAAAGAAGCAGGCACTATATGATCAGCACCATCAGAACCAGATTGTTTTGTAGCATTAAAGGATGGGGCTGCATATTGTAAAATATCATTGACTTCTACTTTACCATTTTTGGTAGCCAAGTCACCTACGTCAATAACATCAACTGGAACAGGAGTGTCTATTGCTGTTCTTCTTACATTTCTAGACCCTACAATAACAACTTCTTCTAGTTGTAACCCTTCTTGTAATATAATATCGAAGCTAGTTTTTCCATTGATAGGAATTTCTTGAGTTTCAAATCCCGAAAAACTCACAATAAGTATTCCATCATTAGCTACTTTTAAGGAGAACTCCCCATTAAAATCTGTAGCAGTTCCATTAGTAGTTCCTTTTTCTAGAATGTTAGCTCCTGGTAAAGGTTCATTATTGACATCCTTTACCGTTCCTTTTATTTGTATTTGAGCATGTATTACTTGTAATCCAAGAAATAAAAAGCAAATGACAAAAAGTTTTTGTTTAGACATAAGAAAAGCTTTTAGTTTATTAATATCTAAAAATAGTTAAAATCAACTAAAATCTTAAATTAATGTTAATTTTTTAATTAAACACCAATATATAGATGTAGTTAATGAGTTTTAAATAAATAGTGTTTTTAGAAAGCAAAGCATTATATTTGCACTCGCAAAATTTCAATAAAGACATAGAATGAAAGCTGGAATTGTAGGATTACCAAACGTAGGGAAATCAACCCTTTTTAACTGTTTATCAAACGCGAAGGCACAAAGTGCTAACTTTCCGTTTTGTACAATTGAACCAAATTTAGGAGTGGTAAATGTACCAGATACTCGTTTAGAAAAATTAGAGGAATTAGTAAATCCTGAAAGAGTATTGCCTGCAACTGTAGAGATTGTAGATATTGCAGGATTGGTAAAAGGAGCAAGTAAAGGTGAAGGTTTAGGAAATCAATTCTTAGCAAATATTCGAGAAACTGATGCTATCTTACACGTATTACGTTGTTTTGATAATGATAATATTGTACACGTTGATGGATCTGTAGACCCTATACGTGATAAAGAAACAATTGATATAGAACTTCAATTAAAAGATTTAGAAACAGTTCAAAAACGTTTAGAGCGTGTGAAAAGAACTGCTAAAACAGGAAATAAAGAAGCTCAGGTAGAATTAGAAATTTTATTGAAAGTTGAGGCTACTTTATTAGAAGGGAAATCTATACGTTCAATCGAGTTTACTGAAAAAGAAGATGAATTTGTAAAACCATTGCAATTCATTACAGCTAAACCTGTGTTATATGTTTGTAATGTTGATGAAGGTTCAGCAGTTTCAGGAAATGCTTATGTTGATAAGGTAAAAGAAGCTGTAGCTGATGAAAATGCAGAGGTAATTGTATTAGCTGTAGGTACAGAAGCTGATATTACAGAGTTGGAAGACTACGAAGAACGTCAAATGTTTTTAGCTGATATCGGATTAGAAGAGGCAGGAGTTTCTCGTTTAATTCGTTCAGCATATAAATTATTAAACTTACAAACTTATTTTACTGCGGGTGTTAAAGAAGTAAGAGCTTGGACTATTCCTGTAGGATCAACAGCACCACAAGCTGCTGGGGTAATTCATACCGATTTTGAAAAAGGGTTTATCCGTGCTGAAACTATTGGATATGATGATTTTGTTACTTATGGTAGTGAAGCTAAAGTAAAAGAAGCTGGTAAAATGAGAGTAGAAGGGAAGGAATACATTGTTAAAGACGGTGATGTAATGCACTTTAGATTTAACGTGTAAGTTTATCCAAATATAAAATACAAACTCCACTAGATGATAGTGGAGTTTTTTTGTACCTTAGAATTCCAAATTCACTCACAATAATGCAACTCAAAAAACAAACATTTCAGTTTTTAAAAGACTTAAAAGAGAACAACAATCGTGATTGGTTTACTGAACATAAAAAGGATTTTACCTACGCTCAAAACAATGCAAAAGAGGTATACAAAACCATTCAGGAAAATTTGAATAAACACGATGAAGTTGATAAACATAAATTATTTAGGATTTATAGAGATGTTCGTTTTTCAAAAGATAAAACACCTTATAAAACACATTTTGGAGGTTCTTTTCATAGAAAAAAGCCTGAGTTAAGAGGTGGGTATTATTTACATATTTGTCCTGGAGATAGTTTTTTAGCAGGTGGATTTTGGGAACCCAACAAAGAGGATTTACTTCGTATTCGTAAAGAGTTTGAAATGGACGCTTCTGAAATAAGGGAAATTTTACAAGAGAAAAACTATACAAAGTATTTTGATGGGAAACTTGAAGGAGATGAGCTTAAAACTGCTCCTAAAGGATTTGATAAACAGCATCCAGATATCGATTTGATTCGTAAAAAAGGTTATATAGCTATTCAGCGTTTTTCTGATAAAGAAGTGTTAGCACCAGACTTTTTAACAAAGGTAGATGATGCTTTTAAAGCTTTGCGTCCGTTTTTTAATTACATGAGTGATGTGTTAACCACAAACTTAAATGGAGAAAGTATTTTAGATTAATTCAGGTGTAATCTAACTTCTCTTTTTAAATAAGCATAGGTAAGTACAGTAGATAAAACATCAGCTATAGGAAAAGACATCCAAACACCATTTACACCATAAAATTTAGGAAGTATATACACTAAAGGAATTAAAAAGATTCCTTGTTTTAAGAGTGTTAACAATAGCGCAGGTAAAGCTTTGCCTGCCGCTTGAAAGTATGCAGATCCAATTAATTGAGTAGTAATTACAGGAGTTGCTAAAAAAGCTATAATTAATGCATTAGGAGTAAGGTTTAATAACTTTTCGTCTTCTGTAAAGACACCAACCAACTCATTAGGAAATAACATTATCATGATAAAAATTAAAACAGCAATACCAGTACCATAAAGTATGGATGTTTTTATGGCTTCCTTAACTCTCTTTGTATTGTTAGCTCCATAATTGTATCCAGCAATAGGTAAAAAGCCTTGTGTTACTCCTAAAACAGGAAACAAAGCAAATAACATAACTCTATTAATAATACCATAGATTGCAATTGAAATTTCACCTCCGTATTTAAAAAGAGAATAATTTAAAATAATGGTCAAAATACTTATTGTTCCTTGTCTTACTACAGTTATTCCTCCTAAAGAAATAATCTCTTTTACAATAGAAAAATTTAATTTAAAATACTTTGGAATAATTTTTAATTCAGTTCTTTTTGAAATAAAAAACCATAAAATGAATAATCCACTTACTACATATGAAATAGAAGTTGCTAATCCTGCACCAAACATTCCTAAATTCATAAATTTTATAAAAACAACATCTAAGAATATGTTAGCAACTGCAGGAAACAGCATAGTAAGCATAGCATAATTAGGTTTTCCTACTGCTCTAATAACAGGGTTTCCCATCATAGCAAAAGCTAAAAAAGGAACACCCCAAACAATTACGTTAAAATATTCGGTTGCAGGTACAATAATATCTCCATTAGCACCAAAAAGGTGTAAAATAGGCGTACTAAAAAAGGTTCCTAAAAGCACAAACATTACTGAAAGTACAATAGTTAATGATATTTGGTTTCCAAAAACTTCAAAAGCCTTATCAGCTTTATTAGCACCTAATGCTCTGGAAATTATAGAGCTTCCTCCAATTCCAACTCCCATTCCTATAGATGAGATTAAAAAAGCAATTGGCAATACTACAGTGATAGCTGCAATAGCCAACACTCCAATCCATCTTCCAACAAAAATAGTGTCTACTATCATGTTAATTGACATCACCAAAATACCTATAGATGCAGGAATAGCTTGTTTTAAAAGAAGTTGACTAATACTTTTTGTGCCTAAGTCGTCAGCGATTCTATTCATGTTGCCTAAATTAACACGAAAAATCGTTCTAATTTAAAATCTACGTTATATTTAAGTAATAATTAACATCAAACCTGTAAGTTTGTTTTATGAATATATTTGAACAAAAACATATTGTAACAGCTAATGAAATAGATGAGTATAACCATGTAAACAATGTAGTGTACGTGCAATGGATGCAAAATATTTCTGATTCTCATTGGAAAGAACTATCAAAAAAAGCGACAAATATTGATTATGTTTGGTTTGTTATTCGTCATGAGGTTGATTATAAAAATCAAGCTGTGTTAGGAGATGAAGTAACGCTTAGAACTTGGGTTGGTAAAACTGAAGGAATAAAATCTATTCGTCATTTTGAAATATATAGAGATGAAACTTTATTAGTAAAATCACAAACCACATTCTGTTTATTAGATGCTGTTACTAAAAAGCCTAAAAGAATTACGAAAGAAGTAACAAACTTATTATTACCGTAAAAAAGAACAATATCTTTGCACTTATAAATTTATACAATGACAACATTTACCGCATTAGGAGTACGAAAAGAATATGTAAAAGGATTGAAAGAGTTAGGAATAACAACTCCTACTGAAGTGCAAGAAGAAGCGATACCTTACTTACTTGAAAATAATTCAGATTTTATTGGCTTAGCGCAAACAGGAACAGGAAAAACAGCAGCATACGGATTACCTATCTTACATAAGATTAACTCTTCTAAAGACCATATTCAAGCATTGATTTTAGCTCCTACAAGAGAATTGGCGCAACAAATAAAAAAGCAATTATTTAAGTTTACTAAATATGTAGATGAACGAATTTTTGTAGAAGCTGTTTTTGGAGGTGAAAAAATTGATCGTCAAATTAATAATTTAAAGAGAACTACCCATATTGTTGTAGCTACACCTGGGCGTTTAATTGATTTGATTGAAAGAGGTGAAGTCGATTTAAAAAACATTAAAACTCTTGTACTTGATGAAGCTGATGAAATGCTAAGTATGGGATTTAAATTAGAATTAAACCGTATTTTAAAGTATACCACTTCAGGTACTCGCAAAACATGGTTATTTTCAGCTACCATGCCAGATGAAATACGAAGTATCATTAAAAAATATATGAGTTCTTCAGCAAAACAAGTAGAGGTAAACAAGAACTCGTTGGTGAATGCTAATATTACACATCAGTTTGTACAAACAACAATTCAAGAAAAAACTGATAAGATAGTTTCTTTTTTAGAAAAACGACATGCTGAAAGAGGTATAATATTTACAAGAACCAAAGCAGGAGCTCAAAAATTAACTAAAGAACTAAAAGAAGAAGGATTTTCAGTTGAAGCGTTAGAAGGTGATATGCAACAGAAGGAGCGCGATAAAGTAATGCGTGCTTTTAAAAATGAGAGTCTTCAAATATTAGTTTCTACAGATGTTGCTGCTAGGGGAATTGATGTTCAAAACCTAGGTTTTGTTCTACATCATCAATTACCAGAAAAGTTAGAATATTATACACACAGAAGTGGTAGAACAGCCAGAGCAGGTAAAAGAGGGGTGTCTTTAGCTTTAATTCTTCAAAATGAAAGAAATCGTATTGCTGAAGTAGAAAAGGAATTACAAATACAATTTTCAGAAATATCTATATAAATGAGTATTATCTACGCCATAGACATCGCAGGAACATTCGCATTTGCCATTAGTGGAGCATTAGTAGCTATTCGAAAAAAATTTGATGTTTTTGGAGTGCTAATTATTGCTTTTGTTACGGCTGTAGGTGGTGGTATGACTAGAGATGTACTTATTAATGCGCATCCCATAAATTGGATTGGTGATATCAATTATATTTGGACAATACTCACAGCAGTAGTAGTTACTTTTTTATTTAGAAGTAAAATAGCTCCACTAAGAAAAACGATGTTTTTGTTCGATACGATTGGTATTAGTGTATTTACTTTAATAGGTGTTCAAAAAGGATTGAGTTTTGATTTGCATCCGTTTGTGGCGTTAGTTATGGGAATGTCTTCTGCTGTAATGGGAGGAGTTATTAGAGATGTGTTAACGAATGAAATTCCGTTAATTTTTCATAGAGAAATTTATGCATCTGCCTGTTTAGCTGGAGGTATGGTATACTTACTTTTACATTCTTTTAATATAAATGAAGATTTTCTTTTTGTAATTTCTGCGGCAATAATTGTTACTGTTAGAACTATTGCTGTACAATATAAATTAGAATTACCTAGAATTAAGAAAGATGTTTTTGGAAAATAATATGGACTATGAAAAAACTAATTTTTGAAAATTTAGAAGAACTTTCTAGTATAGAAGGAAAACAGTTGCCAATAGGAGAGTGGTATACTGTTACACAGCAAATGATTAACGATTTTGCCAATGCTACACTGGATAAGCAATGGATTCATATAGATGAAAATAAAGCAGCTAAATATTCTCCTACAGGAGCAACGATAGCTCACGGATTTATGTCTGTTTCTATGCTTTCTGAACTAATTTCGAAACAGTTTGAGGTTAAAAGTATAAAAATGGGGTTAAATTATGGACTGAATAAAGTACGTTTTCCAAATCCAGTTCCTGTAAACAGTGAATTACGACTAATAAGTTCTTTAAAGCAATTAGAAAATTTTAAAAAAGGAAAAAAACTCACATTTGACTGTACAATAGAAATAAAAGGACAAGAAAAACCTGCCTGTGTTGCTGAGTTTATCTTTGTACTATTCGAATAAAAAAAGCTGCTATAAAAAGCAGCTTTTTTATTATTTGTATTTTAGGTTAAGACATCCAACCTTTTTCAATAGTTTTTTTAGAGTACATTAACAAAAAGACTCCTATAAGAATAACCATTACAGGCATAACAACTCCACCAGGACCATATACTTCAGCTGCTCTACTCATAAATAAATTGTAAGACATTTGTGCTAGAATTGCTATTAAAGAAATTAAAAACACGAATCTGGCTGCTTTTTTTCTAGCTAATAAGAAAATGCTACCAAGTAACCCAGCAAAAACAGCTATAGCAAATGCGGCTGTTACCCAAGTAGGAATGTTTTCATATAAAGCTCTTTCAGCTTCAGGTAAGGCGGCTTTTACTTCATCTGTCATAAAGGCTTGTCCGATGTAAGACATAACACCTAAACAATTCCAAATAAGTGCAGCAACAGCAATAATCCAAAACAATGTAGTAGGTTTGTTTGAGTTTGTCATAAAATTAGGTTTAAAGTTAGTTGTAGTTAAATGTACTTATAAATAACTCAAAAAACAAAACAAACTGTAAATCAGTGTTTAACAAAATAAGTTTTTCAATGTGGTCTTAAAATAATGTTAAAGCTAATAAACTTATGTAACGAGTCGTAAAAACAAACGTCTTATGAGTATATAATTACTTAACAAGTAATGTTTAGTGATTAGTTAGTTTTTAATAGTTGATTGAAAAAGGCTCGAGATATTATCCCGAGCCTTTTTTATATTTAATTGGTGTCTAAAACTTTTATTTTCTTTCTAAAAGCGCCATGTAAAATCCATCATAACCAGATTTGTGCGATAGTACTTTTTCGTCTTTTACAAACTTAAAATCTTTTCCTGCATCAGAAGCTAAAAAGAACTCAACTTGTTGTTGATTTTCAGAAGGTAGTACCGAACAAGTAGCATAGACCATTTTTCCACCTGGTTTTACCATTTTAGAGTATTGTTGTAAAACTTCTTGTTGCGTACCACGAATTTGATCTAAAAATTCAGGTTGTAATTTCCATTTACTATCAGGATTTCTACGAATAACCCCTAAACCAGAACAAGGAGCATCTATTAAAACTCTATCTGCTTTTCCTTGTAGTTTCTTTATTACTTTTGTAGAATCGATTACACGAGTATCTATATTGTGAGCACCATTTCTACGAGCACGAACTTTTAGCTTTTTCAATTTACTCTCATAAATATCCATAGCTATAATCTGCCCTTTGTTTTTCATCAACGAAGCTATATGTAATGTTTTTCCGCCAGCACCAGCACAAGTATCTACCACTTTCATACCTGGTTCCACATCTAAATAAGCTGCTACTAATTGAGAAGAAGCATCTTGTACTTCAAAGAAACCTTTTTTAAAGGCTTCTGTTTTAAAAACATTAGCTCTTTCAACCAATTTTAAAGCATCATCATACCCTTTGATAAATACTGTTTCAATCCCTTCAGAAGCTAACATTTTCTGAAGCTTTTCTTTAGTTATATTTAAAGTATTTGTACGTAAAATAACTTCTGCTTGCTTGTTTAAAGCCGCTATTTCTTTTGTCCAAACTTCTTCTCCTAATTCTTGAACTCCTACTTCATCAATCCAATCAGGAATAGATTCTCTAAACTTTCTAATTTTTAACAATTCATCAAACTTCCCTTTAATTCTTCGGGTAGGAGTAGGTTCAATCTGATTCCAATCAGGTAATTGAATTCCTTTTAGTACACACCAAACAGCAAACAATCTCCATAAATCAGGACGAGAATATGGCGCTTTTACATTAGCTATTTCAGAATACAATCGTTTCCAACGAACAATATCATAAATAGTTTCAGCAACAAACTTTCTGTCACGTGCTCCCCAACGTTTATCTCTCTTCAAAGCTTTTTCAACAGCTTTATCTGCATATACATCTTCATTAAAAATATCGCGTAAGCTATCAATAACCGCGAAAACTAAATTTCTATGTAATCTCATTTGATGAATTTAAGAGTGCAAAGATAGTTGATTTTAATGGCTTTTTGTATTTTCGTTCTTAATGAATTTAAATAACCCCGTAACATATATAAAAGGAATTAGTGTTGCTAGAGCAGAGTTGTTATTTACCGAGTTAGGTATTAAAACTTGTAACGATTTATTGCACCTTTTTCCGTTTAGATATATCGATAAAACACAGTTTTATACGATTAATCAGTTGCAACAAAACTCTGCTGAAGTACAAATAGTAGGTAAGATTACAGGCGTAAAAACCGTAAAACAAAAAAGAGGTAGTAGGTTAGTGGCTACTTTTTCTGACACTACAGGTACCATGGAATTGGTTTGGTTTAAAGGGGCTAAATGGATTAAAGATAGTTTAAAAGTAAATGTTCCATATGTTATTTATGGAAAATTAAATTGGTATAATGGTACTCCTAATATGCCACATCCAGAAATGGAAACAGTAAAAGAATACAAAAGCAAGCTACAAATGGCTATGCAACCAGTATATCCTTCTACTGAAAAACTAAGCACTAAAGGAATAAGTAACAAGGTCATGCGTACGATGATTCAAAACTTGTTTCAGCAAGCTTATAATGATATCGAAGAAACTTTTCCAGCTTATTTTATTGAAGAACATCAATTTTTAGGTAAAAAAGAATCACTTTTAAATATTCACTTTCCTAAGAATCAAGAACTACTAGCAAAGGCTCAATATCGATTAAAGTTTGAAGAGTTATTCTTTATTCAATTACAATTACTACAGAGAAAACTCATCCGAAAATCAAAACTAAAAGGATTCGTTTTTGAACAGGTAGGAGAGGAGTTTACCAATTTTTATAACAATCACTTGCCCTTCGACTTAACAGGGGCTCAAAAACGAGTATTGAAAGAGATTCGTAAAGATGTTGGCTCTGGAGCGCACATGAACCGATTATTGCAGGGAGATGTAGGTTCTGGAAAAACGATTGTAGCATTATTGACTATGTTGTTGGCTATTGATAATGGCTATCAAGCCACCATTATGGCTCCTACCGAAATTCTTGCAACACAGCATTATAATGGGATAACAGAATTATTAGAGAAAACTGATATTAAAGTTGAATTATTAACAGGATCTACCAAAACAAAAAAGCGTAGAGAAATTCATGAAAGTTTAGAAGATGGTTCGCTACATATCCTGATAGGAACACATGCTATTTTAGAAGATAAAGTACAATTTAAAAACCTAGGTATTGCTATTATTGATGAGCAACATCGTTTTGGAGTTGCACAGAGAAGAAAGTTATGGGAAAAAAGTCCTTCTGATGGAAGGGCTATTCCTCCACATATTTTAGTTATGACTGCAACACCTATACCAAGAACATTGGCAATGTCCGTTTATGGTGATTTAGATATTTCTGTAATTGATGAACTGCCTCCTGGACGTAAAGAAATAAAAACGGTACATCGCTATGATAGTAATCGTTTAGGGGTATTTAAGTTTTTGAAAGATGAAATAGCTAAAGGAAGACAAGCATATGTAGTATATCCATTAATTCAAGAGTCTGAAGCAATGGATTACAAAGACTTAATGGATGGTTATGAGAGCATTTCTCGTGAGTTCCCTTCTCCCAAATACCAAATAAGCATTGTTCATGGGCAAATGAAACCTGCTGATAAAGACTACGAGATGGAACGTTTCGCCAAAGGAGATACTCAAATTATGGTGGCAACTACTGTAATTGAAGTAGGGGTAAACGTACCTAATGCTTCTGTAATGGTTATAGAGAGTGCAGAACGTTTTGGGTTAAGTCAGTTACATCAATTACGAGGTAGAGTAGGGCGTGGTGCAGAACAGAGCTACTGTATTTTATTATCGAGTTATAAATTATCTTCTGACGGAAAAACTCGTTTACAAACCATGGTAGAAACCACAGATGGTTTTAAAATCGCTGAAGTAGATTTAAAACTTCGTGGTCCTGGAAATATTATGGGAACACAACAAAGTGGTGTTTTAAATCTTAAAATAGCGGATGTTGTTAAGGACAGCCCTATATTACATATAGCTCGTAAAGCTGCTATAAATTTACTTCAAGAAGATCCCAATTTATCAGAAACAAAAAATTCCAGCTTGCTGAAAGCTTATGAAAAGCTTAGAAAAACAAGTGGAATTTGGAGTAATATAAGTTAGAATTAAGTACTACTAGTTAGTACTTAATTCTTCTTCACTATCTGTATTATCACTTTTATTGAATCTTAATATTAGATATCCAATTATAGCAGAAACTAAAGATCCTAATAAAACACCAATTTTTGCAGATCCTAAAAACTCAGGAGTACTAGCAAATGCTAAACTAGCTATGAATATTGCCATAGTAAATCCAATTCCTGCCAAGAAGGAAACTCCAATAATATGCTGACTGTTTATATCTTTAGGAACTTCTATTATTTTAAGTTTTTTAACTGTAGTAATAATAGCAGTAATACCTATACTGTTTCCTAAAATTAAACATAAAGCTATATTTATAATTAAGGAAGTGTCTAAATTAGCATCTCCATCTATTAAAACTCCTGCATTAGCCAAGGCGAAAATAGGAATAATAGCATATGCAACTATACCATGTAGTTTATGCTCTAAAAGTTGAAGAGGAGATTGATAGTCTTCTATCCAGTGATCTAGGTTATCTATTTCAGCAATTTGTTCTTTTGATAATATTGGTTTAGGAGAAACTTTAGCTTTTTTAATATTATCCATTATTTGAGATAAATTAGCTAAAAACTCAGGAGTATGTGCTTTTTGTCTAATAGGCACGGCAAAAGCCATTAAGATACCTGCAACTGTTGGGTGTATTCCTGCTTTTAAAAATAAAACCCAAATAACAGTACCAAACATAAAGGTTATATATTTAGAATAAAAACCTCTGTAAGCAATAAAATAAAGAAAAGCTAATAAAGCTATGGCAGCAGATATTAAAGTGATATCTATACTAGCACTGTAAAATAATGCAATAACTAAAACAGCTCCGATATCATCTACAATAGCAAAAGCAGTTAAAAATACTTTTAAACTAAGAGGCACCCTTCTTCCTAAAGTATTTAAAACAGCTAGAGAAAAGGCAATATCTGTAGCCATTGGAACACCCCATCCGTGGGCTGTTTCTGGATTTTTATTAAATAAAATAAAAAATAAAACAGGAAATAACATTCCACCAACTGCTCCAAAAAGAGGAAATGCTAGTTTTTTTGTAGAGTTTAACTCACCGATTAAGAATTCTCTTTTAATTTCTAAACCAATTAAAAAGAAGAACACAGCCATTAAACCATCATTAATCCAAAGTATTAATGGTTTATATAGCTCAAGGTGCTCGGACTTAAAACCTATTTTATATTCCCATAAAGCGTTATAACTATCTCTAAAAGGGGAATTTGCCCAAATAAGAGCTAATAAAGTTGCACCTAACAATAAAATACCACTAGCGCTTTCAGTTTTTAAAAAATTTTGAAATGGAGATATTATTCTCTTTTTACTCATATTTATATATAGATTGTAGCTTACTTTTTGAGAGATAAAAAGTAAGGATATTATTTTTTTGTTTTAGAAAGCGAAGATAATTCATCAAACTTTAACGAAAAGTTAAATTTTTAAAGATTTTTAACACTCAAGAAGGTAAAACGATATGAAATACCCAAATTTAATTGAGTATTACTTAAATTCCCTCCTTTTGCTTTTACATAACCCGCTCCTAATCTTAAACTTAATTTATTAGTAAGTTTTTGATTAACTCCAATACTAGGTTTAACAATTAATCCTTGTCCAGTACTAATACCTCCACCACCTGCTGCACCACCAAGAACTTGTACAAAAATAGAGGTTTTTTCGTTAAAAAACTCATTTGATTGAGCTCCTAGTCCAACAATTCCTTCAGCATAGGCACCCGCACCACCAAAATTAGCAAATGAAGTTTGACCTGCTGCGTATAAATATTTATTTAAAAAGAAGTTTAACTGTAATGATATTTGATGCATATTTTGATTAAATCCACCGTCTCTTGCAGCATTTAAGTATAAATCTTGCTTAATAATTGTTTCAAACCCTTTAAACTTTCCTTCAGAAAATTCTAAATCTTCTCTTTCTGAAAAAATTCCATCTCTATCAACATAATATTTTAATCCTAAACCATAAGTAGAGGAAACAAAATGAGAATTAGGACTCATCATATATCCCTTGTTAACAGAAGCGTATACATTTCCGAATAACTTTTGCTCTATAGAAAGATCAGGATATATTAAAAAACCTCCTTTAGTATCAACACCACCGCCACCGCCAGCGCCTACACCAAATTTAGCTAAAATATTCGTGCGATTTTTATTCATTGATAAATGATATCCTCCTCCTAAGAGGACATCCATATATCCAGCTTTGATACCATGATATGCTCCATCAGCTCTTACGAAAAAGAAAATATCATCAGTTATATATGAATTTAATTCAAATCCTGCTAAACGTATTGTATTTCCTTCATAAGATCCTTTGGTTACATAAGCATTATTTAAATGCATTAATAGTGAAATTCGATTACTTAAAGCATTCCATGAGGAGGTTTTTAAATCATCAATAGAAAAAGAATTTTCTCGTTCTTTAAAATCAGCTATTTTGAAAGATAAAGGAATCTGTACAGCAACATTAAATTGGCTACTGTTTATTGTTCCTCCATCAAAAAAGTCAACATAACTATATCCAGCTGTAGCTGAAAAGTGTTTAAAATCATATCCTAAGTTAAGATGTGGTAAAATAAAAGCGCCTCCACCGTCTGGAGCTGATGCACCACCACCTCCACCAAAATGAAGTCCAGTATCTACAAATAGTTTATCTGTTATTTTTTGTTGAATTCCGGCATTTACGCCTAAAGTAAAGAAACCACCACGAATACCACCTACAGCACCATATAACCCAACTCCTGCATAACTCCAATTATTCAACTTTAGGTTGTAATGGAGCCCTGTGTAATCCATATTTTCTTCTCCATCAGGCATTTTAATAGATAAAAAGTCTATTTGTCCGAAACCTAATTGTGTTTTCTGTTCTGGAATTGTGCTCGTTTGGGCATAAAAAAAATGAACACTCATTAGTAAAACTACTATGAGTGCTCTTTTTAGAAAAATGTTTAACATTTTAATTTATTTAGTTGTGTATTTGCTGACGTTCTCCATTTATGTATGAAGCTATAAAAGCGTCTTCAAATCCTAATTTAACCAGTTCTTTTTTTAGTTCTCTTGCTTCATCTAAAGTTAAAAATAAACCTAATGAATATTTAAAATAACCATCTGTATTAGCTACTATTGAAGGAATAACTTCAGAGGATAATAACGGATATTGGTTGTTAGACAGTACACCTATTTGAACTGAATATATGGTTTCACCTCTTGTGCCTTCTGCTATTTCGTTTGTAGCTGCTTCAATATCTATGGTAGATGTTTCTGTATCTCCATTTCTTGCAGCTCTAGCGTTGGCTCTACTAATACTATCTAGTACTCTGTATGCCTCTTGTTTTTTTACTGCTTCTATATCTACATTGTTGATAGCACTGTTACCACCATAAGCATAAAAATAATAAGCTGCTCCTGAAGCTATTCCGAATAAAAGTCCTAAAAAGATTGATAGACTTCTTGAACTTTTTTTAAATGAAGAGAATTCTTCTTGAGTACTGGCTAATTCATTTTCAGCTTCCTCTCTTTGTAATTTTGAATTGTCTAAGTCTTCTTGTATTAACTTAAACTTTTCTTCTTCTATAAAAGGCATAAGTATATGGGTTGATTAGTTAATATTCTGTGCACTAAAATACAAATCTTTTTTTTATCGTTTAATTCTGGTGATAAATAGTATTGTAAAGAGGTAAATCTATACTAAAAATTGAGGGTTAGCGTAAACTGTCATTTTATCATCTCGACTAAAACCAATCAGACAAATGCCAAATTCTTTAGCAAAATCTACCGCTAAAGAAGAACAGGCAGATACGGCTATTATAAATGGTATTTTAGCTAAAAAGGCCTTTGATACAATTTCGTAAGAAACTCTACCACTTACTAGCATGTATTTTGCTTCTTTAAGATTCGAATTACTAATTAAATCTCCTATGCATTTATCAACAGCATTATGGCGACCAATATCTTCTTGTATGGTTAATAGTTCTTGGTTTTTATTGAATATAGAGCAAGCATGACTTCCACCAGTTATTTTAAATGTTTTTTGTAAGCTATTTATTTTCAAAAACATATGTTTTGTAGTGTGAACAAACGATTTAAGATAAGTGGTGTCTTTATTTTTTAACGTGTTTCCTGTTACTTCTAAGTCTTTTAATTCTTTTTTTCCACAAATTCCGCAAGAAGAAATAGATAAAAGAGTACGTTTATTTAGGTAGCCTTTACCTAATCTTTCTTTCTTTATATCTACGTTTATTATGGTAGAATAATTTTCTTCATTTTTTACTACACTTAATTTAAAATCTTCATTTTTCTTACAAATATCTTCTGCATATAATAATCCTTTTATCAAGGCTTCATCACTTCCAGGAGTACGCATAACAACAGTATAGGGCTCATTATTTATATTAATTTGTAAAGGAGCTTCAATAACTAGATTGTCTTCTATTTTTATTGAAGCATTTTCAGATAGCTTAACAGATTGGTATGTGCTAGATTGTTTTGTCATAAAACAAATTTATATAAAAGGTAATTAAAAAAAAGTCTTGATTTAAGTATCAAGACTTTTAAAATGTTTTGCTTCCCCTAATAACAAAAACATTTCTTGAATATAAGGAAGTTATGTTAATTTAGCAATTTTAATTTTTACGAAATACTATTGAGTGTTTGTTTTTACACAATTAATAACGATTAACTCATTTTTTAAGTTTGTAGAGAAAAAAAGAAATGTATCACCTCCGTCTTTTAATTTTGTTTCTTTTCTTATTTGTGCTACAGTTTTAGGGAAATTACGAGTTGTGATATTAGCTTTGTCTACTATTATTTCTCTTTTTAATTTCTTTTTGTTATAAGAAAAAACAGAAATAATCTCAAAAATTCTTCCTGGGAAATCTTCAATTAATTCATCAGATGTATATAAATGAGAATGTTGATGTAACTTATAGATTTTTAATTGGCTTGCAACTTCATTAAATCCTCCAGATTTTAAAATTGCTGCATTAGGTTCGTATAAATACTTCTGAGGTAATGAATACTCAAAATCAATGTCACTTTTTAAATAAAAAGAAAAAGATTGTTTTCTGTTTTTCAATAAGTTAAATGTTTTCACCTTAACCAAATCTTCAAATTCTTTTTTTAGTAAAAAAAGTAATTCTTTCACCTCGTTGTTAACAGCTACTATATGAATTTCTTTAACAAATTTTAATTCATTTATTGTTGAAGTTATGTCTAGAATAGGAGAGTTCTTAATTAAAATAGTGTCTGATTTTTCGAATAAAAAATCTAAATTTTCTGGCACATTAGGTAGGCAGTCTTTTAACAAAAAGACCTTTCCTTTTATATCACTTCTTCGAGATGGGTCAATATAAATACAATCAAATTTTTGAGAAGTGTTTTTTAAATACTCTAAACCATCAGTAGCTATAGTCTGAATATTTGAAATACCTAATTCTTTGTAATTATGAGCAACAATTTCAGATAAATCATTATTAATTTCACAATGAATAACTTCTTTAAAGTTTTTAGAAAAAGCTAAACAATCAACTCCAAAACCTCCAGTAATATCAATAATAGAGTTTCCTAGCAACAAATTAGACTTATAATTAGCTGTAATTTCTGAAGAAGTCTGTTCTATACTAATTTTAGCGGGATAATAAATATTTTGTGAAATAAACCAAGTAGGTAATTTTTTCTCTGATTTCTGTTTTGCGACTAGTTGATTTGCTAATTCTTGTATGGTAATGTCTTTAAAAGGACTTCCTTTAAAAATTAATTCTTCAATATTAACATGTAAGTTTTCGTTAATATAATTCTGAACCTCAGTATGTAAAATATTTTTATTCAAAAAAGATTGATTTTAAAAGTGCTGTAAGCCGCAATATTACTAATATTTTAACAGTAATTAAACGCCTGCAATCATAGATTTTTACTACGTTTGTTTACTTATTATCAATTTAAAGTTAACAAATAATTTATTATGAAAAAAAGTATTTTAATACTTGCTATGATTTTTATTACAGCAAGTGCAAGTGCTCAATTTTATGTTTCTGCTAGTGGAGGTTATTCAATAGGAAGCGCAGGTACTAAGTTTGGAACAGAAACAACTATGGCTGGAGTAGAGAATACCTATGGGAGTTATGGAGAAGGAATGCATACTCAATTAAGAGGAGGGTATTTTTTTAACGATACTTTTGGTGTTGAAGCAGCCTTCGGATACTTACATGGAGCTGATCAAACTATTAGAAAAGTAACTATTCCTGGAAATGATGTTGATGTAGTTGCTAGAGCTAGAGCTTATGGAGCTTCTGCTTCTTTAGTGTATAAGTTTACAAATAATGTTTATGGGCGTTTTGGAGCGTTAATTAAAGTAGGAGGTGAAACTGAAGCTAAAGGATATATTAAACAAGATATGTCTGGTCAACCAGCTCCAAATGGAGGTAATTTCCCTGATGGAACATATAATGAAACTACTTTTGTTCAAGATTACAAAGGTCGTTTACCTTTAGGTTTTATAGGTGCTATTGGTTATAAGTATGAGCTTTCTAATAATGTTTCTTTATTTGCTGAATTAGAGTATATGGGAATTAGTGTTACTAGAGATAAAGCTATTTTTAAAGAGTTTAACTCAGAAATTGTTACTCCAGATGGAAATAGAACTACAGTAGCTACTATTAATAATTTACCTGCAGGTTATTCTAAAGAGATTTTATATGTAGATGACTTAACTCTTGCTGAGTACCAAGAAGCACAAGCAAATCCTTATGCTCGTAAGCAATTATCTGAAAAAGTACCATACTCTTCTTTTGGTATAAACTTCGGAATATCTTATAGTTTCGGAAAATAATATTCTTGAAATACAAAATAAAAGAGCAGCAAATATTTGCTGCTCTTTTATTTTAATAGTTTGTCATTAAATTAATTATACCCTTTAACATCTCCTAAATCTAATATTCCTACAGCCATTTCGTGCTTTGTAGGTAGTATTGCTCCAGATTCTGTGGTTATCCAATCATTCCAGCTAGCTTCTGTTCCGCCCGTAGGAATTATAGAAACCCACATTTTATAGCTTGTAGGCTTACCGTTTTCATCTAAAATCCACAAATACGAATCACCTGGTGTAGAACCGCCCGTGGTGTAAGTAACTAATAAAGCGTCTTTCCCTTCATAATTTACAAGTTTTCTTTCTATACCGTCATCAAAAACTTTGTATGGAGCAACTAACCAAAAACTATCATTATTAAAATAATCAATTGATTTTTGAAGAGTTTCTTTGTCATCAATTTCTTTTCCATTAATCAAAACAACACTTTTTCCTGGTTCTTTTGTGTGTAATGTTACCTTATTTTCATCCCAGGATACTTCAACTATATTTTCTTGTTTATCCCATTTGTAAAAACGTTTTCCTCTAAAACTCCATTCTATAAACCGTGTATTTTTATAGGCCTCGTAATTTAATGCTTTTAGCATTTTAGTAGCTAACTCATCCGCTTCAGGTCCTTTTTTTCCTGTAGGAATACTTTCGTTGTTTTTATAGTAGAAAACAGCTAATACTACCGCTCCTATTAAAAGTAAACCACCTAATATTCTAAATAACTTTTTCATTTTTATTGATTAATTGTTTAATTCCTTTAGCTAATTCATCAGCTGCCGCTGGATGTTTTCTAAACCACAATTCTGGTTCTATTAATTCTAGTTCAGCGATAGCTAATTTATCGTTATTATCAGTAAAAATATCTACTCTAGCGTAAATAGGCAAGTCGATACAAGCTTTTACGGCGTTCTCGGCAAAATCGATTTCCTCTTGTGTAGGAGAATAGTTATGAACAGAGCCGCCAAAATCATCTTGTACTCTAAAATCTCCAGATTTTGCTATTTTTAATACCGCATGTGTAAACTTACCATTCATTACCATTAATGATATTTCCCCTTTTTTCACAATATTATACTGAAAAGGTTGAAGAATCATTGCTTCTTCAGTTATCAATTCAGAAAAAATAACTTCAAATGACTCTATATTTTCAGAATTGATTTTATAAGTATGTCTTGCTGCTCCTGAAACACATGGTTTTAAAACAAACTCTTTTAAATCAAATTCATTTGAGAGTTCTTTTAGTGTTTGAGTAGTACCTTGTTCTATAAAATATGATTCACAAATATGTATTCCGTTTCGTTGTAAATCTTGTAAGTAGTGTTTGTCAATATTCCAACGAATAATTTTTTCTGAATTTAATAAAATAGTTTGCTGACTTACATTGTTTAACCATTCAGAAAATTCAGAAAATCGATCAAAATAATCCCATGTAGTTCTGAATAAAATATAACGAGTTGTTGACCAATCAAAGCTAACATCATCCCAAGAAAGACGATCTACATTTAAACCTTGATTTTCAAGTGCTAATTTTACATAATTATCTTCATCAAGTACGTTTTTTATGTATGTGTTTGTTTCAGTTGGATTTACATACCTTTTATCTGTTAAGATAATTACATCATATCTTTTCATTTGATATTAAATTACTTTGGTTTTATACGGGCAATGTACAGTAATTTTAACTGTTATAAAATGCTTATTTATGCTTATTTATGCTTATTGTAATACTTTATTGAAAGTTAGTTTTTTTTTCAATTTAAAATACCTGAAGGAGGAATGGCTATTTGGTTACAATTAGATCAAAAATATAATTGGAAGGAAATTGCAGTAGAAGCAAAAAAACACCAGTTAGAAATAGGGGAGTGGCAACGTTATGATTTAGCGAATAAAAAACACAATGCTATAAGAATTGGTTTTGCTAGTTATAATGAAGAAGAAATAATGTTGTTAGTAGAAAGACTCAAAAATACCTTAATGTCATTAAAAAACAAAAAACGCTTTTAAAAAGCGTTTTTTTATTAAAAGATATCTTTTACTAAATCATTCATACTATCGTACTCTTTAAATAAAAAACCAAAGAAATCTTTACTTTTTTTGTCTTGAGATTCAATTATTCCTTCAGAAAATCTATACTCTCTAAAGGTATTTAATTTTTTATTTAGGTCTTTTTTTAAACCTTTCTTTATAGGTAAATGATCTGTGTTTTTCACAAGTATATTTTTTATAAAGCGTTATTTAAATCTACTTTGTATTTATTTAATAAAGCTTTAGTAATTCCTAAGTTAGCTTCTTTAGAATCTACAGCTAAATAAATAAAGTAAGTACCACTAGGGGCGATGTTTATAATATGTACTTGGCTAGATAAAGTAATTGTGATATCCTGTATCTCTTCGTTTAATTTTAAAGCATCTATAGCTTTTAATTTAGCTTTTACCACTCCTAAATTATAAGCAGAAGCAAGTGTAGGATCGAAATTAGGATCTACTGTAAAAGATTCGTAAGCTTCCCCTGAACCTACATCTGTTATAGATACTGCAATAAATCCTGGAACATTAGTTCTTAAATTTTCGATAAAATCGTTTAAAATTTCCTTCATTTTGTGTGTGATTAATTTTTATTGTAAGATTAATAGATTTCTCTATGTAAAAGTTATAGCACTAACTTTTTTAAGGTAAGCTTTATCATAGCTACCTTAGATACGTCATCAGCTATTAAACAAATAATATGGTCATCACTATATTTGTTTACTACTACTAATTCGTCATTTGAGTTTAATACTAATTGATTAAGGTTGTTAGATTCTAGAACATCCTCGAAAAACTCATGAGACATTGTAACTACAACAGCCAACATAGCAGCTACATTATGCTCATTAGTTATATTGTAAGAATCTATAACATTTCCTTCAGAATCGAATACAAGTCCTTTGTTAGCCTCCGATTCTTCGACTAACATTTGTAAGTTTATTTCCCCCATATAATGTTTAACAGTAAGCATTAAAACATTGTTAATGCCAAAATTTGTTTCCTTTACTCCTTTTTAGACCCACTTATTTTAAAAAGGGTCACAAAAATAAGTCTTTATTTTAGTAAAATAATTTTGTTCAATGTTTTTTGTGACTTCTTTAACAAAAAAAGAATTATTTAAAAGGAAATAAAAAAAGACTAGATTTTTTTTAATCTAGTCTTTTTATGTGAGTATTAATCACTTTGTGGTTTTTGTTTGTTTTTAAACTTTACTAAGTCAAAAATGTTTTCAAACCTAGGTTCAAAAAAGAAATCGTAAACAGCTTCTTTTAAATCGTTTACACTGTTTATAGATTTTAAGGTTTCATTTTCATTAACAACTGAATTATTCGATAAAACTTTATTTTGAAATTCATTTTGAAAGAAGTTTATAAAGTTTTTAAATTCACTATCAATTGTTATATTCTGTATATCAATAGCTTTATAAGACTTCATTTAATTCTTGTTTGTATTTCTTTAGCATAGTTCTGGTAAGAGCCAAATTAGCCTTGTTAGAATCAACAGCTAGATAAATAAAATACTCTCCACTAGGAGACATATCAACAATATGTATATGATTATCTAACTTGAAGTGAATGTCATTAATGTTTTCTTTTAATCCTAAAATATCAATTGCTTTACGTTTGGCATTGATAATTTCAACGTTATAAGCACATGCTAAAGCAGGATCAAAACTTGTATCGGCTGAATCTGAGGCTAACGATTCACCTGAAGCAATTTCAGCAACACTAATTGCTATATATCCAGGGATATTTTCTTTTACATTTTGAACTAGAGTGGTTAAGATTTTCTCCATAGTTACGAGGGTTTTAATGTTAATAGTTAATTATATTTAGTTAAGGTTAAGAGTGTTAGTTTCTTTTTTAAACATAAGGTTCAGAAGACCAACATTAGTGTTCTTGTCTGCTAAGAAGCATAGTACATATTCTTTGTACTTAAAAAGGAACAATGCTTCTTTATCAGATTTAAGAATCATTTCATTAAGTTCTGTGTTAAAAAATAAACTAAAAAAGCTGCTAGACATATTAAATATGACAGCATCAAATGCAGCAATTTTATCTTTAATTTCTGGCAACTCATTATCTTGTGGGTAAAAATCAATTATTTTACCTTCATTATCAATTAAATAAATTGCTTTTGTTTTTGTTTCTAAAAGTAGTTTTTGTAAGTCCAATTTCTTTATAACTTTTTCACTAATATAAAGTTTTTTATTATTGAAAAAAAAGAAAAATGTTTGTTTTGTTATAAATAATGTAAATTTTTTATTAAAAAAATAATATCAACAAAACTAAACATCTAATTAAGCGGTAATTGTATAATTTAAATATTCGGTTTTAACTTTAAGTTAACTCTAACTTAATTTTATAAACTATTTTAATTAATAGAGTATGATTTTTGTCATGTTTAAAAAAAAAAATGATCTTTAGGTTTGTGGCAGCTGTGTTAAGAATACTTCATGAAAAATGATATTTTTTCTCAGTTGTTTTATCCCCCGATAATCTAAAACGTAAACAAAACACATTTTATAATTATGAAAACATAAATCAAATCAATTTAATTATATGACAACTAACTCTGAGAAAAAGTGGGATACTTTAAAAAGAAATCCAAAACTACCAACTCCAACCCCTGTAGATCGTGAAATTATACTAGATGAAAATGCTATTCTTCTAAGTATTACAGATACCAGAGGTGTAATTGAATATTGTAACGAAGATTTTGTTGAATCTTCTGGCTATGAAGAGTACGAATTAGTAGGATCTGGTCATAATGTTGTAAGACATCCAGATATGCCAAGAGTAATTTTCAAATTAATGTGGGAACGAATTCAAAAGAAACAAAACATAATTGCTTTTGTGAAAAACATGGCTAAAACAGGTAGATATTACTGGGTAATGACTGATTTTGTTGTAAAAGAAAATGAAAAAGGACAAGTTACAAACTATAAAGCACTACGAAAACCAGCACCTAGAAAAGCTATACAAGAAATCATTCCTTTATATAAGCGATTAAGAGAAATTGAAGATCTTAATGGAATCGAAGCTTCAGAAAAATTCTTAAAAGGGTTTTTAGATTCTAAAAACACTGATTATGACACTTATGTAGAAAAATTGATTACCGATAATTTAGGGAGTCTTTCAGAAAGTAGCACTCCTCAGGAAGTTGGAGGAACTAGTGAAAAGAAAAAAGGGTCTTTCTTTAAAAGATTCTTTGGAATAGAATAATACTTAATATCAATATCCCCCTGTAAAGGTTTTATGTTTAACAAGTTGCTTTAATCATCCGATTGTTGCCAAACAAATCTTTTCGAAGTTCAACTTTAGTAAAACCTTTACGCTTTAACATTTCTATAGTTTCAGAACCTAAATACTGATTAATCTCAAAAAAAAGTACTCCATTTTTAGTTAACGACTTAATGGCTAAATCGGCTATTTTTTTATAGAAAATCAAAGGATTATCATTATCAACAAATAAAGCTAAATGTGGTTCGTTTTCTAAAACATTGTTTTTAATCTCTATTTTTTCTAACTCACGTACATAAGGAGGATTAGATACTATTACATCGTATTGTTTAGGTAAACTCTCAGTTTTTAATATATCTTGATGTATAAAAGTAATTTCAGCTTCGTTTAATAAGGCATTTTCGTTAGCTATTTTTAAAGCTTCTTCAGATACATCAATGGCGCTTACTTTTGCGTTTGGAAGCTCTTTTTTTAAGCTAATAGGAATACAACCTGTACCAGTTCCTATATCCAAAATGGATAACTTTTGTTTATTATTTTCTAAATCTAATTCTTTTACTTCATTAAGAATCCATTCAACTAGTTCTTCAGTTTCTGGCCTCGGAATCAGTGTGTTTTCATTTACTTTAAAAGGGTATCCGTAAAACTCTGTTTTTCCTAATATATATTGAATTGGTTCTTCTTTTTTTAATCTAGCAAGAGCTGTGTTTAAAAGACCGTACTTTTCTGAAGGGATTTCTAAAGCTGGTTGTAAAGTAAGGTCTATTCGTTGAAGCTCTAAATATTCCTCTATCAACAAAAAAAAGAAGGTGTCTATTTCTCTTTTAGGGTATATACTTTCTAGTTCTTTGGTAAAATGTATTCTATAATCTTTTAACTGCATTGACTCTAAACTTATTTTATAAATCTTTTAGCATCCATACATTACATGAATAATGGCCTGTGTTTCCCATTGGTTTATCAAGATTTATAAATCCATTTTTGGCATATAAAGCTCTCGCAGCTTCCATATAAGGCATTGTTTCTAAATAACATTGTTCAAAACCTTGTTGTTTAGCCTTATCTAAGCAATAATCAATCAATTTACTTCCCAAGCCTTTTCCTCTAGCAATGGGTAAGAAGTACATTTTTTGGAATTCACATACGTTACCTTCAAAATTGTCTAAAGGGGCAAAACCAGCACCGCCAACAACTTTTCCTTGATGCTCAACTACAAAATAACCTGCCTTGTCTTTTTGGTAGGTTTCAAACATTTCATCGGTAGCCTTGTCTTCATAGGCTGTTCCTATTTTAGGAACTCCAAATTCGATCAGCACACCACGTATAACAGCAGCTAATTCTGCGTTATCGTGCGGTTTTACTTCTCTAATAATAAAATCAGAAGGTATCATAAGAATATAGTACTTTTGCTAAAGCAAAGTACCCAAAAAAACACGAGTTTTCATGAAGAAAATCATATATTTTTTACCTTTTTTACTTTTTATAGTAAGTTGCTCTGTAAAACAAAAACCTATCTTCTTAAAAGTAGATGATATTAAGCTGCTTTCAGCTACTACCGATACTATTAGAGTAGGAGCCAACGCTTATTTTAAAAATCCGAATGATATAGGTGGTAAAATAGCTACAGATGAAATTAAAGTCTTGGTTAATCAGGTACAAGTTGCTCAAGTGTCTTCAGAAGAATTTAAAGTTCCTGCTCGTAAAGAGTTTTCTATTCCTTTAAAAGTAGTTATTCCTGCTAAAAGAGTTTTTGAAAATAATAAAAATGGAGTTTTAGGTGGAATTCTTTCTTCTTTATTAAATCAAAGTTTAAAAGTTCAGTTTAAAGGAGATTTAAAATATAAAGTATTAGGTTTTTCACATGTGTACCCAATTGATCAAATTGAAGATGTAAAAATAAAATTATAACAATTTTGAATCGCGAAATATACATACAACGCTGCTTGCAATTGGCTAAAAATGGAATAGGAACAACACGCCCGAATCCATCAGTTGGAGCTGTAATAGTTCATAATAATAAAATTATAGGTGAAGGATTTACTTCTCCTTATGGTGATTCTCATGCTGAAGTAAACGCTATTCGTTCTGTTCATAATCAAGAGCTATTAAAAGAAGCTACTATTTATGTTACACTAGAACCTTGTTCTCATTATGGAAAAACACCACCATGTGCCGATTTAATAATAGAAAAAGGAATTCCGAATATAGTAATCGGTAGTGTAGATACAAATAGTTTGGTAGCTGGTAAAGGTATTGAACGTCTAAAAAAAGCAGGTAGAAATGTAACTGTAGGTGTTTGTGAAGAAGCTTGTAAAGACCACCATAAACGTTTTTTTACGGTTCAAAATAAAAAGAGACCTTTTATCATTTTAAAATGGGCAGAAACTAAAGACGGATTTATTGCTCCATTAACCAAAGATGAACAAAAGCCTGTGTGGATTTCCAATCCATACTCTCAACAGTTAGTTCATAAATGGCGTAGCGAAGAACATGCTATTTTAGTTGGTACAAATACCGTAATTTCTGATAATCCATCATTAACAGTTCGTAGTTGGTCAGGAAATCATCCTGTAAGAATTATTATTGATAAAACTTTAAGAATTTCTACAGGAGCAACTGTTTTTGATGGAGATATTCAAACAATAGTTGTTACAGAAGTAGAGAAAGAGACAGATGTCATTTCGAACGATAGTGAGAAATCTCATGTATTCATTTACGAACAAATCAATTTTTCTTCTCGAGTAGCAGAACAAATTTGTGAGGCACTACATAAACATCAAATACAATCGGTAATTATTGAAGGAGGGGCACAAACCTTACAAACATTTGTAGATGCAAATTTATGGGATGAAGCTAGAGTATTTATCGGCGATGTAAACTTTGGAGAAGGAGTGAAGCATCCTGTTTTCAACGCGAAACTTTTTTCCGAAGAAAAAATAGATAACGACATATTAAGAATATATAAGAATGATTAAAAACATCATTTTTGATTTTGGTGATGTATTCATCAATTTAGACAAAGAAGCAACATATAAGGAGCTTGCAAAATTAGGGGTTACAGAAATCTCTGAAGATATGATGCAGCAATACTATCAGTACGAAATGGGTTTAATTTCTACGGATGATTTTATTGATTTTTTCTACAATAAATTCAATATTCCTAAAGAAAAACTAATCTATTCATGGAATGCCATTTTGTTAGATTTCCCGAAGCATCGCTTAGATTTTTTGAAGAAACTTGCAGCAACGAATGATTATCGATTGTTTTTATTGAGTAACACCAACGATATGCATATTTCTTGGATTCAAAACGATTGGGGAGAAGAACTTTATAATGAATTTAAAAGTTATTTTGAACAGTTTTACTTATCGCATGAAATCAATCTAAGAAAACCAAATACTAACATTTTTGAGTTTGTTTTAAGCGAAAATAATTTACAGGCTTCTGAAACTATTTTTATAGATGACACCCAAGAAAACACCAATGCTGCACAAGAATTGGGTATTCATGTATGGAATAATTGTCCTAAAACAGAAGATGTTGTAGATTTATTAAAAAGAAAGGAGTTTATAGCGTGATATTCTTAATTTTCAGTGTTTTTATAACAAGTTTACTCTTTGTAATCTTTAAATTATTTGATGTTTACAAAGTAAATACATTTCAAGCCATTGTTTTAAACTATGCAGTAGCATTGTGTTTCGGGTTTGTGCATTCAGAAATTTCACTTTCTGTAGCAGAAATTCCACAACAACCTTGGTTTTTAGGAGCAACCATACTAGGTTTTTTATTTATTACTGTATTCCTTGTAATGGGAATTACAGCACAAAAAAACGGGTTATCAGTTGCTTCTGTAGCAGGAAAAATGTCAGTAGTCATCCCTGTTGTCTTAGGTGTTTTTCTTTATAATGAAAGTATTGGTTTTGTAAAAATTATTGGGATAATCCTAGCTTTGATAGCTGTTTATTTATCTTCTGCTAAAAGTGATACTGCTCCTGTTGAATTCAAAAACTTACTCTTTCCTTTATTACTTTTTCTAGGTTCTGGGAGTATTGATACTTTATTGAAATACACAGAAGACACTTATGTTTCTAAAGGGGCTGTACCTATGTTTTTATCCACCATTTTTGGTTGTGCCTTACTTTTTGGTGTTTTCTTTACTTTACTACAGTTTTTCAGTAAAAAAGTAAAGTTAGAATGGAAAACACTTATTGGAGGGATTGCCTTAGGAGTTCCTAACTATTATTCGATGGAATTTTTACTAAAAGCATTACAAACAGAAGGACTCGAAAGCGCTACAATTTTCACCATTAATAATGTTTCGGTAGTAGTTTTAACAACCATGTTTGCCTTATTGTTTTTTAAAGAAAAACTCGTTAAAAAGAATTGGATTGGTATTGGGCTTGCCATAATTAGTATTTTATTAGTAGTTTCGGCGTAATGAATGAAGAAATAAAAGACACCTATAAAACCATAACCAAACCTTCAGAAGAAACCTTGTTTAAAGACCGAAATAGCAAGTTTTTCGGGTATGCGTTTCCTGTTTTTTCTGAAGAGGATATTAAAGAACGATTAGAAGAACTTCGTAAACAACACCATACAGCTCGTCATCATTGTTATGCGTGGCAATTGGGAACCGAAAATATTCGTTTTCGTGCCAATGACGATGGTGAACCAAGCAACTCTGCGGGTCAGCCAATTTACGGACAAATTCAAGCATTTGATGTTACCAACATTTTAATTGTTTCGGTTCGTTATTTCGGAGGAACCAAACTAGGAGTAGGAGGTTTGATAAATGCCTATCGAAGCTCTGCGCAACTAGCTTTAGAAGCTTCAGATATTATAGAAAAAACGATCGATATTCATTATAAGCTAAAGTTTGGATATGATATGATGAACAAAGTACAGCGTATTATTAAAGAACGAAACCTAGATATCATCAATCAAAAACTTGAGTTGGACTGCGAATACACTATTTCTGTTCGTAAAAAAGAAGCTGAAAGTATTTTTGAGGTTTTTGATAACTTGTTTAAAGTAGAAATTAAGGAAGTGGAGTAGTCTATTTTTTAAGTAAACGCATTTTACAGTTTGATTTTAAGTAAATTAAAATTACTTTTATCTCAGATTTAACTTAAAAAATATGAAAATGAAAAAACTAGCCTTCGTTATATGCCTATTTATGTCTTTTCAACTTTTTTCGCAAGCACAAGCTGAAGTAACAAAAGAGAATATATGCAGAGGTGCAGCTATTAGTGTAGTAGCGAATGTAAAACCTTTTTTAGAAAATGGTATTCCTAAATCAGAGGTTTTACAAATGGGTAAAGAATTGGTAAAAGAAGTAATTAAAGATGCTCCTGCTAAAGCATACGATTTATTAAAAGCTAAAAAATCTCGAGACGAAGTTATAGAAATTCTTTATAACGACTTTATGAAGTTAGACGAAAAAACGGTGCTAAACTTTTTATTAAAGCCAGATACTGATGATTTTGAGGATGAAGAAGATGATTATTAACATTCTTAACCTTTAAAACGATAACTTCGCTATTGGGCGATATCTCATCATTAAAATGACGGATATCTTAACCATTATCATTAATTTATAGAAACATTGAACTACGAAATAAAAGACTATTCGGAATTGCAAGAATCATTAAATAAATTCAATATTAAATCTGATGGGTTACTTTGCTTCTTACCAGAAAATTTATTTGATACCGAAAACACAAAAAACTTTATTTACTCCGAAACAACGACAGACCTTAACAAGGCTTTAAAAAATGAAAGCCAGAAAATAAATTATCTGACTAATGACAAACCTCTATTGCGTTCAAGAAAAAGTGCCGATTGGTTTGGACCAACTATTTTCATAGGGTACACGATTTTAGTTGAAAATCCTCATTTAGTAGATATTTCAATGAGTCTACTTTCTAGTTATTTATACGACTTGTTCAAAGGAACAAGCGGGAATAAAAAAGTGAAGTTCGATATCGTAATCGGAAACGAGAAGAAAAAATCTTTTAAAAAAATATCATACGAAGGTAATGCCGAAGGTGTAAAGGAATTAAAAGATGTAATCAAAAATTTAAAAAAATGATTATACAAAATCCAGAAGTTAAGAATCTGCTCGATGAGTTTAATTTAATTGTAAAAAGAGCTGAGAATATTGCAATTTTTACGAGGGATATAGGTCTTCAAAAAGAAGAGATTGAAAAATTAGAAAATTTTAGCGAAAAGGCAGATAAACTAAAAAATACAAATAAAGACAAGTACTCAGAAGATGAGCTAAACCTAGTATTATGTTTATTACTTAGTGCTAATGCACTGAGATTGGAAATCTCAATGATAGTCTGCTTAAAAAACAACGAAATGAACTTTGCTTGGGGACATTTAGTAGAAGCTCAAACTTTGGTTTCTGTTGTTGCCCGAAATCACCCTTTTTCCGATGGAGAGTACTTAAATGGCTTTAGTTCTAAATTGAACTTATTTGAAAAATTATTTTTCCCTAGAATGATGTTCGCAAGTACAGGAGCAATAATTAAAAAAACAAGATGCAATATATGTGGGTTGGAATATGAAGAATGCAACCATATGAAAGGTAGAATGTATTCAGGTGAATTATGCGTTAGAGAAATTCATGAGGCTGAATTAGAGGAGGTCTCTATGGTTGAAAATCCTGCAAATAAATTATGTCGACAATTACAAGTAGAATTTGATGGTAAAATGGTGGATACGTTTACTCTAGTTGAATAAAACTAATGGCGACAAAACCTATAAACAATACAGGCTTCGGGCTTAAACGAATGGTTTACCTATTTTTATTGAGTCCGCAAAATCTTTTGGATTTTGCTCTGGACAGGTAAAAATAAATCAAAACAAAAAGATTTCGCTATATGCGTGACGGTAAGCAAACGCTAGTTTACTCCCTTACTTTTCATAGCTAAACCAATAGCAAAACATCTTCATAACTCGCTAAAAACCAAAACATTTTAGGTTACTTCAAGAATTATTCGTAAATTTGCACGCCTTTTTACGAGTACAGATTTAAAAAAGGTTTAAAATTATATTTATTAAGTTTAATTTCTCTTGGCGTTAGTATCGTTAAAAATCTGGTTAACAAAAAGATACAAATAATTTTCAGAATGTCTGAAACAAAAGTAAACCCACAAGAATTTTTAGCTGACTTTGATTGGCACAAGTACGAACAAGGTATTGAAGCTGTAGATGAGGCTAAATTAAAAGAATTTGAAACTGCGTTAGAAGGAACTGTAGGTTTCGTTAACGAGCGTGACGTAATTGAAGGTGAAGTAGTACGTATTACTGATCGTGATGCTATTATCGACATCAACTCTAAATCAGAAGGAGTAATTTCGTTAAACGAGTTCCGTTATAACCCAAATTTAGCAGTGGGTGACAAAGTAGAAGTATTAGTTGACAAAAGAGAAGATTCATCTGGTCAATTAGTATTATCTCACAAAAAAGCACGTGTAATCAAAGCTTGGGATCGTGTTAACAACGCACACGAAACTGGTGAAATCGTTAACGGTTTTGTTAAGTGTAGAACTCGTGGAGGTATGATCGTTGATGTATTTGGTATTGAAGCTTTCTTACCAGGTTCTCAAATCGATGTGAAGCCTATCCGTGACTACGATCAATACGTAGAAAAAACTATGGAATTCAAAGTTGTTAAAATCAACCACGAATTTAAGAACGTAGTAGTATCTCACAAAGCGTTAATCGAAGCTGATTTAGAAGATCAAAAACGTGAAATTATCGGTCAATTAGAAAAAGGACAAGTATTAGAAGGAGTTGTTAAAAACGTAACTTCTTACGGTGTATTTGTTGACTTAGGAGGTGTTGACGGATTAATTCACATTACTGATTTATCTTGGTCTCGTATCAACCACCCGAATGAAGTTGTTGAATTAGATCAAAAATTAAACGTTGTAATCTTAGACTTTGATGATAACAAGTCTAGAATTCAATTAGGATTAAAACAATTATCTGCTCACCCATGGGAAGCTTTAAACTCTGACTTAAAAGTTGGTGATAAAGTAAAAGGTAAAGTAGTTGTTTTAGCTGATTATGGTGCATTTGTAGAGGTTGAAGAAGGAGTAGAAGGATTAATCCACGTTTCTGAAATGTCATGGTCAACTCACTTACGTTCTGCGCAAGATTTCGTAAAAGTTGGTGATGAAGTAGAAGCTCAAATCTTAACATTAGACCGCGAAGAGCGTAAAATGTCTTTAGGTATGAAGCAATTACACCCAGATCCTTGGACTGATATTACTACTAAGTATCCTGTAGGTTCTACACATACTGGTACTGTACGTAACTACACTAACTTTGGTGTATTCGTAGAGTTAGAAGAAGGTATCGACGGATTAGTATATATCTCTGATTTATCTTGGACTAAGAAAATTAAGCACCCATCAGATTTCGTAACTGTAGGTGATAAATTAGAAGTACAAGTATTAGAATTAGACGTAGAAAACCGTAAGTTAAACTTAGGTCACAAGCAAACTCAAGATAACCCTTGGGATGCTCATGAAGCTACTTATGCTATCGGATCTATGCACGAAGGTACTATCAAAGAGAAAAATGATAAAGGTGCAACTGTAGTATTTGCTGACGGAATTGAAGCTTTCGCTCCAACTCGTTTCTTAGAAAAAGAAGACGGTAGTAAATTAGCTAAAGGTGATGTTGCTCAATTCCAAGTAACTGAATTCAGTAAAGAGTACCGTAGAATCGTTGTTTCTCATACTTCTATCTTTAGAGAAGAAGAACAAAAGAACATTAAAGCTGCTGCTGCTAAAGCTCAAGAAGTAGAAAAAACTACTTTAGGAGACATCGGTGGATTAGCTGAATTAAAGAAGAAAATGGAAGGAAAATAATCCAACCTACTTCTTAAAAATGATAAACCGTTAAGCTGTAAAGTTTAACGGTTTTTTTATTTTTTCATATAACAAATGTTACCAGTTAAAGCTTCTTAGTTTTAAGGCTCTTTTCTTAAATAACTTTATATTTGTTATCTAATAAAAATGAATATGACACTTATTAAATCTATATCAGGTATTAGAGGTACCATAGGCGGAAATACAGGTGATAATTTAACTCCGATTGATGCAGTAAAGTTTGCAGCATCTTACGGAACATTTATTAAAAAGAAAAACGCTGAAAAAGAAAAAATAACAATCATTATAGGAAGAGATGCCCGTATTTCGGGTAAAATGATAAGCAATTTAGTAGCCAATACTTTAGTTGGATTAGGAATTGACGTAATCGATCTCGGCTTATCAACTACACCTACGGTAGAAGTAGCAGTTCCTTTAGAAAAAGCTGATGGAGGTATTATTTTAACAGCCTCTCACAATCCAAAGCAATGGAATGCACTTAAGCTTTTAAATGAAAAGGGAGAATTTTTAAATGGGGAAGACGGAGCGGAAATTTTAAAAATTGCTGAAAACGATGCAACTATTGAGTTTGCTGAAGTAGACGATTTAGGTTCGTACAGAAAAAAGAAAAATTACATTAAGAAACATATCAAAGAAGTTTTAAAGCTTAATTTAGTTGATACAAAAGCTATTAAAAAAGCAAAATTTAAAGTAGTAGTTGATGGTGTTAACTCTACTGGAGGAATTGCTATTCCTGCTTTACTAGAGGAGTTAGGTGTAAAATGTATTGAGTTATATTGTGAACCTAACGGACATTTCCCTCACAATCCAGAACCTTTAAAAGAACACTTAACAGATATTTCTGAATTAGTTGTAAAGAAAAAAGCTGATTTGGGTATTGTTGTCGATCCAGATGTAGATCGTTTAGCATTAATTTCTGAAGATGGTTCTATGTTTGGAGAAGAATATACTTTAGTTGCTTGTGCTGATTATGTTTTAGGTCAATTAGGTGGTGGTAATACTGTTTCTAACTTATCATCTTCAAGAGCGTTACGTGATGTTACTGAAAAGCACGGAGGAACTTATACAGCAAGTGCAGTAGGAGAGGTGAACGTAGTTCAAATGATGAAAGATACCAACACTGTAATTGGAGGAGAAGGTAACGGAGGAATTATCTATCCAGAATCTCACTATGGACGTGATTCTCTAGTTGGGGTTGCACTATTCTTATCACATTTAGCCCATAAAAAAATGTCTTGTAAAGAACTAAGAGATTCTTATCCTAGCTACTTTATGAGTAAAAATAAGATCCAGTTAACACCACAAATTGATGTTGACAAGATTTTAGAAACCATGGCAAGTAACTATAAAAACGAAGATGTAAACACAATTGATGGTGTAAAAATTGATTTTGCTGATGAATGGGTACACTTACGTAAATCTAATACTGAACCAATCATCAGAATTTACACAGAAAGTACAAGTCAAGAGAAAGCAGATACTTTAGCGGAAAGATTTATCACTGAAATAAAAGAAATTATAGCATAATTTCGAGTCTCTAACAAAATGTTATAAATACGTTAATATTATAATTATTTTAGGCTACCTAGTAGCATACTAGTAATTTTATCACTCAACAAACAACACAGATTATAATTATGGATTTAGAACAGTATTTTGATAAGTTCAGAAGAAATATTGTAGGAATAGACCAAACTTTTCAAACTCCTTATGGTGAAAAGAAAATGGTATACACTGATTGGACTGCTAGTGGTAGATTATACAGACCTATCGAAGAGCAACTTTTGTATAAATTCGGTCCTTTCGTAGCAAATACACATACAGAAACTTCTACATCAGGGGCAGCTATGACACTTGCATATCACGAAGCTCGTAATATTATAAAACGTCATGTAAATGCTTCTGCTGATGATGTGTTAATTACTGAAGGTTCTGGTATGACGGGAGTTGTAAATAAATTCCAACGTATTTTAGGACTCAAAGTATCTGAAAATCTTAAAGAAAACACACAAGTTCCTGATGAAAAGCGACCTATTGTTTTTGTTAGTCATATGGAGCACCATTCGAATCAAACTTCTTGGATTGAGACTATTGCAGATGTTGTAGTTGTTCCTTGTAATGAAGAAGGTCTAGTATGCTTAGATAAGTTTGAAGAAACCATAAAAAAATACTTAGATAGACCAATAAAAATAGCTTCAATAGTAGCAGGGTCTAATGTAACAGGTATAAAAACAGATTATCATAAAGTGGCTTCTTTAATTCATAGATATGGTGGGTTATGCTTTGTAGATTTTGCTTGTTCTGCACCTTACGTTGATATTGATATGCATCCAGAAAATGAAGATGAGTATTTAGATGCTATTTTCTTTTCTCCACACAAGTTTTTAGGAGGTCCTGGTAGTTCTGGAGTATTAATTTTCAATAAAAAATTATATAAAAACATGGTTCCTGACAACCCAGGTGGAGGAACTGTTAGTTATACAAATCCATGGGGTCAACATGATTATTTTGATGATGTTGAAACTCGTGAAGATGGGGGTACTCCTGCTTTTTTACAAACCATAAAAATAGCATTGTGTATTCAAGTAAAAGATCAAATGGGTACTGATAAAATTAAAGAACGTGAGGATGAAATTAATCCAATCATTTTTAATTGCTTAGAAAATTTAGAGGGAGTTCAAATTTTAGCTCCTAACCATAAAGATCGCCTAAGTATATTTTCTTTTTATTTTGAAAAATACCATTTTAATTTAGTTGTTAAATTATTAAACGATCGTTTCGGTATTCAAACCAGAGGAGGTTGCTCATGTGCTGGAACATACGGACACTTTTTATTAAATGTAGATCAAACAAGATCAAATGAAATAAAAGGACAAATTTTAGGAGGCTGCAGTACAGAAAAACCAGGTTGGGTACGCTTATCAGTTCATCCAACTATTACAAATGAAGAAGTACAATTTATTTGTGATTCGTTAAAATCGTTAGCTGAAAATATAGCAGAATGGTCAAAAGATTATGAATATGACATGACCAAAAATGATTATGTACACAAAACAGTTGAACCTATTGAAAAACAGCTAGTAGCTGATTGGTTTTCGTTATAATATGATACACATTAGTAGCTCTTTTTTAGAAGAAAACTATTTAAAAATCAAAGAAGACTCTATATCTGGAAGGTGGATTACACTGACAGATATAGAGCCTTTATATTTTGAATTACAAAATTCTAAAATAGAAACAAAAATAATTGGTGAATCAGAGCAGGAGAGAGCTATTTACCAATTAAAATTTGGAACAGGAGAGAAAAGAATTCTTATTTGGAGCCAAATGCATGGTAATGAAAGTACAGGAACTAAAGCTGTTTTCGATTTTTTAAACTTTATTCAACGTTTTCCTAATCATAAAATTACTCAAGCAATTGTGACTAATTGTAGTATTACCATTGTTCCCATGCTAAATCCTGATGGAGCACAAGCCTATACACGTGTTAATGCTAATAATATCGATTTAAATAGAGATGCTGTTGAATTACAAGCTAAAGAAAGTAAGTTATTACGTAAAATTTTAGAAGAGGTAAATCCGCAGTTTTGCTTTAATTTACACGACCAAAGAACTATTTTTGGAGTTGAAGGTACTACGAATACTGCTACCATATCATTTTTAGCTCCATCAGAAGAAGAATCTAGAAAAATTACAGAAGGTAGAAAAGAGACTATGAATGTTATTGTAGCAATGAATAAATTGTTACAAGAAATTATACCTGATCATATTGGTCGTTATACAGATGAATTTTATCCAACCGCTACAGGAGATAATTTTCAAAAAATGGGACATAATACTATCTTAATTGAAGCAGGGCATTTTTCTGATGATTATGATAGGGAAGAGGTAAGAAAGTATAATTTTTATGCATTATTACAAGGAATTTATCATATTTCAATAAACAATGACTTCACCTCTTATCAAGATTATTTAGCTATTCCAAACAATATCAAGAACTTCTACGACATTATTTATCGCTCAAAAAATAATGAAAAAGATGTTGCTTTTCAGTATGTAGAAACTATAGAAAATGGTAAATTTGCACTGGTTTTAACGAAAGAAAAAGAAGGAAATTTATCTTCATATTTAGCTCATAAAGAATTCATAAAAAATAGTTAAAAATTTATATTTCCTTAAACAAAACTTACATTTTTTACAAAAAAACTATATTTTAGCAATATTACTTGAAGAAAACAAAAAAATGAAGAAGTTCATACTAGATGAGATCGATCATCAAATTTTAGACATTTTAATTGAAAACGCCCGTACACCTTTTACAGACATTGCAAAGAAGTTATTAGTATCTGCCGGTACTATTCACGTGCGTGTAAAAAAAATGGAAGACGAAGGTATTATTCAAGGGTCAACATTAACCTTGAACTATGAAAAAATGGGATACTCGTTTATTGCTCATGTAGGAGTTTTTTTAGATAAAACATCTATGACTCAACATGTACTAGACAATTTACGTTTAATATCTAACGTTACAGTTGCTTATGTAACAGCAGGAAAGTATAATATTTTCTGTAAAGTTCGCGCTAAAAATACTGCAGACGCTAAAGATATTATTTATAAGATAGACGATATTCACGGAGTAAATAGAACTGAAACTATGATTGCTCTTGAAGAAAGTATCAATGATAAAAAGCGTTTAATGCACGCTATTTTCCAAGATATATAATTCTATCATCATATTTTATCAAAAAGGGTTACGAAATTCGTAACCCTTTTTGTTGTTTTATTTATTACCATCCAAACTTTTCAAAAACAGTATTCCAATCTTGAGGGAAATCAGCTATGACTTCTAGTTTTTTATTCGAATAAGGGTGTATAAACTCTAACGAATGCGCATGCAAAAACAAATTTTCACAATTAAAGTTTTCTAGAAACATCATATTGTGATTTTTATCTCCGTATTTAGGATCACCAATTAACGGGTGACTAATTTTGTTCATATGAATACGCAACTGATGTAATCTACCAGTTTTAGGCGTTAATTTTACCAAACTATATCTTGAAGTATCATACGGTTTTACAGGAATGTTAATGGTAACCGTTTTTTCTGTAGCTAAATATGTTTCTGCTTCTTTATGTACATTAGCATCTCTTCCTTTTACAGGAGAATCGATAATTTTTGTTTCAGGAGCATGTCCTCTTACAATTCCGTAGTATGTTTTTTGAATTTGGTTATTCATAAACAACTCTTGAAATTTAGCAACATACTCACTTTTTTTAGCCAACAATATGATTCCTGAGGTTTTTCTATCAAGACGATGTATAGGGTACATTTTTTCACCACATTGCTCTTGTAATAGCTGTAATAATGAAGCTTCATCTGCTACATTTCTAGAGTGATGCGCATGGTGTACAACTACATTATTAGGTTTTGATGCACATACTATATAATCGTCTTCAAAAAGAATTGGTACATTCATAATATTAATTTACCTGTTTAAGTTTTGTTAGGTTTACAAGCGCTAAAGATAAAGCTCCACAAATAAAAAATCCGATAAAAAGTGGGAGAGTAGTTGTACTAACAAATCTGCCAATAACAGTTGCAATTGGCACTGCCATAATCGTTGATACAAATCCGTTAATAGCTGCTCCAATTCCAGCAATATGACCTACAGGTTGCATTGCTAAAGCACGTAAGTTTCCGAATAAAAATCCGATAGAAAAAAATTGTAACGCAAAGAACACCAATAAAATTGTTATGCTTGGATTCTCTTTTTGGTAAAATAATGTTACATAAATTAAAGGAACTAAGGTAAATACAATTAAAAAGAATGATACCAATTTATGCATTCCGAATTTCATTACAAATGAACCATTTAAAAAAGTAGCAAACCCAACAGAAATTGCCAATCCAGCAAAAATGAACGGAAACTCATCGACTAATAAATACTGCTCTTGAAAAATTTGTTGAGAAGCACTTAAATAAACCATAAAAGACCCAGTTATAAAACCTGAAACCAAAGTAAAAACAGTTGCTTGTTTGTATTTTATAAACTCTTTTAAACCGTCATAAAACAAACCAAAAGAAAACTTAATTCTATTTTCTTCTTTTAACGTTTCTGGTTGACGTTTCCATAACCAAAACATTACTAAAACTCCAAAAATTAACTGACTATAAAAAATAGATTTCCATCCGTAAGCATCGAGCATAATTTTTCCTAGAGCAGGAGCCACTACAGGAACTAAAATAAATATGACTACAATGAATGACATAATTTTAGCCATATAATTACCACTAAAACTGTCTCGAACCATAGCTATACTTATAGTTCTTGGCGCAGAAAGACCTATTCCTTGTAAAATTCTTCCTACAACCATCATTTCTAAGCTTGTTGAGCTAACACAAATAAAGCTAGCTATTACAAAAAGCAAAAAACCTCCATAAATAATTGGTTTTCTTCCTAAGGCATCAGAAATTGGTCCTGAAATTAACTGCCCAAACCCTAATCCTAAAAAAATCATTGTTACTAATAACTGACTATCGTTAGAAGATTCTTGAACATTAATACTAATACCTATGTGTTCTAAAGCAGGAAGTAAGGCATCTATTGAAAGTGCTACAAGCGACATTAGTGACGCCATTAGAGCAATGAACTCTAACTTTGATTGATTATTTTCTTGCATTGGGCAAAAGTAGTGCCTTTGTTTTGGTTAGAGGTTAAAATTTATAAAAAAAGGCTGTTAAAATACAGCCTTTAAACAAACAATATCACGACTTTCAAAGTCTAAATAATTTGACGCTGCAAGGAATAAATTGTAGTGAAACAAAAAAATTAAAAAGTTGAAGGGTCTTTCTTCCTTAACAGCGTCTAATATTATAAATACATCTTATATAACATATAACAGACTTCGTCAAAAATACCCTACTTTTTTTGTTAAAAAATTATCACCTCTTTTGTTTTTTTTAGAGTTATATATAAAAATACTCCAAATTATGGAGTATTTTTATATACTTTTATATTGGTTGTAATTATTAAGTAAAGCGCTTATTTTATAACTATTGGACCGCCACCAGAACAATCTTTATCATATCCATCACAGTTTTGGTCAATGTTATCCCCACATATTTCTGGTGCTCCTGGATATATTGTAAAATCAAAATCATTACAATCAACATCAGCAGTATAGCCATCAGCATCTGCATCTGGATAAATAACAGTATCAGGTGTAGCTTGGTTACAGTCATCATCTATACCATTATTTGGTATCTCAGGGTTTCCTGGGAATCTATTTGGGTCATTATCATCACAATCAAGGTCTGAAGTAACACCGTCGTTATCAGCATCTACCGTATCAGGTGTTAACGGATTGCAATCATCATCTATACCATTATATAAAATTTCGGAAAGTAGGGGACTTACAGCAGGGTTCATATCGTCACAATCTCCCATAACTCCATAATTGCATTCATTGTTTGGTACAGTTCCGTCTTTATCTTGATCATCTAATCGAACATCGCCATGTGTAGAATGTTCTTCCCAAGAGTTTACATTCACATTTAAAATTTTACAGGAATCAGTTTCTACATCATAATGACATATATCTATTTTATTAGAACTTGATTTTTTTGATGCAAAGTTTTCAGTTTCTTGAAAATTTTCAATTGTACTGTCAGTTGTACATGCAGCTATAAAACTTAAAGTAACTATAATGAAAATTACTTTTATAAATTTTATTTTGTTAATACTTAATTGTGTTTTCCTCATAATATTTAATTTTTGGTTAATTCATTTATGTGAGGAGTTCTATTACAAAAATAGTGGTATGCTTAATTGAAAGCATTTATTCTTAATAGACAAGTGAGGAACAATTAATAGACAAATAATAGATAGAGGAGTATTTTCAAAACACCTATTTAACATAATATTAATTATAGTGCAAAATATTAATTATAGTGCAAATATACTATATTGAGTAAAATGGCGAATACTGTGTATTTAACATAATTGCCCATATAGCGTATTTAGGTCTATATGGGCAACAATTATGTAAAAACCAATTTACGATTATATATTTATTCCACATTCATTCGTAAGCTATAATTCTATACTATGTAAAATATCCAGAAACTGCTGTAATTCTTTTTAATATTCAGTACTTGGGTCATTAAAATTTACAATACGTGATTCTCACTGATTAAGATTTTATAAACAATGTAAATTCATTTTCATTACAATACCTAGAAAATACTTAAATATTTGAAAATCGACTTCTTTGCATTAAGACTACTTAATATTATGTAAAATAAAGTTTAAACACATGAATTTCAAAAGTTTTATAATGTCTTTTTTTTTATAATTATCAAACATATGAAATCTAAGAAACTTCAATTAATAAAAATGTTTGTGTTTTTTTTCTAAAAACCTTGCTTCTTCTCTATTCAATCTTTTTTCTTTTATTTCTTTATCCTTTCTTAAAAATTCGTAAATTTATAAGGAAGTACTCATTGTGTTTTCACTAATGCAATTATTAAAGACCAACCTAAACCTACCTCTCTTGGTTTCATTAGCTTTATTATTAAAATAAATATCCAAGAGTCATGAATAGATTTACAATACTTTTTGGCATTTTAGCCATAATCTTCCTTGCCGGAATCCGTATAATTTTTGAATATAAAAGAGCTATCAAATTTAGGTTTGGTAAATACATTAAAACTTTAAATCCTGGATTTAGATGGATTATCCCATTTATTGAAACCATTCAAATAGTTGATATTCGAGTGATTACTTTTAATATAGATTCTCAGGAAGTAATGACTGAAGATAACGTACCTTGTAGTATTGATGGCGTTGTTTTCTTTAAAATTAACGATCCTGAACGTGCAGTTTTAGAAGTAGAAGAATATAAATTTGCCATTACTCAATTAGCACAAGCAGCACTTAGAGATGTTTGTGGTAAAGTTGAACTAGACACCATACTTTCTAAGCGAGAAGAAATGGGAAAAAACATTAAGGAGATTGTTGAATTGGAAACCAAAGAATGGGGTATTGAAATAAACGATGTTAAAATAAAAGATATTCAATTACCTGAAAACATGCGCCGTATGATGGCAAATCAAGCTGAAGCAGAACGTTCTAGGAGAGCGCGTATTATTCTTGCCTTAGCGGAAGAACAGGCTGCGTCTAAACTTTTAGAAGCGGGTAAACTTATAGACCAGTCTCCTTCGGCTATTAAACTACGTTTATATCAAACATTATCAAATATAGCAGCAGAGAAAAACTCAACCATACTATTTCCTTTTCCAGAGGAAGTATTACCAACTAAAAAAAAGTAGATATTGAAATATCTACTTTATATAAAATTTTACAGATTAACAGATGTAATCATCAGTAGCAGGTCTGTAACAACAAACTTTTACTCCATTTTGATAGATATAAGAACCATCTCCTCCACATTCAGTAGGAACAGGTATTCTAATTCCTCCTTTAATTTTTTGCAAAGTAATTTTTGTTAATTCTTGTGAGCCTGTTAAATCTAAAATTGATTTTTTCATAATACTTGTTTTAAAGTTAGTTAATAAAGAAACCAAAATAGTTTTATTATAAAATACGTATTCAAAAAAATCCTTACTTTTTGTATGGTATAACCTTATATTTTAATGTTCTTCTATTTCACTCATTAATTCCTCTAATTTACGATCGGGCATTAACCAGATAAAAGCTACTATAATATAAAGCCCAATAGAAATCCAAGTATTTATATAAGCTAACGGAACAGCTAAAAGATATATACATAAAGAAGTATATTCTTTTGTACCATTGGTACATAACTTAGACAGCGCATAATTATCACCATGGTATGTAATTAATACTTTTTCAAGTATAAAATAGGCTATAGCACTCATTAACAAAACAAATCCATACACTGCAATAGGCAATGCTTCATAATAATGTCCGTGTTCTCCTACCCAGCTTGTAACAAAAGGTATAAGAGACAACCAAAACAATAAATGTAAATTAGCCCAAAGTATTTTTCCATTTACTTTTTGAGTTACTTGCATTAAATGATGGTGATTATTCCAATAAATACCTAAATAAATAAAACTTAACAAATAACTAATAAACACAGGTGTTACAGCTAACAACCCTTGCAATGTAGTGTCTTCTGGTGCTTTCATTTCTAACACCATAATGGTAATTACTATAGCTAAAACACCATCGCTAAAAGCTTCTAATCTACCTGTTTTCATATTGTTTGATTTTTTGTTGATTTTTTATCCTCCAAAACGTGATGGTTCTGGTAATGGAATTTTAATAGTTTCGTTTGGTACTGTTGGAAACCTGTTGTTTTTCCAGTCTTCTTTTGCTCTTTCTATCAATTTTTTATCTGAGGCTACAAAATTCCACTCTATAAAACGTTCTTCTGAAAAAGCATCTCCTCCAAAAATATAAATAGTAGAATTTGCTTTAATTTCAAAAGAACATAAGGTACTATCATTCGCTACCAATAATTGTTTCTCTTTATAAGTGTTTTTATCACTGGTAATGCTTCCTTCCAAAATATACAATGCACTTTCTCCAAACAAATGTTCTCCTATAGTAACCGTTTTCGTTATTTCAGATTTAATTTCAATAAAATACAATGGACTATAAACTGGAACAGGTGATTGCTTTCCAAAGGCTTTTCCTGCGATAAGTTTAAATTCTACTCCGTCTTCATTCCAACTTGGTATTTCATCGGCCTCAAAATGTGCAAATGTTGGTTCGCATTGTTCCTCTTCTTTTGGCAATGCTACCCATATTTGCAATCCATGAAGTTGTTTTTGAGAATGTCGCAAACGATCTGGTGTTCTTTCCGTGTGAACCACTCCTTTACCGGCAGTCATCCAATTCACTGCCCCTGGAGTAATTTCTATTTCTGTTCCTAAACTGTCGCGATGTACAATCGCTCCTTCAAACAGGAAAGTAAGTGTAGATAAACCTATGTGAGGATGCATAGCTACATCTAAATTATCTTGATCACTCAAACACACAGGCCCCATATGATCAATAAAAATAAAAGGCCCTACCATACGTTTCTGGCGAAAAGGTAATAAACGGCCTACTAAAAAGCTTCCAATATTTGCCGCTCGTTCTTCAATAATTAACTTAGTGTTCGACATAATTTATAATTTATCATAACCTTTAAAGCTTTTATCTACGATACGCTTCCATTCAGGATGTTTTTTTATATAAGCGAATACATAAGGGCAAAATGGCAACACTGAATTATGGTGTTTTTCAAGATAATTCAACGTTTTTTCTACCAAAACTGCAGCAACACCTTTACCTCCTATTTCTTTTGGTACTTCTGTATGTATCAAAGCTATTTGGTTATGTGTTTCTTTATAATCTATAAAAGCAATGCTTCCTTCTACTACTATCTCAAAACGATGTTCTTTTTCGTTTTTTACAAGTGGTATGTTTAGAAATTCTTCTTTCATTTTTATAAATAGTTTTTTAAAGATCGATTAAAATTTCTTAGTAGACCTCTTTTATTTTTTGATAAAAAAAGCAACTCATTGATTTTGAGTTGCTTTTTAAAGTTAGAGTTAATCTTCTAAATATCCAAACTTTCCTGTATTGAAGTCCTTAAATGCTTCTACTAACTCCTCTTGAGTATTCATTACAAACGGACCATAAGCAGCAATAGGTTCATTTAGTGGTTCTCCACTTAATACTAAAACTACTGTATCCTCCAGAGCCTCGAGTGTAAATGTATCTCCATCATTTGCTAATAAAGCAAAGTGATCTTGTAAAACATTTTCCGCTTCATTTATCTTTACACTACCTTCTATAGCTAAAATTGAAGTAGTATAATGCTCAAGAAATGTCAATTGAGTTTTCGCTCCTTTTTTCAATCGTACATTAAACATATTAACGGGCGAAAATGTAGATGCAGGCCCCTTATTTCCTTTATATTCTCCTGCAATTACCTCTATTTCTCCTTCATTATTTGGTAACTGAACTTTAGCCATTTTAGCATTTTCAATTGCTTGATATTTTGGCGGACTCATTTTATCCTTTGCAGGAAGATTTACCCACAATTGTACCATTTGAAACTCTCCTCCTTTTTTGCTCCATTCAGTTTCGTGAAACTCTTTGTGTAAAACTCCTGAAGCAGCTGTCATCCATTGTACGTCTCCTTCACCAATAATTCCTCCACCTCCTGCACTATCTCCATGCTCAACACGTCCTTTATAGGCAATAGTTACGGTTTCAAAACCTCTATGAGGATGTACTCCCACACCTTTAGGTTTATCTGTAGGTGGAAAGTTATACTTAGAGTTATAATCTAACATAATAAACGGATCCATTCGTTGCATACTTGAACTTCCTGGAATAAAATTATGTACTCTAAATCCGTCTCCTACAAAATGTGGAGTTCCTGGTTTTACTACTCTTTCTATATTTCTTGTTTTCATCCTTCTATCCTTTTTATTAATTTAAACTATAGGCTAGCTTTATTTCAAATGAATTATCTAAATAATTACGTTGTGCTCCTGGTTTATTTTTTGACCAATAAGCTTTTTTTACATTTTCTGAAAGTGTAGTTTCATTCTTATAAACCACTACAATCGCTTCAGGAAATAGTACTGTAATTATCTTCTTTAATTTATTTCTATCTATTTCATTTATACCTTCTGAGATAGCTAATACACTATATGATTGTTGATATAATTTTTCAATGGCTGTTTCGACATTACTAACAGTTGAAACTTGCCAGTTTAAAATTTTAGGCATTGTTGTATTTTTTGTTACAACTAATGTTTTTAAATGTCTCATAATAAATCCTTTTATTTTACTGTAAAATTACAGCAACAAAAAAGGATATGCATTGACCTATGGTAAGAAGTGTTATTTATATGGTTTGAAGTTTTCTTCTGCAAGAGCTTTACGAACACGACTCAAACTTTCTGGTGTTATACCTAAATACGAAGCAATCATCCATTGGGGAACACGAAGCATAATATCAGGATACATACTCACAAAATCTAAGTAGCGACTTTTTGCTGACACTCCCAATAACTGACTTATGCGCTTATATAAATGTCGAATATGATTTTGTAATAACTGCTCGTTTTTTTCTCTAAAATCAGTATTTATTTTCGATACTTCATTTATAAAGTGCTCGTCGAACATTACAACTAAAGTATCTTCTACTGCATCTATATAATAGGTAGAAGGTTCTTGAAAAAAGACACTTCCTCTGTCACTTACAATCCATCCTTCTGTAGCAAATTGCAAAATATTTTCTTTACCCTCTTCATTTAGCGCATACATGCGTAACAAACCTTGTTCTACAAAAAAGAAATGTGAACAAATTGCTCCTTGCTTTAATAAGAAGTCATTTTTAGAAACCTTTTTTGTTTGAATAAGTGGTTCTATTAAAGCATAATCTTGTTCAGATAATCCTCCCTTTTCAATAAAATGTTTTTTTAAGTTGGGTAACTTCATACATCTAAGATATACTATCAAGAATATTTACACAACTTTGTTTATTCTTTTGGAGTTTTGTTAACTATCCTACCACGATAATTTATAGATCTTTTCTGATTACTCATAACGTAAATAGAAGTAGATAAACTAGGATATATTCTAACGATTACATTGTAATTTTCGGTAGTGTTATTTTTATCGTTTATTTGGAAATTAATTCTATAACTATTCTCTTTTGCTTTGTTAATAGTTAAATTTTTAGGTACACCTTCGAACACAATTCCAATGTCTGTACCTCCGTAAGATCCACCTGATTGACGTTCTCCATAATAGGGTAAATACGCTGAAACAGTATCTTTTTTCATTTTAAAGAAATTAGCATTTCCTATTAAATTTATATTTCCAGCGCTACTTCCGCTAGGTAACATACCCGCATTAGCTATTTGTGTCATCGCAAACGTAGCTTGAGGTTCTGCCCATTCAGATTCTATCTCAAAAGTTTTACTTTCAATAAGAACTTTTAAATTATCTATTTCTGCTTGAGTTGCTTTTCTTGAAGAGGCGCAACTAAACAGTATAAAAATTACTCCTACTAAAATGCTATACCTTTTCATATTATACTGATTTTAAAACCTATACAAGATACTCAAATCTAATGAGTTTTTCAAGAGAAGAAGTTATTTTAACTATTTAGAAATTAAAAAAATAAAGGAGGTTCTCAAAACAAACCTCCTTTACTATAAATGAACTTTCCGGGGGAGACTTCATTTATTATTCTACTATAACTTTATACTATGCAATAATAAGTTTCTTAATTTGATAAGTACTACTCCTAAAAGGTCAATAATTACTCTAAAAAGTTTATTTATAATGTAAAAAAGGTCAGAAATTAACTTCTGACCTTTAAATATTAATTATCCTAATATCATTTTTGCTTTGGAGGCACGTAAAACAATTCTGGTTTTGCACCTTTTATATCTCTGTAAAAATCATAGATATGATTCATATCCTCATTCATATTATCTGTTAAATAATACGGTGGTGCTACTATAATTTGTTTGTTTTCAAAATCGAAAGCAAACATTACTACTGGTACATTAGCTCCTTTAGCTATATAATAAAACCCTGTTTTCCATTCTGTTATTTTCGCTCGAGTTCCTTCAGGAGATAACGCTAAGCGAAATTCATCATGCTGATTAAATAAATTTACAATAGCTTCTACCTTGTTTGTACTCTTACTTCTATCAACAGGAGAACCTCCTAGGGCTCTAAAAATAAATCCGAATGGAGGTTTGAATAACGAAGCCTTACCTATAAAATTGATTTTAACACCATAAGTGTTTCTTGCTAAAATAGCTATAGGAAAATCTTTCCAACTCGTATGCGGTGCTCCAATAACCACATACTTTTTTAAATCTCTGGGAAAATCTCCTACCAACTTCCAGCCTAAAACTTTGTGAAATATAAATTTAGATATCATTCTAACAGTTATAAGGGTCAATGATACGGTTTTCCTTATAAAAATCAAATAATTTTAACCTATCTTGTCCTATATTTGTTCATTCAATAAACTTTTAAATATCCTGATGAATACCACTCTTTTACTTATTTTAATTGCTATTAGTACCCTTGTTATTGGATTTATTATTGGAAACCTACTCTCTAAATTAAAGTTTAAACAACAAACTACCGATTTAGAAAAAGAAATTGCTTCGTTACAAAACAATCAAACCAGTTTTGAGGCTCAAAAAAGAGAAAAAGAACAGTTTTTTTCTCAGCAAAAAGAAGATTTTTTAAAACGTTTAGACGAAAAAACGAAAGAAAGTAATGAATTACGTCGTGAAAAGGATTTTTCTTCTATTGAATTGGCTAGAAAAAATGAAGAGCTAAAAAACCTACAATTAAAACTAAACGAAAATAAAGAGGAAGTAGAAAACTTACAGGAAAAATTCACCAAAGAGTTTGAAAATTTAGCTAATAAAATTTTAGACGAGAAATCGAATAAGTTTACGGAACAGAACAAGAAAAATATAAAGGATATTTTAATTCCGCTTCAAGAAAAAATACAAACTTTTGAAAAGAAGGTTGAGGATACTCAAAAAGAGAGTATTTCAATGCACTCTGCTTTAAAAGAGCAATTGTTAGGTTTAAAAGAACTAAATGCTCAGATGAGTAAAGAAACCATCAACTTAACTAAAGCCCTAAAAGGTGATAGTAAAACTCAAGGAAACTGGGGAGAATTGGTTTTAGAGCGTGTGTTAGAAAAGTCAGGCTTAGAAAAAGATCGTGAGTATTTTGTACAACAATCTTTTACGAATGAAGAAGGTAAACGTATTATGCCCGATGTGGTCATTCACTTACCCGACAACAAAAAAATGATTGTCGATTCAAAAGTATCACTAACTGCATATGAGCAATTTATAAATACTGAAGATGATCTAGAAAAAGAACGTTTTTTAAAGGAACATGTAAACTCATTAAAACGTCATGTAGAGCAACTATCAGAAAAGAAATATGAAGATATCTACAAAATAGAATCTCCTGATTTTGTACTGCTTTTTGTACCAATTGAACCTGCTTTTGCAGTAGCTTTAAACGAAGACAACACCCTTTATAATAAAGCATTTGAAAGAAATATAGTTATCGTTACCCCTACTACTTTATTAGCTACATTACGTACTATTGATACCATGTGGAATAATGAAAAACAACAACGTAACGCGTTAGAAATTGCAAGACAAGCTGGTGCTTTATATGATAAGTTTCAAGGCTTACTAACCGACTTGGTAAATATTGGTAAGAAAATAGATGGTACCAAAGCCGATTATTCAGCTGCCATGAATAAATTAGTTGAAGGTCGTGGGAACTTAATTACGAGTGTTGAAAAACTGAAAAAAATGGGGGCCAAAGCTAAAAAAGCACTTCCTGAAAAAATTCTTGAACGAGCTCAAGACAATGACGAATAAAAAAAGGTCGCTCTAAATATTTTAGAGCGACCTTTTTATTTATACCTTATTAGAAGGCATTGCCTTCTACATAATAAACAAACGTCTGTGGTGCATTAAGTCGTATACCTTCTCACCTACTGCTTCTAATACCTCTTCGTTATCAGCATTCATTAAAGCTTCATCAATCAAGTCAACAACTACTTCCATATCTGCTTCTTTTAAACCACGAGTGGTAACTGCAGCAGTACCTACACGAATACCTGAAGTAACAAATGGTGATTCAGTATCAAACGGAACCATGTTTTTGTTTACCGTAATTTCAGCTTTACCTAATGCTTCTTCAGCAGCTTTTCCTGTAATGTTTTTATTTCGTAAATCAATTAACATACAGTGGTTATCTGTACCTCCTGAGATAATCTCATATCCTTTTGCTACAAATGCTTTCGCCATTGCTTGTGCATTTTCTTTTACTTGGATTTGATAATCTAAGAACTCATCTGTTAACGCTTCACCAAAAGCAACTGCTTTAGCAGCAATAACGTGCTCTAATGGTCCCCCTTGATTTCCTGGGAAAACTGCAGAATTAATCAAAGTTGACATTTTCTTTAATTTTCCTGATTTTAATTTTTCTCCGAATGGATTCTCAAAATCTTTTCCAATCATAATCATACCACCACGAGGTCCACGTAACGTTTTATGAGTTGTAGTAGTAACTATATGACAGTGTGGTAACGGATCTGATAAAATTCCTTTTGCAATTAATCCTGCTGGGTGAGAAATATCAGCCATTAAAATAGCACCAACGCTATCAGCAATTTCTCTAAATTTCTTAAAGTCTATATCACGAGAATACGCAGAAGCACCTGCAATAATTAATTTAGGCTTATGCTCGTTAGCTTGTTGCTCTAAATGTTTATAATCAATATATCCAGTTTCTTTATCTACTCCGTAAAATACTGGATTGTATAATTTACCAGAAAAGTTTACTGGCGAACCGTGAGTTAAGTGACCTCCATGAGATAAATCGAAACCTAAAATAGTATCACCTGGCTTTAAACATGCAGCAAAAACAGCTGTGTTAGCCTGACTTCCAGAGTGTGGCTGTACGTTTACGTACTCAGCACCGAAAAGTTCTTTAGCTCTATCAATAGCAATTTGCTCTACGATATCTACTACCTCACATCCACCGTAATAACGCTTTTGTGGGTATCCTTCAGCATATTTATTTGTTAAAACCGATCCTTGAGCTTCCATTACTTGGTCGCTTACAAAATTTTCAGAAGCAATCAACTCTAATCCGTTTAGCTGACGTTCTTTTTCTTCTTGAATTAAATCAAATATTTGATGATCTTTTTGCATGTTGTGTGTTGTTACATAAAGTAGCCAAAAGTACTAATTTTATTCTTCAATTTTTACAGATTTTACAAGAACTGTTTCTAAATATACTTTCACATTTTTTTTACTCATCTTTTTGGGGTAAATTGAAAAAAATATGTAGGTTTGATGAAAATATAACAAAAACGATAAATGGAAATAACTGCTAATAATCCGAATAGAAAATCTTGGTTAACTGTGGCTGAAGACTCAGATTTCCCTATTCAAAACATACCTTTTGGGGTTTTTCTAACTAAAGACGATATTATAACTATTGGTACTAGAATTGGTGATTACGCTATTGATTTAGGTGCTTTACATCAATTAGGATACTTTAACGGAATCCCATTAACAGATGACATTTTTTTACAAGATACCTTAAATGATTTTATTGCTGACGGACGTAAAACTTGGCGTTTAGTTCGTAATAGAATCGCTGATATTTTTGATGTAAAAAATAGTAAGCTACGAGATAACGCTGAACACAAAGACAAGATAATCTTTAGAATGGATGAAGTTGAAATGCAACTTCCTGTTTCTGTAGGAGATTATACCGATTTTTACGCAAGTAAAGAACATGCCACTAATGTAGGAAGCTTATTTAGAGATCCTGAAAACGCTTTATTGCCTAACTGGTTACAAATTCCTATCGGTTATCACGGAAGAAGTTCTTCAATAGTACCATCAGGAACACCTATTCACCGTCCTGTTGGACAGCAACGTCCTAACGAAGGTGAAACTACACCTAATTTCGGACCTTCAAAATTATTAGATTTTGAATTAGAAATGGCGTTTATTACTACTGTTGCGAACGATTTAGGAGACAGAATTCCTATTGAAGAAGCTGAAGAATACATCTTCGGATTGGTGTTGTTTAATGACTGGTCTGCTCGTGATATTCAAGCTTGGGAGTACGTTCCTTTAGGGCCTTTCTTAGGTAAAAACTTTGCTTCTACTATTTCTCCTTGGATTGTAACTTTAGATGCTTTAGAGCCTTTTAGAGTAGACAACCCTAAACAAGTATTTGAACCATTACCTTACTTAAAAAAAGAAGGAAAAGACAGCTACGATATCAATTTACAAATGGCTATTCAACCAGAAGGTAAAGAAGAAACTGTAGTATGTAACTCTAACTTTAAATATATGTACTGGACAATGGTGCAACAACTTACTCATCATACAGTTAATGGATGTCCTGTAAATGCTGGAGACATGATGGGAAGTGGTACTATTTCTGGACCAACACAAGATAGTTTTGGATCGATGTTAGAATTAACTTGGAGAGGTCAAAACCCTATTAAAATGAACGATGGTAGCGAGCGTAAATTTATCAATGATAACGATACAGTTATTATGCGCGGTTACTGTAAAAATGAAAAAGTTCGTATTGGTTTTGGAGAGTGTTCTGGTAAAGTTTTACCTGCTAAATAATAATCCAAACCATAATAAAAATAAAAAAATCCGATTCATGTGAATCGGATTTTTTTATTTTTATTACTTACAAAAGTAAGTGATGTATATTTTACTCTTCTTCTGGTGGTGGATGTCCATGAATTTGTTCGTACACTTCATCAAAGTTACTACGTAAATATGTGTTTAGTTTTTTTCGGTAATCATCTTGTAACCAATCAATAAAGTTATGGGTACTTTTAGAAATACATTTTGAATATCTATAAATTCTGTCATCAATATCTCCTGCTAACATTTTAGCTAATATTAAAGCATCAAAAACATCTTCACTGTTTTCAACACACATTTTAGCATGGTGTTCTATAGATTTTTCAAGTACTCGTTTAGAAGACTCACCTCCTTGTATTGTATCTCTATACACTTTTTTAACATCAAAATATAAATCTTCGGAATTAGCAAACTCTGCTTTTACATCAGCTGGAAGTTCATACCTAAAATCGCTTTCTATTTCTTCATCAGACAATAAATTATCTAAATAGAAGTTAGGCGCCCTAAACATTTTTTGCCAATCTAAATCTGCTCCCCACGGACCGAAACGATGAAAGTTATTTCCTAGGTCAATTACATTAAAATCAGATTTACCAGGTAAAATACGTGAACCACGACCAATCATTTGATAATATAGAGTTAATGATTTTGTAGCTCTGTTTAAAATGATAGACTTTACTGATGGTTCATCAAATCCAGTGGTTAATATACTTACGGAAGTAATGATTGCGTTTGGTGTTTTATGAAACCATTTTAATATTAAATCTCGTTCTTTCTTAGTGTTCGTATTATCTAAGTGTGCAATAGGATACCCTGCTCTTTTAAACGTGTCAAACACATGTAAAGAAGTATTAATACCATTATTAAAAATCAATGTTTTAGTTCCTTTAGCACGCTCTTCATAAGCTTGTAATAACTTAGAAAGCATGTCTGTATTGGTATATAAATCTTCAGATGATTTTACGGTATAATCTCCGTTAGCTCCTACTTCTAAAGAAGTTAACCCAACATTGTAAGAAAAGACACTTGCTTTTGCTAAGTATTCATTTTCTATCAAAGAACCTATACTCTCCCCTACTATCAACTCATCATAATTATCTTTCATCGGAAGTTTGATATTGGAACTTAAAGGAGTAGCAGTAACCCCTAAAATGAAAGATTTTTCAAAAAACTTGAATAATTTAGTAAATGAATTGTAGTGTGCCTCATCAATAATTACCAAGCCTACATCAGAAATATCTAACATATCGTCGTTTAAACGATTGTTTAATGTTTCTACCATAGCAACAAAGCAATCGTATTGATCTTGGTCATCTAAACTAGCTTTACTATCAATAATTTTATTTTCAACGCCAAACTCTGTAAGTACTTTTGCTGTTTGCTTACATAACTCAATTCGGTGAGTCATTATCAATACTTTCTTTTGATGATGTTTTAAATATTGACGTGTAATTTCAGAGAAAATAACTGTTTTACCACCTCCTGTTGGAAGTTGATATAACAAATGGTAATTCTCTGGAGCATCTTCAAAACTTTTAAAAATTTTGTGTAATGCTTCTTTTTGGTAATCGTATAAATTTTTTCCTTTCTTTGGTTGTGAAGTTGCTGTTTCGTTACTCAAATCTCTATAATTTTGAAATATGCAAAAATACGAGGTATTTAAGGAAATCCCACTAAAATCAAGAGTTTTTTTAGATTTTTTTCAAATCTACTTTAGAAATATCATAATGAGAAGCGTGTGCTACTACCTCTCCTTTTTTAATTACCAATAATTGAGGAGATTGGTGCACTACATCAAATTGAGATGCAATTTCATTCGAAATATCTCTATAATTCAACAAGTCTAAATAATACACTTTTAAATCTTTCAAATCTTCATCAAAACTATTTTCAAAACGTTTAATAACCATACTACTAATACCACACCTTGTAGAATGTTTAAAAATAGCCACAGGTTCATTTTTAGCTTGATTTTTAATTGTTTCTAGTTGCTCAATAGTTATTAATGGAATCCATTTTAGAAACGACTCCTTAACTGATTTATCTATTTTTTTATTTCCCAAAAAACTATCCAACATTCCCATATATTTCTTAATTTAATATCAACTTTAACTATCTCTATTTTTTACCAGTCAAAAAGTCAGTATTTATCTATGTTTTTGAGACAAAATGTCGTTTTTACATTCAAAAATTAACATGGTATTGATTTTGACTTTTACAGAGAAAAAAAATAAACAATATGAATTTTAACAATTATACAATAAAATCACAAGAAACCGTACAGCAAGCGCAACAATTAGCGCAAAGCTATGGTAACAACCTTATAGAAAACGAACACATTTTTAAAGCTCTATTTTTAGTCGATGAAAATGTGCTTCCTTTCATTTTAAAGAAACTTAACATTAATATTGATGTTATACAACAAGTTTTAGATAAGCAACTAGAAAGTTTTTCTAAAGTTACTGGAGCTGATTTAATGCTTTCTCGTGAAGCTAATAAAACACTTAACGAAGCTGCTATCATTGCCAAAAAAATGAACGATGATTATGTTTCTATTGAGCACTTAATCTTAGCTATTTTCAAATCAAAAAGTCAAATAGCTCAAGCTCTAAAAGATCAAGGTGTTACTGAAAAGAGTTTAACTGCCTCTATTGAAGAATTACGTAAAGGTAACCGTGTTACTTCTCAAAGTGCGGAAGAAACTTATAATTCTTTAAATAAGTATGCTAAAAACTTAAATCAGTTAGCACAAGACGGGAAATTAGACCCAGTTATTGGTCGTGATGAAGAAATTAGACGTTTGTTACAAATTTTATCACGCAGAACTAAGAACAATCCTATTTTAGTTGGTGAACCTGGTACAGGTAAAACTGCAATTGCAGAAGGATTAGCACATCGTATTATCCGTGGGGATGTTCCTGAAAACCTAAAGGATAAACAAATTTTTTCTTTGGATATGGGAGCTTTAATCGCTGGCGCAAAATACAAAGGTGAATTTGAAGAACGTTTAAAGTCGGTAGTAAAAGAAGTTTCTAAATCTGAAGGAAGCATTGTTCTTTTCATTGACGAAATCCACACTTTAGTAGGTGCTGGTGGTGGTCAAGGAGCAATGGATGCTGCTAACATTTTAAAACCAGCTTTAGCACGTGGAGAGTTAAGAGCTATTGGTGCTACTACCCTAGACGAGTATCAAAAATATTTTGAAAAAGACAAAGCGTTAGAGCGTCGTTTTCAAAAAGTGATGGTAGATGAGCCAGATACAGAGAGTGCTATTTCAATTTTACGTGGTATTAAAGATAAATATGAAGCACATCACAAGGTTCGTATTAAAGATGAAGCTATTATTGGAGCGGTAGAATTATCACAACGTTACATTACCAATCGTTTTCTACCAGATAAGGCGATAGATTTAATGGATGAAGCTGCTTCAAAGTTACGTATGGAAATCAATTCTAAACCAGAAGAATTAGATGTACTGGATCGTAAAGTAATGCAATTAGAAATTGAAATTGAAGCAATTAAACGTGAAAATGATGAACCTAAGTTGAAGTCGTTAAATGCTGATTTAGCCAATTTAAAAGAAGAGCGTAATGAAATAAATGCAAAATGGCAATCAGAAAAAAGTGTAGTAGATACTATTCAAGGTTTAAAAACTGATATTGAAAACTATAAACTTGAAGCTGAAAAAGCTGAACGTAATGGCGATTATGGTAAAGTAGCTGAATTACGTTATGGAAAAATAAAAGATGCGCAAGAAGAACTTGACAAACAACAAGAAGTTTTAGCAAGCCAACAAGAAAATTCTTTAATTAAAGAAGAGGTAACTTATGACGATATTGCCGAAGTAGTTGCTAAATGGACTGGAGTTCCTGTTACTAAAATGTTACAGTCAGAACGCGAGAAATTATTAAAACTTGAAGATGAACTCCACAGACGTGTAGTTGGTCAAGAAGAAGCAATAGAAGCAGTTTCTGATGCGGTACGTCGTTCAAGATCTGGATTACAAAACCCCAACAAACCTATTGGTTCTTTCTTGTTCTTAGGAACCACAGGAGTTGGTAAAACAGAGTTAGCAAAAGCACTTGCTGAATATTTATTTGATGATGAAAATGCTATGACTCGTATTGACATGAGTGAATACCAAGAACGTCATTCGGTAAGTAGATTAGTTGGAGCACCTCCTGGATATGTTGGTTATGATGAAGGTGGGCAATTAACTGAAGCAGTTAGGAGAAAACCGTATTCGGTTGTATTGTTAGATGAGATTGAAAAAGCGCATCCTGATACCTTTAATATCTTACTACAAGTATTAGACGAAGGTAGATTAACCGATAATAAAGGTCGTGTTGCAGATTTTAAAAACACCATCATCATCATGACCTCTAACATGGGAAGTCATATTATTCAAGAGAAGTTTGATAATATGAAAGGAGACATCCATACAACTATGGACTTAGCGAAAACAGAAGTATTAGGGTTGTTAAAACAATCGGTAAGACCAGAGTTTTTAAATAGAATTGATGATATTATTATGTTTACTCCGCTTTCAGAAGAAAACATTAAAGAGATTGTAAAACTACAATTAAACAGTGTTAAAAAGATGATTGCAAAACAAAACATAACTTTTGATGCTACAAATCAAGCTATTGATTATTTAGCCAAAAAAGGTTATCAACCAGAGTTTGGTGCACGTCCAGTAAAACGTGTTATTCAGAAAGAGGTTTTAAATCAATTATCTAAAGAGATTTTATCAGGAAAAGTAACTACTGATAGTATTATCTTATTAGATGCTTTTGATGATCAGTTAGTTTTTAGAAATCAATCTGACTTGATTGAAAACGAACAACTATAAGTAATTAAAAATCAAAACATAAAGTGTCATTTTTTCATCTCTTAAGTGAAAAAATGACACTTTTTTAAATTGGTATTTTTTTTGATTTATTTCTTTAAAAACAATGTTTAACTAAAATTGTAAAGTTATGTTATTAAAGAACACCGATTTTCCTGTATTACCTAATGTTTTTAATGATTTTTTTAGAGACTGGTCTTCTACTAATTTCTCTGACACAAATACTACTTTACCAGCTGTAAACATTAAAAATAATGAAAATGAATTTATAGTTGATGTAGCTGCCCCAGGAATGAATAAAGATGATTTTCAAATAAATATTGAAAATGACATCTTAACCATTTCTTCAGAAAAAAAAGAAGACAAAGAAGAAACTAACGATAACTATACACGAAAAGAATATAGTTATATGTCTTTTAAAAGAAGTTTTACTTTACCTAAAGGTATAGTAGATTATGAAAAAATTAAGGCTACCTATAAAAATGGTGAGCTGAAAATTAGTATTCCTAAATTAGAAGCTTTAAAGTCAAAAACTCCTAAACTAATTAAGGTTGAGTAAATTAATTAACTTTCTCAAACAAAAAAAGCAGCGTTTTAACGCTGCTTTTTTATTTTACCTCTAATTATTTAGATACCTTTATGTTCTCTAAAACAATTTCAGAAAGCTTCTTTAACTTTCCTTCTTCATATAACTTATCTATGCTATAAAAATCTATATCCTTATCTAAAGGTTTATAATTATTATAATCTACAAAACGGATTCCATTTACTAACTTTTCTTCTTTTACATCTCTAAAACGAACTCCTCCTCCATTCGTATGATATTTATAGGCTAAATAATCTAACTGAAAATTATCTTTTGAAAACCAGTAAATAAATACGTCGTCAAAATCTTCTCCCCCGCCTTCTTCAGTAAAAGTAACTCTAACTTTGTAATATTCTTTTCCATTAATAGTTACTGGATCTAACAACTTCTTTCGAACTGCTTTATCGTTCAACCCAAATGGTAATACAGAAAAGTAATGAACAGAATTTACCGAATTACTATACTTATTTACTTCTTCCTCTGAAAGCTTAACTAAGCTATCATTAATAAAACGTTTAAATCCGTCATTAAACAATACATCTTTTACAGTTGTAGTATCGGTTTTTACAATTCTTGTTAACTCGAAAGTTCCATTGTTTCGTATAGCTTTATAGTTATTATTTCTAAAAGCAAAAGAAATAGTTGCATCGCCTATCTTATTTGACATAGAATATGCCAATGATTGATCTATTATTTCTTGTGCTGTAAATTTTGGTTTACATGAAACTAATAATATCAACAGTGAAACATATAAGTATTTCATAATATTTTGATTCTTTAAAAATAGTGTTGCATGCAAATTTATAGGAATTCAATTACATTCATTTTAAAATTCTGTTAATAACAAAAAAGAGCTGCAAAATTGCAGCTCTTAAAATGCTCGCTTTCTACTTGGTTTAGAATCTTACTCCTACACCAAAACCTATTAATAATGGATTGATGTCTACTTCAGCAGGAACAGTTGCAATACCTGCATCTACAGTTACATCAGTGCTTAACCCGATATACTTAGCATCTACGTTTAAAAACCAAGTATCGTCTAAATCATAGTCAAAACCTAATTGTAACGCATATCCAAATCCATTTTTATAATCTACATCTACCACAGCACCTGGATCAGCGTTGTAAAAAATAGTATAATTTACACCAGCACCTACATAAGGTTTAAAATCACTTAAATTAAAGTGATACTGTAATGTTAGCGTTGGAGGCAATAACCAAACATCACCTAAATTAACATCTCCTAAAGCTGTTCCTACCGCTTTTACATCGTGATTTGTTGTACCTAAAATTAATTCTGCAGCAATATTTTCAGTAAAATAATAAGTGAAATCTAATTCAGGAATAAAACTTTTACTAATTTCAACATCTCCACCAATAGTTCCTATTGTAGCTGATTCATTTGGCATTACACTAACCCATCTAAAACGAGCTTGCCATTTTTTAAAATCATCTGCTTTTGTAGTTTCTTGTGCAGCTGCATTGCTAAAAAATAAAATTCCAAATACAGCACTTAATATAATTTTTTTCATGATTATAAGTTTAAATTTTAAGCAAAATTACCCCTGTAGTCTTCCTTAAAACATGACTTAAATCATAGCTTAATAATTTTATTTAACAACTTAAAATTATGGTTATATTTGTGTTTCGTTTATGCAAAAAAAGATTAACATACAGAATAAAAAAGCTCGTTTTGAATACGAGATACTCGACAAGTATACAGCCGGAATACAACTTACTGGTACTGAGATAAAATCGATACGACAAAGTAAAGCTAGAATTACTGAAAGTTTTTGTGAATTTAATGACAAAGGAGAACTTTTTGTGGTTAACATGTATATTGAAGAATATGCTTTTGGGCATCATTACAACCACAAACCAAAAAGCGAACGTCGTTTATTACTAAACAAACGTGAACTAAAAAAGCTTGAAAAAGAAGTAGAATCAAAAGGTAATACAATTGTTCCTTTACGCTTGTTTATAAATGAAAATGGATGGGCTAAATTAGAAATAGCTCTTGCCAAAGGAAAGAAAACTCACGATAAAAGAAACACCATTAAAGACCGTGACACTAAACGTGATTTAGCCAGAATTAAAAAGGCTTTTTAATTAATGAATAATAGTTTCTTAAATATTATTCAGTGGAAGAAAATCATATACTTCGTTTTTATTTTATTTTTATTTAAGTTCTGTTTTTTATATGGTTATGGCTTTAAAACAACGCTTTCTTTTTTTGATTTAGGGCTTTTATCAATTGCTAGTGCTCTTTTACTAGCGTCTGGATATATTACGAGTTTTATTACTCGAAATCAATATAAAAAAACAAAAGTAAACCTTAAAAAAATAAAGAAGCTTTCATTTTTACTTACTTTTATTGGAGTTTTTGTAGGCATTCTTTTATCTTTTAAAATAGAAAGACCTCTTAATGGAATCTTATTTATTATTTGTCCTATAGTTGTTCATTTTTACATAAAAAGTAATATAAAAAAGACGTTTATAAGCAATATTGTTACTGCTTTTCTTAAACCTTTTGCTTTATTAACTTTATTATGGTTTGATTGTCCTCTTTACTTAACTCAAGAACAATGGACTTTATTTTTTAATCTTCAACTAATTACAATAGCTTATATAATAATTTCTTTTTTCAGTAATATTGTTTTTGAAATAATTATTGATTTAATTAATGTAAATGAAGACAATCAAAACAAACAAAAAACACTTCCAATTTTATTAGGAAGAAAGAGAGCTAGAGATATAGCTTTACTACTTTCCATTATCGGTTGTTTTTTTATTTTTTCTATAGCAATAACCTTTTCTGATAGTAAATTTATTTTCTCAACTTTAATGCTATTAGGTGTTCTTCCTGATTTGTATTTCATATATCATTTAATGAAAGCTTCTGAAGTAAAAAACTATCAGCAACTCATTAAAATTAGTTATTTTAATTTTTTTCTAGCATTATTAAGCATCCCTTTAATAGCTTATCACTTTAAACATGTTATCTACTAAACTATCAAAATACAACGTAATTTTAGCTTCTAATTCACCTAGAAGACAAGAATTAATAAAAAGCTTAGATATACCTTTTTCTATAAAAACTAAAGATATAGAAGAGAGATATCCAAAGGAATTAAAACATTCACAAATTACAGATTATCTAGCTGCTCTAAAAGCTTCTCCTTTTTCAACCGAATTAAAGGAAAATGACTTATTAATTACTTCAGATACTATTGTTTGGCTAAATAACAAGGCTTTAGGAAAACCTAAAAACTATAACGAAGCTTTTAACATGCTAAAAGAGCTGTCTGGTACAACTCACGAAGTAATCACTTCAATATGTCTTACAAGTAAAACCTTTCAATATATCATTAATGACATTACTATTGTTACATTTAAAGAACTACTTGATGAAGAAATCAATTATTATATAAAGACTTATAAACCTTTTGACAAAGCTGGAGCCTATGGAATTCAAGAATGGATTGGCAAAATAGGAATTACAAAGATTGAAGGAAGTTATTTCAATGTTATGGGATTTCCTGTTCATAAACTTTACAAAGAATTATCAAAATTATAAGGCTACCTTTTTATAAAAGATTATTTTTGACACGTATTTACACAACACAAACTGATGAAAAAATATACTTATACTGAAAAAAAAGATACCCGATCTGGGTTTGGTGATGGTTTAACCGAATTAGGAAAAACAAACCCTAATGTTGTTGCTCTTTGTGCAGATTTAACAGGCTCTTTAAAAATGAATGTGTTTGCTAAAAATCACCCAGAACGTTTCTTTCAAGTTGGAATTGCTGAAGCTAATATGATGGGAATTGCAGCTGGATTAACAATTGGTGGAAAAATTCCTTTTACAGGTACATTTGCTAACTTTTCTACAGGTCGAGTGTACGATCAAATTCGTCAATCAATCGCATATTCTGATAAAAATGTAAAAATTTGTGCTTCTCATGCAGGATTAACCTTAGGTGAAGATGGAGCAACACATCAAATATTAGAAGATTTAGGGTTAATGAAAATGTTACCTGGTATGACAGTAATTAACACTTGTGATTATAGTCAAACCAAAGCAGCAACTATAGCTATTGCTGAACATGAAGGACCTGTATATTTACGTTTTGGAAGACCTAGTGTCCCTGTGTTTATGACTGATCAACCTTTTGAAATTGGTAAAGCGATTCAACTTACCGAAGGTACTGATGTAACGATTGTAGCAACTGGACATTTAGTTTGGGAAGCATTACAAGCCGCTGAACAATTAGAAGAAAAAGGAATTTCTGCAGAGGTAATCAATATACACACCATTAAACCTTTAGATGAAGAAGCTATTTTAAAGTCGGTTGCTAAAACAGGGTGTGTTGTTACTGCTGAAGAGCATAATAAATATGGAGGTTTAGGTGAAAGTATTGCTCGTTGTTTAGCTACTAACAATCCTACTCCACAAGAATTTGTAGCTGTAAATGACAGCTTCGGAGAATCTGCAACACCAGCAGAATTAATGAAAAAGTATGGTTTAAATGATGAAGCCATTGTTAAAGCAGTGGAGAAAGTTATTTCAAGAAAATAAACTTAATACACTTACAATAAATACATCACTTTTTAGGTTTAAAGTGATGTATTTTTTTTGTACTAAACTTAAGTATAACACCAATTATTAATAAATAAATTTAAAACAAATGAAAAAAGCAGTTTTAATGATTTTCCTTTTTATAGGAGTAGTTCAATTAGCACAAAGTCAAATCCAAGGAGGTATCAAAGCTGGTATCAACTACAACTCAGATTCTTTCTCTGATGTAAAAAATGATGTAGTTTTTGATAATGCAAAAAGTAAAACAGGATTCCATGCAGGTGCTTGGTTACGTATAAACTTACCTGTTACAGATTTATACTTAAGACCTGAATTAGTATATACTCAATTAAGTAATGAAGTTTCTTATAAATATAATTCTACTTCAACAGCACAAGCAACCACATACGATTTTCAAAAGATCGATATCCCTGTTTTAGTAGGATATAAATTTTTAAAAGTAGCACATGTTTTTGGAGGACCTTCTTTTCAATATATTTTAGATTCTGATTTTGATATAGAAGAATTAAAACAAGTTAATTCTGACGGGTTCTCAGTTGGAGTGCAATTTGGAGCTGGTATAGAACTTGGTAAATTAGGCTTAGATGTTCGTTGGGAAAGAGCTTTATCTGACACAGAAGCTACATTCGCTGATTCTAATTTTGAAAACGTAAATTTTGACACTCGTGTAAACCAAATTATTTTAGGTCTTTCTTACAGATTCTAAAACAATCAATCAGATATAAAAAAAACCGAAGTTTTTAACTTCGGTTTTTTTTATGTTTTAATATTTAACTCTAATGTCTCTATTTAAATAATCGGGTACATTTGGTTTATTCGGATCATTAAAATCATTTCTTGGGTCTCCGTCACCATTTTTATCTTCGTCTTTGGTAAAAACACCATCGCCATCATCATCTGAATCTAAAAAATTAAAAGCTCCATTTTTATCTGTATCATCATTCCAAGGCTTACCATCTCCATCTACATCTTCATAAATTGAAGGGACTCCATCTTGATCATGGTCTGTGTCTTCAACAATATCATATAAATCAATAATATACAATAAACTCTTATTAGGTAAATTCCCTCCGTTTCTATAGCTTAATCCTGAAGGCAATAAGAAAAAACCTTTCCCTGTACCATTATATGTTATAGGACCATTACCAGTTGCATTTTCTCCTCCAACAAAATGAGTAAATCCATAAACCCAACCTCTAACACCACCAAGAACAATTGATGAAGGATCAAACCATGTTGCTCTAGTTAAATCTTGCACTTTAGTTAACTTGTTTGAAGAATCTAAAGAACTTAATCTATAGGTTGTAAGAACTGAATCAACTACAGAAGGGTTTCCTTTCGCAGAAATTCCTTCTTCTTTTACAAAGTAATAGTAAGTGTAATCAATATCATATTCATTTATCACTCTACTTTTTAATCTTACATCATCAATCAAAGCTGTTTCACCATCTATCAATGGTTTTATTGAGTCTACAACCTCCTTATAATAATGAGTTTTCAAGAATTTAACTATAGAGTCTTGATCTTTAACTGCTTGAGCTTCATGATCAAAATTATCAATTATAGAATTACTATCACTACCACAAGCATATAAGAGTGTACCCACTACGGCAACGTAAAATAAATGTTTTAATTTTATCATTTAATTTTGAAATTTTAACGCGCAATTTACCATTTTTATACCTTTGTAAAAAACGAAACGACAAAAATTAACTTTTTATATGAGAATTGACAAATATTTGTGGTGTATCCGATTATTTAAAACCCGTAGTATTTCCACAGATGCTTGTAAAAAAGGGCATGTAAAGATTGACGGAACCAATTTAAAACCCTCTAAAGAAGTTTTTGGAAATGAAGAGATTACTATTCGGAAAAATCAAATTAATTATAAAATAAAGATTTTAGACATCCCTCCTAACCGTGTGGGTGCTAAATTGGTTGATTTATATCGAAAAGACTTAACTCCTAAAGAAGAGTTTGAAAAAACTGAGTTATTAAAGTACTCTAAAGATTATTATCGTAAAAAAGGAACTGGACGTCCAACCAAAAAAGATCGTCGTGATATTGAAGATTATTACGATGATTCTGCAGAAAATGATGTTAATTTGTAATTCCTTTGTTTAAACTAAAAGAAAAAATGACCAACACCAACAATATCATCTTAAATAATACGCAAATAGAGCAAAAAATACGTAGAATGGCTTTTCAAATCTACGAAAGTAATAGTGATGAAAATGAAATTATTATTGCGGGTATTGCTGATAACGGTTTTTTTCTTGCTGAAAAAATTGCTGATGCCGTAAATAAAATCTCACCTTTACAAGTTACCCTTTGTAAAGTTTCTATCAATAAGAAAAAACCTACAACCCCTATTACAACTTCTATAACTAGTGACGAATACAAAAATAAAGCATTAGTATTAGTTGATGATGTTTTAAACTCAGGTACTACTTTAATTTATGGAGTTAAACACTTTTTAGAAGTTCCTTTAAAAAGATTTAAAACCGCCGTGTTAGTAAATAGAAATCACAAAAAATATCCAGTAAAAGCAGACTTTAAAGGTATTTCTTTATCTACCTCTATTAAAGAACATGTAGTTGTTGAGTTTAAATCAAATGAAACTATTGCTTATTTAAGTTAATAGAAACTGAAGATCTTCTACAGTTTCTCTCACATCTTTATTATCAACTACTAATTTATGAGTAGCTTGATTGTAATAATAGCTTCTTTCAAATAAGTGTTTGGCTATAAACTCAGCCAATTCATCTTTATGTAAGCGAGCTACCAATGGGCGTTGGCTTTTTTCATTCACTAATCTTTCCATAATAGTATTTATAGAAGTTTTTAAATAGACAGAAGTCACATCATCATAACTTAATAGTACATTCATGTTTCCTGCATAACATGGTGTACCTCCACCTAAAGATAATACAAAATCTTCTTTTTTATCTAAAAGAGCTTTTAGATAAATATGTTCTTGTTTACGAAAATAAATTTCTCCTTTCTCTTTAAAAACATCAGATACCGACATTTTCTCTTTTTCCTCGATATACGCATCTAAATCTATAAAAGAAATCTGCATTTTTTCGGCTAAAATCCTACCAACTGTCGATTTCCCGCTAGCCATATATCCCAATAATACAATTTTCATAAACTAGTAATTAAGCAGTTACAAATATCTGTAAAAAATATTACAAAAAAGCTTTTTTCATTTAAAGAACAGTTGTATATTTGCAACCGCTTTCACAAGGAAGCAATGACCGGGTAGCTCAGTTGGTAGAGCATCTCCCTTTTAAGGAGAGGGTCCTGGGTTCGAGCCCCAGCCCGGTCACCAAAAAGTTAAGCGAAAGCTTAACTTTTTTAGTTTAAGCACATATGGCGGAATTGGTAGACGCGCTGCCTTGAGGGGGCAGTATTCTTAGGAATGTGGAAGTTCGAATCTTCTTATGTGCACCAAACAATAAAAAGCATAAACTTTTGAAGAAGTTTGTGCTTTTTTATTTTATTAATGTAATTCTCACTTCTCTTATCAATTTCACAGATAATTAACTAAACAAAATCTATTTATTCTTATTATTGCATTATGCAAAAACAATACACCATTTTATTGTTACTTCTTGTTTCGTCATTAATAACAATAGCTCAAACCACTCAAGATAATAACCTTAAAGGACAAATTATAGATTCTGAATCTAAAAAACCTTTAAGTGCCGCCCATATACTAAACTTAAATACTGTAGTAGGTACAATTACCAACGAGCAAGGAAGCTTTAGTCTTGTTGCAAAAGCAAATGATACTGTTTTGGTATCTTATTTGGGGTATTCCTCTATAAAACTAAAAGTAACAAACGACCTTTTAAAAGGTAATGAAGTTGTAATTTCTTTAGAAGAAAAACCTGAAGAGGTTAAAGAGGTAGTTATTAAATCTACAGAACTCATTGGTGTTTTAGAAGTTGATGTAAAGCAAGTACCTAAAGATCGTTTTACAAGAATACATATTAACGGATTACCACAAACCTATGAAGTAGGAAAGCCTCAAAAAATATCCTCTCCTATAGCTAAATTATTAAACCCTGTTGATTTAGTATATAACCACTTTGGAAGTAAGCCTAAACAACTAAAAAAGTTAAAAAAGCTTAAACAAGAAGATGATTTACGTAAAATGCTTGCAGGCAAATTTGACAGAGAAGTAATGATGGAATATTTAGAAATGGACAGAACTGAGTTAAACAAGCTACTTTCTGATTGTAACTATTCTGAATATTTCATAAAAAAAGCTAGTGATTTACAACTTATCGAAGCCGTTTTAAACTGTTATGAAAACTACAAGGCTGTTAAAAATGGTAAAATAGAACGAGACAGAATACCTAAATAAGATCTTTTATGTTAAAAAAGTAGGGATTTCCATAATTTATCTGTTATATTGTTTAATAACTAATAAATAATTACATTTAAAATGAGAAAAACCATATTATTATCTTTTCTATTTGTTATACTTTTAAGCTGTAGTAAGGAAGATATAAATCCGCCCGTTCTTGACAATCTCGCTAATGATTTTGTTTGGAAAGCTATGAACTCATGGTATAACTGGCAAGAAGATGTTCCTAATTTAGCAGATAGTAAAGATGATAATAAAAATGATTATTATACCTACCTTAACTCTTACAGTACTCCTAGCTCATTATTTGAAAGTTTAAAACATGCAAAGGATGATTTCTCTTGGTTTATTGAAGATTATGTTGCTCAACAACAACAATTCCAAGGTACTTCTAAAACTTTTGGTTTTAGACCAAGTTTGGTTAGAGTTGGTACAACCGATTATGTAATAATGTATATTCAACACGTTTCTAAAAACTCTCCTGCAGATCTAGCTGGATTTAAAAGAGGAGATATAATAAACGCCATTAATGGAACTGTAATGACTTTAAGCAATTATAATAGTGTTTTGGATGGTTATTATCAAGAAACTTCAGAGTTTTCATTTACAGAAAAAGACGGTCAAACTTTTAAAGAAAACAAAACGATTTCACAAGCAGTAGTATCAGACAACCCTGTACATTTAACTAAAGTTTTTGATAATATAAATGGTAAGAAAGTTGGATACATAGTATACAATGGCTTCAGGTCTTCTTATAACGATGAGTTAAATGCTGCTTTTGCTGAATTAAAATCTGCTGGTGTTCAAGAATTAGTGTTAGATTTAAGAATTAATGGTGGTGGTTCTGTACAAACATCTGCATACTTAGCAAGTATGATACATGCTGAAGCAGGTACTGATAAGTTTGCTGAATTAAAATTCAACAGCAAACACTCTCAATATAATGATCCTTATTATTTTGATAATACATTAAATGTTTATGGTGCAGATGGAAAAAAGACTAGTGAAGAAACAATTAATAGATTATCAGGTATTAATAAATTATATGTTTTAGCATCTGGTAGTACTGCATCCGCTAGTGAAATGATTATAAATGGATTACGCCCTTTTATTGATGTAAAAGTAGTAGGAACTAAAACTGTTGGAAAAAATGAAGGGTCAATAACATTATATGACTCACCAACTAGTGACTATACTAATGTAAACACAGCTAATTCTTCTCATAAAATGGCTATGCAACCAATTGTTTTTCAAATCTATAATAAGCTTGGTCAAAATGATTATGGTAATGGATTTGAGCCTAATATCTTAATCGAAGAATGGAAACATTGGGATAACATCTTACCTTTTGGTGATGAAAATGAAATTGTACTTAAAACAGCCTTGGATGACATAAGAGGTTTATCTGCAAAATCTACATACGAAGTAAAAAGTTTTGAACGTATTGATATAAATGTATCAACAAACAAGTTTGAACAAGAAATGTATATTGATAGTCATTACTTTAATAAGTAAAATTACCTTATAAAAAGCAGCAAAATTTTGCTGCTTTTTTTATGCTTCTATTTCATTCAAAAGAATTAAATTTACACCTTTAAAAACACACACAAACACAACTATAATATAATGATTCATTTCTTTGGAAACGTAAACAGTAAAGTATTTGCTGTTCAAACAACAGAAGAATTAACATCTGAAACAATTTCGAAGTTAACTTGGTTATTTGGCAACCAACCGAAAATAAATGCGGCGTCTCTCGACGCCTTTTTTGTTGGGCCTAGAGCAGCAATGATTACTCCGTGGAGTACCAATGCTGTTGAAATAACACAAAACATGGGAATTTCTGGAATTATTAGAATTGAAGAATTTGAAGCAGTAGCTGATGATTTTTCTGATTTTGATCCGATGATTTCTCAAAAACTTAATGGTTTACATCAAAACACGTTTACTATTGATATTCAACCAGAACCTATCTTAGAAATTGAAGACATCTCAGCTTACAATGAGCAAGAAGGTTTGGCCTTAAGCAATGAAGAAGTTACTTATTTAGAAGAAGTTGCTACTAAAATTGGAAGAAAATTAACCGACTCTGAAGTATTTGGATTTTCTCAAGTAAACTCAGAACACTGTCGTCATAAAATTTTTAATGGAACTTTTGTTATTGATGGAGAAGAAATGCCTACTTCATTATTCAAGTTAATTAAAGAAACGTCAAAGCAGAATCCAAACGATATTGTTTCTGCATATAAAGACAATGTTGCTTTTGTAAAAGGACCAAAAGTGGAGCAATTTGCTCCAAAAAGTGCAGATAAACCAGATTTTTACGAAACAAAAGAGTTTGAATCTGTTATTTCATTAAAAGCTGAAACACACAACTTCCCTACTACTGTAGAGCCTTTTAATGGAGCAGCAACAGGATCAGGAGGTGAAATTCGCGATAGATTAGCTGGAGGAAAAGGGTCTTTACCATTAGCAGGTACTGCTGTTTATATGACTTCTTACTCTCGTTTAGAGGAGAATCGTCCTTGGGAAAAAGGAATGGATGAACGTAAATGGTTATATCAAACTCCAATGGATATCTTAATCAAAGCTTCTAACGGAGCGTCTGATTTTGGTAATAAGTTCGGACAACCATTAATTTGTGGTTCTGTCTTAACTTTTGAACATGAAGAAGATGCTCGCAAACTTGGTTTCGACAAAGTAATTATGCAAGCTGGAGGAATTGGATATGGTAAAAAAGAACAAGCTTTAAAAGGTACTCCACAAGAAGGAGATAAAATAGTAATTCTTGGAGGTGAAAATTACCGTATTGGTATGGGAGGAGCTGCGGTTTCTTCTGCTGATACTGGAGAATTTTCTTCAGGAATTGAATTAAATGCAATTCAGCGTTCTAACCCTGAAATGCAAAAGCGTGCTGCCAATGCCGTTCGTGGTATGGTAGAAAGTGATGAAAACTATATTGTTTCTATTCACGATCATGGAGCTGGTGGACACTTAAACTGTTTATCAGAATTAGTGGAAGATACGGGTGGAAACATCGATTTAGATAAATTACCAGTGGGTGACCCTACGCTATCTGATAAAGAGATTATTGGTAATGAATCTCAAGAGCGTATGGGATTAGTGATTGCTGAAAAGCATATTGATACCCTTAATAAGATTGCTGAACGTGAACGTTCACCAATGTACACTGTTGGTGATGTTACTGGTGACCATCGTTTTACTTTTGAATCTAAAACCAACGGTAACAAACCTATGGATTTAGCTTTAGAAGATATGTTTGGTAGTTCTCCAAAAACAATCATGACTGATAAAACAATTGATAGAAACTACGCTGACGTAAATTATTCAAAAGAAAACTTTACCCAATATTTAGAGCAAGTACTACAATTAGAAGCTGTTGCCTGTAAAGATTGGTTAACAAATAAAGTTGACCGTTGTGTTGGAGGAAAAGTAGCGAAGCAACAATGTGTTGGTTCTTTACAAATTCCATTGAACAATGTAGGTGTGATGGCGTTGGATTATAAAGGTAAAGAAGGTATTGCTACTACAATAGGACACTCTCCTATTTCTGGATTAATTGATCCAGAAGCAGGAAGTAAAAACTCAATTGCTGAAGCATTAACTAATATTGTATGGGCTCCTTTAAAAGATGGTTTACAATCAGTTTCATTATCAGCAAACTGGATGTGGCCTTGTAAAAATGAAGGTGAAGATGCTCGTTTATACAAAGCAGTAAAAGCTGTTTCTGATTTTTCTATCGATTTAGGAATCAATGTTCCTACAGGAAAAGATTCTTTATCAATGAAACAGAAATATCCGAATGAAGAAGTAATTTCTCCTGGTACTGTAGTTATTTCAGCTGCAGCTAACTGTAACGATATCAATAAAGTTATAGAACCTGTTTTACAACCAAACAAGGGAGATATCTATTATATTAATTTATCGCAAGATGAATTTAAATTAGGAGGAAGTTCGTTTGCGCAAATAGTAAACAAATTAGGTAACTCTGCTCCTACTATTACTAATAATGAATTCTTTAAATCAGCATTTAATGTTTTACAGAATTTAATAAAAGAAGGAAAAATTGTCGCAGGTCACGATGTTGCATCTGGAGGATTAATTACTACTTTATTAGAATTGTGTTTTGCTGATGTAAATGTGGGTGCAAACCTAGATTTATCTGCTTTAAAAGAAACTGACAGTATTAAATTATTATTTGCTGAAAACTCAGGAATTGTTTTTCAATCGGTAGATTCTTCTGTAGAGCAAACTTTAGCTGATAATAATATTGAATTTTTCAAAATAGGTTCTGTTACTGAATCTGACAGATTAAATATTAAAAACGGAACTGATATTTTTGCTTTATCTGTTGCTGAGCTAAGAGATACATGGTATAAGACTTCTTATTTATTAGATCAAAAACAAACAGCTAATGGTTTAGCTAAAGATCGTTTTGATAATTATAAGAATCAACCATTACAATATACATTTCCAACTCATTTTACAGGTAAACTAACTGATACTGTGGGTACTGTAACAAACAGACCAAAAGCTGCAATTATTCGTGAAAAGGGTTCAAACTCAGAACGCGAAATGGCAAATGCTATGTATTTGGCTGGTTTTGACGTGAAAGATGTTCACATGACTGATTTAATTTCTGGTCGTGAAACTTTAGAAGATATTCAATTCATTGGAGCAGTTGGAGGTTTTTCTAATTCAGATGTTTTAGGGTCTGCTAAAGGATGGGCTGGAGCATTCTTATATAATGAAAAAGCAAATACAGCTTTGAAAAATTTCTTTAAAAGAGAAGATACGCTTTCAGTAGGTATTTGTAACGGATGTCAGTTGTTTATGGAGTTAGAATTAATTAATCCAGAACATAACGAACATGGTAAAATGCTTCATAATGAATCTAAGAAACACGAAAGTTCGTTTACATCTGTAAAAGTTCAAGAAAATAATTCAGTAATGTTATCTAGTTTAGTGGGAACTGAATTAGGAGTTTGGATTTCTCATGGAGAAGGTAAATTCAATTTACCAGAAACTGAAAACAATTATAATATTGTTGCTAAGTATGGTTATGAAGGATATCCTAATAATCCAAACGGTTCAGATTATAACACAGCAATGCTATGTGATAAGACTGGTCGTCATTTAGTTACAATGCCACATATTGAGCGTTCTACTTTCCAATGGAACTGGGCTTATTATCCACAAGACAGACAAGATGAAGTTTCTCCTTGGTTAGAAGCTTTTGTAAATGCAAGAAAATGGATAGAGAATAAAAAATAAGTAGAATACTACTTTCTCAACAATAAAAAAGCACTCTGTAAACAGGGTGCTTTTTTTTTACAAAAGTAAACTCTAAAAATATATATTTTACATTTGTTAACTATTAAATTGCGATAACATTTGTAATATTCTTCTTATTCAACTTATATTCCAAGTAAGTAATATGTCTCTATAAGTATTTTAAAGGCATATAATTAAACCTTAAGTAATTTAAAGTACTTATACAAGCATTATAAAGTTTATATCCTGATTCATATTTATTTAAACATAAACCACTGTAGTATCATTATTATTTATATTAAAGCCGTTTATTTGACGCTTATGCCTGTTAAATAAGGATAAATAGTTATTTAAGTACATTATGTTTATTAAAAAAGAGAGGTTTTTACATTTATAAACTTAATAGTCTAATCAAACAACTTGATTACATATGTAAATAAACATATTTATCAAAAGAATAAATTTTCTTTATATTATATACTTAAAACACTGTATTACAATAAGTTATCTGTTACTTATTAAAGTATTTAATAGTCTTGTTTGAAATTATTTTGAAAAAATATTAATTTTTTCTTGTTTACAATTATAAAATGATATATATTTACAATCGTAAACAACCCCTAATGTTTACATCGGTAAACAAATGATAGAAAGATTAAAAAAGATATTAGATTATTACAATTTATCGGCGTCAAGCTTTGCAGATAAAATTGATGTTCCAAGATCTAGCATTTCTCACCTACTATCAGGAAGAAATAAACCAAGTCTAGATTTTATTATAAAAGTTGAAACGGCTTTTGAAGAAGTTGATCTAAATTGGTTAGTATATGGTAAAGGTAGTTTTCCTCCAAATACACAAAACCAAGAGAAAGAGATAAAAATAGAAAAAAATGAGACTCCTTCTCTGTTCGCTGAAAATACAGTATTTGACCAAGAACCTGAAAAAAAACCAAATACGAAATTCTTAGAGAGTACTATAAAGCCAAAAGAATCGGCTGCTTTTAGAGAAATAAAGAATATTTTGGTTCTATATGATGATGGAACCTTTGAAGATTACAAAAAAAGATGATACTATAAATGATTCCTTAAAAAAATCCCCAAAGAATTTAATGAATTGTAAAATTCAAATAACCCCTCAGTATTTGTAACCCCCAACAAATCGTTTGAATTTTGTGAATCATTAAAAACTAAACTCTCCCCTAAAACTTATGTCCCCTTTAAGTTGTGAGTTTAGAAATTTGTCCCCCAGACAAACCCCTCGTGCTTGCACCCCTTAACAAGCAAACACAACCCCTTAAAATAGAAGAAGCCTGTATTATAAAAATAATACAGGCTTTTTTGCTTTTATATGTAAGCTAATTTTTATGTTAACATTCCTCCATCAACTGATAATGTTTGACCAGTAATATATGAACTCATATCTGATGCTAAGAAAACACATGCATTAGCAATATCTTGTGGAGTACCTCCTCTTTTTAAAGGAATTTCGTTTCTCCAACCTTCAACTACTTTTTCATCTAATTTTGCAGTCATCTCAGTTTCAATAAAACCTGGAGCAACTACATTACTACGAATATTACGAGAACCTAATTCTAACGCTACTGATTTTGAAAATCCTAAAATTCCTGCTTTTGATGCTGCATAATTTGCTTGACCAGCATTTCCTTTTAATCCAACAACAGAACTCATGTTAATAATTGATCCAGCACGTTGCTTCATCATCGGACGAATTACTGCTTTGGTTAAATTGAAAACAGATTTTAAATTTACTTCAATTACTTTATCAAAATCTTCTTCAGAAATACGCATTAACAAATTGTCTTTTGTAATACCTGCATTGTTTACTAATACATCAATAGTTCCGAATTCTTCTAATACGTTTTTTGCCAATTCTTGTGCTGCATCAAATTCGGCTGCATTTGATTGGTATCCTTTTGCTTTTACTCCTAATGCTTTCAACTCATTTTCTAAAGCAGTTGCTGCTTCAACAGAAGAGCTATAAGTAAATGCAACGTTACATCCTTGTTTTGCGAACTCTAAGGCAATTCCTCTACCAATTCCTCTAGTAGCACCTGTAACAATTGCAGTTTTATTTTCTAAAAGTTTCATTTATTAGTTGTTTTAATCGCAGGGCGATAGCCAAGGGTTTTATTCCCCGAAGCTTGCCTCTAAATTCTTACATAATTCTTTTAATCCCCAGAATATTTGCATCTGGGTAGTTTATTGGATTCAAATATAAAAATAAATTCCCGTTAAAAACGGGAATTTATTCTAATATGTATGTAGTTTGTTATGCTAAAACTTTAGCTACCATTTCTCCAATTTTAGCAGGAGACTCTACAACGTGTACTCCATTTTCTGCTAAAATTTTCATTTTTGCTTGGGCTGTATCATCAGCACCACCAACGATAGCACCTGCATGCCCCATTGTTCTACCAGCTGGAGCAGTTTGACCTGCAATAAAACCAACTACTGGCTTACGGTTACCGTCAGCTTTAATCCAACGAGCAGCTTCAGCTTCTAAGTTACCTCCAATTTCACCAATCATTACGATTGCTTCAGTTTCATCGTCATTCATTAATAACTCAACAGCTTCTTTAGTAGTAGTTCCAATAATTGGATCTCCACCAATACCAATAGCTGTAGTAATTCCGTAACCTTGTTTTACAACTTGATCAGCAGCTTCATAAGTTAAAGTTCCTGATTTAGAAACAATACCTACTTTACCTTTTTTAAAGATAAATCCTGGCATAATTCCAACTTTAGCTTCTTCTGGAGTAATTACTCCTGGACAGTTAGGTCCTACTAAAGTACAATCTAATTGATCAATATAAGCTTTTACTTTTACCATATCAGCAGTAGGAATTCCTTCTGTAATACAAATGATTACTTTAATTCCTGCTTCAGCAGCTTCCATAATAGCATCAGCAGCAAATGCTGGTGGTACAAAAATAATAGAAGTATCTGCTCCTGCTTTTTGTACAGCCTCATCAACTGTATTAAAAACTGGCTTTCCTAAATGCTCTTGACCTCCTTTACCTGGTGTTACACCTCCAACTACGTTTGTTCCGTAATCGATCATTTGGCTAGCGTGGAAAGTTCCTTCGCTTCCTGTAAAACCTTGAACTATAATTTTTGAATCTTTATTTACTAAAACACTCATTGGTTTGCTTTTTTTATTTTTTAAGACAGACAAAAATAACTTTTTAATTGTGTTTTCACAATTAATTTTAGGTTACTTTTTTTCTTTATTTGTTGCATTCTTTAAATAGATGACTTCTCTAAGAGTTTGACGGTATTCACGCTGTGGTGTTCCGAAGTATACTCCTTTTTTTAAGGATTTTGTAACTCCTGTTTGCGCCATTAAAACGGTACCTTTTTCAATAGTTAGTCCACTAATAATACCTACTTGACCCCAAATTGTTACTTCATCTTCAATAACAGTACAACCAGCTATACCTGTTTGAGCTGCTATTAAACACTTTTTACCTATTACAGTATCGTGACCAATATGAACTTGATTATCAATTTTTGATCCTGCACCTATTAATGTATCTCCTGTTACTCCTCTATCAATTGTACAAGAAGCTCCTAAATCTACATTATCTTCAAGTACTACTCTACCTCCTGAAATTAATTTATCAAATCCTTCTGGTCGATTTTTGTAGTAGAAAGCGTCTCCTCCTAAAACTGTATTGGCATGAATTGTAACATTATCGCCTATTACACAGTTGTTATTAATTGCTACATTGGCATGAATTAAACAATTTTTACCAATCGTTACATTTTCACCAATAAAAACATTTGGTTGTATAATTGTACCTTCGCCTATAATGGCTGATTCAGCAATACTACTTTTTGAAGCAATAAAAGGATTAAAATACTTTGTTATTTTATTGAAATCTCTAAAAGGATCATCTGAGATTAATAATGATTTTCCTTCAGGACAATCTACTTTTTTATTAATTAAAATAGTAGTTGCTGCAGAATTTAATGCTTTATCGTAATATTTAGGGTGATCTACAAAAACGATGTCTCCTTTTTCTACTACATGAATCTCATTAATTCCTGTAATAGGAAAATCGTTTTCTCCTACAAATTCTACATTTAATAAAGTAGCTATTTGCTCTAAAGTTTGAGGCTGTTTGAATTTCATCTTTAAAAAGAAATTCCCGCTAAAAGAGCGGGAATATTAAATTTATTCTTTTATACGCTCTGTATATGCGCCTTTCTCTGTATCGATTTTTATTTTGTCTCCTTCATTAATAAATAAAGGAACATTAATCCTAGCACCAGTTTCAACAGTTGCAGGTTTTGTAGCGTTTGTTGCTGTATTACCTTTAACACCTGGCTCTGTATGTGTTATTTCTAAAATAACATGTGATGGCATTTCTACAGATAATGGCATATTATCTTCAGTATTAATTAAAACCGTAACAACTTCTCCTTCTTTCATTAAATCTGGAGCATCTAATACTGATTTTTGAAGTGTAATTTGATTATAATCTTCAGTATTCATAAAGTGATAAGTATCTCCTTCTGGATATAAGTACTGAAATTTATGAGTTTCAACACGAACGTCTTCAATTTTATGTCCTGCAGAAAATGTGTTGTCTAAAATTTTTCCAGTAGTAACACTTTTTAATTTTGTACGTACAAAAGCTGGACCTTTACCAGGTTTTACATGTAAAAACTCTATAACTTTGTAGATATCGTGATTAAACTTTATACACAATCCTTTTTTAATATCTGATGTTGTTGCCATTTATTTTTGATCTTTATAATTGCTCTATCGAGTGCAATTTTTCTAATTAATTTGCTTTAAAATATCCTTTCATTATTCCACGATGCGAATCTTTGATAAACTGAATGATTTCATCTCGCTCCGAAGTAGCTTCCATTTCAGCTTCAAGAATATCTATCGCTTGTGAATTATTGTAGTTTTTCTGGAATAAGATTCGATATACATCTTGAATTTCTCTAATCTTTTCGGTTGTAAAACCTCTTCTACGTAATCCAACAGAATTAATACCCACATATGATAACGGCTCTCTAGCTGCTTTAACAAAAGGAGGTACATCTTTACGAACTAAAGATCCTCCAGTAACAAAAGCATGATTTCCTACAGAGGCAAACTGGTGTACAGCTACCATACCTGCTAAAACCACATTATCGCCAATAGTAACGTGACCTGCTAAAGTTGAATTATTTGAAAAAATACAATTATCTCCCACTTTACAATCGTGAGCTATGTGGCAATATGCCATAATTAAGCAATTATCACCAATAACTGTTTTCATTCTGTCTGAAGTACCTCTGTTAATGGTAACACACTCTCTAATAGTAACGTTATCCCCAATTTCTACAGTGGTTTCTTCATCATTAAATTTTAAATCCTGAGGAATTGCAGAGATTACTGCTCCTGGAAAAATTCGACAGTTTTTACCGATGCGCGCACCTTCCATAATTGTAACGTTAGAACCAATCCAGGTTCCTGAACCAATTTCTACATTTGCATGAATGGTTGTAAAAGGTTCAATAACTACATTACGAGCTATTTTTGCTTGAGGGTGTACGTACGCAAGTGGTTGATTCATATTATTTTACTTTTGAAATTTGAGCCATTAATTCTGCTTCACAAACCAGCTTACCATTAGCATAAGCATATGCTTGCATATGAGCAATACCTCTTCTTATAGGTGTAATTAACTCACTCTTAAATATTAATGTATCTCCTGGTAATACTTTTTGTTTAAACTTTACATTGTCCATTTTCATGAAATATGTCAAGTAATTTTCAGGATCTGGAACCGTGTTTAATACTAAAACTCCTCCACATTGTGCCATTGCCTCTACTTGTAAAACTCCTGGCATTACAGGTGCTCCTGGAAAATGTCCTACAAAGAAATCTTCATTCATCGTAACATTTTTCATCCCTACAACGTGTTTATCAGATAATTCGATAATTCTATCAATTAATAAAAACGGTGGTCTATGAGGTAAGATATCCATAATTTTATGAATATCCATTAATGGTGGCTGGTTTAGATCATAAGTAGGAACATTGTTTCTCTTTTCCTGCTTAATGATTTTAGCCAACTTTTTAGCAAATGTAGTGTTTACTGAGTGCCCAGGTTTATTAGCAATTACTTTACCTCTAATACGAGTTCCTGTTAAGGCTAAGTCACCAATAACATCTAATAACTTATGACGTGCAGCTTCATTAGCCCAATGTAGTGTTAAGTTATCTAATACCCCATTAGGTTTTACGGTAATATTTTCTTTATTAAAGGCTTTTTTAAGCTTTTGCATTGTACTGTCTGACAATTCTTTATCAACATAAACAATAGCATTATTTAAATCACCTCCTTTAATTAAATCATTTTCTAGTAACATTTCAATTTCATGTAAAAAACTGAATGTTCTTGCTGCTGAAATTTCTTCTTTAAAATCAGAAATTTTATCTAAAGTAGCATTTTGAGTTCCTAAAATTTTAGTCCCAAAATCTACCATTGTAGTAATTTGGTATTCATCAGCTGGCATTAAAATAATTTCGCTACCAGTTACTTCATCTTTATATGATATAATTTCTTTTACAACATATTCTTCTACTTCTGCCTCTTGCTCTATTATTCCAGCTTCTTCTAAAGCTTCAATAAAAAACTTTGAAGAACCATCCATAATTGGTGGCTCTGAAGCGTTAACTTCAATAAGTAAATTATCTATATCTAAACCTACTGCAGCTGCTAATACGTGTTCAGATGTTTGAATTTGAACTCCGTTTTTTTCAAGGTTAGTACCTCTTTGTGTATTTGTTACGTACTCAGCTTTTGCTTCAATAACTGGCTCACCTTCTAAATCAACACGCTTAAAAGCAAATCCGTGATTTTCTGGTGCTGGTTTAAAAACCATTGTAACTTCATTACCTGTGTGTAATCCTACGCCTGATAATGTTATTTCGTTTTGTATTGTTTTTTGTTTCTTACTCATTGTTTACTTTTTGAGCATTCAACTCTTTTTCTATTTTATGTATTGTAGATGCTAACTTTGGTAAGTTTTTAAAGTGTACATACGATTTACTATAGTCAGAATATCCGAAGGCAGGAGATCCCTGAACAACTTCGCCATCTTTTAAACTTTTTCCTATTCCTGCTTGTGCTTGGATTTTTACATTATTTCCAATTGTGATGTGTCCAACAATACCTACTTGACCTCCAATCATACAATTTTCTCCTATTTTGGTAGATCCTGCAATTCCTGTTTGAGAAGCTATTACGGTATTTTTTCCTATTTCAACATTGTGAGCTATTTGAATATGGTTATCTAACTTTACTCCTTTACGAATAATCGTAGAACCTAAAGTAGCTCTATCTATAGTTGAATTTGAACCAACATCAACGTTGTCTTCTATGATAACGTTTCCAATTTGTGGAATTGCTTTATACTCTCCATTTTCATCTGGTGCAAAACCAAAACCATCTGCGCCTATTACAGTTCCTGAGTGAATCTTACAATTCTTTCCTATTATAGTTTCAGAATAAATCTTTACCCCAGCAAAAACAACCGTATTATCTCCAATAACTACATTATCACCAATATAAGAATTAGGATAAATCTTCACGTTATTGCCTAGCACTACGTTTTCGCCTATGTAAGCATAAGCTCCAATATATTCGTTGTCTCCAATGGTTACAGAATCCGCCATAAAGTGAGGATTTTCTCTTCCTACTTTATTATTTTTCACTTCATTATAAAACTCTAATAACTTTGAAAATGATTTATACGCATTTTCAACCTTAATCAAGGTAGTTTCTATTTCCTTTTCAGGAACAAAACTTTTATTAACAATAGCTACAGACGCTTTTGTTGAATATATATATGAATTATATTTCGGATTAGATAAAAAGGTTAATGACCCCAAGGTACCTTCTTCTATCTTGGAAAGTTTAGATACTTCAGCTTCTGGGTTTCCTACAATCTCACCCTCTAAAATATCGGCTATTTGTTTTGCTGTAAATTTCATTAAGTGCAAAAGTAATTATTTTTGTTCAATTACCTCTTCATTAGTATTTGTTTCTAATAATTAGTCTAAGTTATTTTTTTAGGATAACACAAATAATGTTTTATAACAGGCTTAGTTAAAGCTTTAAGATTTAGCTGATCAGATGCTTTTGCAATATCTTTTAACTTACCTTTTTTTGTGTAAATTTTTATAGGTTTATCTGAATTATAAGCTTGATGTTTAATTTTATTTGAAAAAACAAAATACTCTAACTCTTCATCAGTTAGATTTACTAGCTTTTGAAGTTTTTTTCTTCTTTTTTCAATATATTCTTCTGAAAAAGGTTTCTCTTGAATTTCAATTCTTAAAAGATTTCTATCTATAATTTTCTTGGCTAAGGTAGACAACACGAAATCTTCATGATTTTTCCACTCTTTAATAGCTGAAAAAATATCATAGTCATCTAATTCCGAAAATATCTGTAAGGTTTTACCTGTGAAGTTTTCACTAGTTATTTCATTGTACAAAAAGTATTTTAATGCTGAACTTGCTGGTAACTCTACTCCTTTTATAGCTAACTCCTTTGCTCGTTTTAATATGCTAACTAATAGACTCTCTGCTACTAATCCTGTTTTATGTAAATAAACCTGCCAATACATTAAACGACGCGCAATAATGAATTTTTCAACAGAATAAATTCCTTTTTGTTCTATTACCAATTCATTGTCTACCACATTCATCATTGCTATTAAGCGATCGGAAGAAATATTTCCTTCAGCTACACCAGTGTAAAAGCTATCTCTTTTTAAATAATCTAATCGATCAATATCTAATTGGCTTGATATTAATTGATATAAAAATTTACGAGGATGTTTTCCTTCAAAAACTTCAATAGCTAAACTTAATTTTCCGTCAAACTCCTCATTAATAGCTTTCATAAACTTTAAAGAAATCTCTTCGTGAGTAATTTCGTTTACAATGCTATGCTCTAAAGCATGAGAAAAAGCTCCGTGACCAATGTCATGCAATAAAATGGCAATGTATAAAGCATTGGCTTCATCTTCAGAAATTTCTACATTTTTTACACGCAATACTCGAACTGCTTTTTGCATTAAGTGCATACAACCAATCGCATGATGAAAACGTGTATGGTTAGCCCCTGGATATACCAAATTTGACAACCCCATTTGAGTTACTCTGCGTAATCTTTGAAAATATGGATGCTCAATAATGTCAAAAATTAGTGAGTTGGGTATAGAGATAAATCCGTATATCGGATCGTTAATTATCTTTAATTTATTGGTTGTCGATTTCTTCAAAATGTATAATTCCTTGAATTTTAAACAAAAAAATCATAATTTATCAACAAAACCAAATTAACAAGCGTTTAATTAACGTATTTTTAGCTTTTAAAAACGCAACAAAACTCCTTTTAAACGTTATTTACTGTATAGTTCTACTATAACAACAATTTTGTTTTAGTAAAAATTTGATGAAAAATTATGATGAAAAACATACATATTCTTTGGGTTGATGATGAAATAGATTTATTAAAACCACACATATTATTTTTAGAAAAAAAAGACTACAAAGTAACTACTTGTACTAACGGAGCTGATGCTATTGACATGGTTGATGAAAATAATTTTGATATTGTTTTTTTAGATGAAAATATGCCAGGTATTACAGGTTTAGAAACGTTGTCTGAAATAAAACAGAAAAACCCTAACCTTCCTATAGTAATGATTACTAAAAGTGAGGAAGAATACCTTATGGAAGAAGCTATTGGATCTAAAATTGCTGATTATTTAATTAAGCCAGTAAATCCGAATCAAATATTATTGAGTTTAAAAAAGAATCTGGATCATTCTCGTTTAGTTTCAGAAAAAACTACTTCGAATTACCAACAAGAATTCCGAAAAATTTCAATGGATTTAGCTATGGTTAACTCCTATGAGGAATGGATTGAGTTGTATAAAAAATTAGTTCACTGGGAGCTAGAATTAGAAGATATTAATGATACTGGAATGTTAGAAATTTTAGAATCTCAAAAATCGGAAGCTAATTCTCAGTTTTTTAAATTCATTAAAAAGAAATATCAAAATTGGCTAACTAGCAACGATAAACCTACGTTTTCTCATACTTTATTTAAGGATTATGTCGTTCCTAATTTATCTAAAGAACGAGGAGTTCTATGGGTGGTAATAGATAATCTTCGCTATGATCAATACCGAGTTTTAGAGCCTTTTATTAACAATTACTACAAAAAGGAAGAAGAGAACTCTTATTACAGCATTTTACCAACTGCTACGCAGTATGCACGTAATGCAATATTTTCTGGACTAATGCCTTCTGAAATGGAAAAAAGATTTCCTAAACTTTGGAAAAATGACACTGATGAAGGTGGTAAAAACTTATTTGAAGCCGAGTTTTTAAACGATCAAATTAAACGTTTAGGTTTAGATATTAAGCATGAATATTATAAAATTGTTTCGTTAAAAAGCGGAAAAGATTTAGCCGATAATTACAATGGAACAAAGCAAAACGATTTAACTGCTGTTGTTTTTAACTTCGTTGATATGCTTTCACATGCTAAAACCGAAATGGAAGTAATTAAAGAATTGGCTGGTGATGATAAAGCATACCGCTCTTTAACAGTAAGTTGGTTTAAAAACTCTCCGTTATATGACATCATTCAGAAAGCTCAAAAATTAGGGCAAAAACTAATTATTACTACCGACCACGGTACAATAAACTGTAAACATCCTACCAAAGTTATAGGTGACAAAAACATCAGTTCAAACCTGCGTTATAAAACAGGTAGAAGCTTGAGTTATGAAGATAAAGATGTGTATGCAATTAAAAATCCGAAGGATATTTTTTTGCCAACTGTAGCTATTAATAGTCCATTTATTTTCACCAAAGAAGATTTGTTTTTTGCTTATCCTAATAATTACAATCACTTTGTAAAGTATTATAAAAACACCTATCAGCATGGTGGAATTTCGTTAGAAGAAATGATTATTCCGTGCGCTGTTTACAACCCGAAGTAATAAAAAAAAGAAAATTAACTAATATGTAAATTCTACTAGTCAATAAGTTTTATTAACTAGTTTTCTTCTTTATTTTTGCTTTTATGAACAAAAACTATTCATTAAACGAATTAACAGCTGTTGCTGAAGAAATCGTTGCTACAGCTCCGCATAAAATACTTTTGTTTTATGGAGAAATGGGTGTTGGAAAAACTACATTAATCAAAGAATTATGTAAAATTTTAGGAGTTGAAGATATAGCCAGTTCTCCTACTTTTTCTCTAGTTAACGAATATAAAACCAACACCAATGAAACGGTTTATCATTTCGATTTTTACCGTATTGAAGATGAAGAAGAAGCCTACGACATGGGGATTGAAGATTATTTTTACAGTAATAATTGGTGCTTAGTAGAATGGCCAGAAAATATTAAAAATTTACTACCTTTAGATACTGTTTCCATCTCAATTAACTTATTAGAAAACGGGCAACGAAACATTCAATTAAAAACCAACTAATTACATGGGGTCTATTTCACCTTTTACCAAAGAGCAGTTAATGCCACAAACCGAAATGCTTGAAATTAAAAAGCAAAAAGGCGAATTGTTTATCGGTTTACCAAAAGAAACCCATTTTGAAGAAAAACGAATTAGTTTAACCCCTGATGCAGTGGCTGCTTTGGTAGCCCACGGACATCGAATTGTTGTTGAAACTGGTGCTGGAGATGGTGCAAACTACAGTGATAAAGAATATTCTGATGCTGGTGCAAAAATTTCTTACGATGTTAAAGAGGCTTTTGCTTGTAATATTGTTTTAAAAGTTGAACCGCCTTCTTTAGATGAAATTCAGATGTTAAATCCGCAAACGGTATTAATTTCTGCATTACAACTTAAAACACAAGATAAAAAATACTTTGAAGCTTTAGCTAAAAAACGAATCACAGCTATCGCTTTTGACTATATTAAAGATGAACATGGCGTTTATCCTATTGTAAAATCATTAAGTGAAATAGCAGGAATAGCTTCTATGCATATTGCCGCTGAACTTTTAACCACATCTAATGGCGGTAATGGTTTACTATTAGGTAATATAGGAGGTGTACCTCCTACTGATGTGGTTATTTTAGGAGCTGGTACCGTTGGTGAGTTTGCTGCTAGATCTGCTATTGGCTTAGGTGCTAGAGTTAAAGTTTTTGATAATTCTATAACTAAACTTAGAAAACTTCAAAGCTGTGTTAATTCACCTATTTATACTTCAACAATACAACCAAAAACTCTTCAAAAAGCATTAATGCGTTGTGATATTGCTATTGGTGCTATTAGAGGTAAAGACCGGTCTCCAGTAGTTGTTACTGAAGAAATGATAGAACAAATGAAAGACGGTGCTGTAATTGTTGATGTTAGCATTGATAGAGGTGGATGTTTCGAAACTTCTAAAATTACGACACATAGTAAACCTACTTTTGCTAACCATGGTGTAATTCACTATTGTGTACCTAATATTCCTTCAAGGTACTCAAGAACAGCATCAGTATCTATTAGCAATATTTTCACTCCATATTTATTAGAAATTGCTGAAGAAGGAGGTTTTGAAAATGCTGCTCGTTTTGACAAAAGCTTACGTAACGGTATGTATTTTTATCACGGAATTTTAACGAATAAAACAGTGGCTGATTGGTTTGATTTACCTTATAGAGATATTAACTTACTCTTTTTCTAAAGTTTCAAAGACTAGATATAATAAAGTAAAAATGTTACCAAAAGAATAATATAAGTTATTACTTTTGCTTTTCAATTTTAAAGTATGCAGTGGTTAAAACGTTTTGGTTATTATTTAATAGGTATTGCCTTAGGTAGTTTAGTAGTTCTTTTTATTTGGAAAGGAAAGGATGTTTCTTTTGACTACGGAATGGATGCTCGTACCTTAAAAACTATCAGAATAAAAAAGCGCTTATTTTCTGAACAAGCTCAACAAATATTAGCTACTTCTAAAGTTGATACTACCGTAATTTCAACCATTTTAACTCATGGTGATGTTGATTTTGGAAAAAGTAAACCTCGTTTAAAACCATGTGCTGAGTATTTTATTACTGGAAAAGATAGCTTAAAACATATTGATTTATATGTGATTCGCTGCGACTCTACATCTACTATCGATAAAATTACAATTAACTAACAGTTTTTGTATTTATCATACAATCCTACTCCGTTTAAAATCATTGAAATAATTTTTTCTGTTCGTTTTTGTTTGGTAGTTTCTCTTTTAGCTTCAGTTATATAATCAGAAAATTCTCTTTGTTTACTTAAAGAAAAATCATTGAAAGTTTCTTTCAATCTATCATTCTTATCAAATTCTAGTTGAAGTTTCTCAGGTATTAATATAGGTTTTGTATTCCTTTTTACCTTTAACTCTTTTCCTTCTTCAGAGTTTTTAATTGCTTCTATAGCATATTTTTTTACTAAATCAGGCTGAATGTCTTCTATTGTATAAAACCTCCACTGACGCATCGCTTGTGTTTTTCCTTCTTGTGAATTCACTAATTTTTTCTGTTCATCAATTAAAAAACTTCCTTGAAAAAACCACAATCCACAATAATTTTTAAAAGCTGAAAGCCCTACAATATTCTTTCCTTTATGAGCATAAACAGGAGCCCCCCATTTAACAGTCTCTTCAAAACCTACTTCTAATAAAACAGAACGCAAGAGTTTTAACTCTTGCGTCCATGTATTTTTATCGTTGATATATATTGTTACTTTAGGATTCATTAAGCTATTGGCTCTTCTAATGAAACCATCCAGTTTACACCATATTTATCTCGTAACATCCCAAATTTACCTCCCCAAAAAGCTTCTTCAAACGGCATCATTACAAAAGCTCCTTCAGAAAGTCCGTTAAAAATGGCTACAGCTTCATCCTCATCTTCAGTATTTATACTAACCGCAAAATTATTACCTTGGGTAAAAGCCTCGTGTTCATTCAAATAATCAGAAGACATAAGAGTGATATTTCCTGCTTCTAACATGCAATGCATTGTTAATTCCATGGCCTCAGCAGGTACATTTTTGCACACTTCTTCTGGCGCATCTTTAAACTGCATTAACATGGTTACTTCTCCACCTAATACATCTGCATAAAAAGTCATTGCTTCTTTGCAGTTTCCATTAAAATGTAAATACGTACTTGCTTGCATATTATTTATTTTTTTAGTTAGCTATATCACTTGTAAATTTTATGCGCATTAAACGTAATTCTTCATCATCATAATCACCATCAAACTCGTCTAAAGCATCTTGAATTTTATCGGTTTCGGCTTCCATAAAATATTCATGGATTTCTTCTTGTTGATCTTCATCTAATAAATCATCAATTGCATAATCGATATTCAACTTAGTACCAGAAAATACAATAGCTTCCATTTCTTTTATCAACTCAGACATTTCTAAACCTTTTGAGCTCGCTATATCTTCTAAAGGAAGCTTTCTATCTGTATTTTGAATAATATATAATTTTAAACCTGAGTTTACTCCTGTACTCTTAACAATTAAGTCATCAGGACGCATTATATCATTTTCCTTAACGTATTTAGATATCAAAGCGACAAAATCTTTACCATACTTTTTAGCTTTACCTTCTCCAACACCGTGAACTTTTGATAGCTCATCTAAATCTATTGGATATTTTAAAGCCATATCATCTAAAGATGGATCTTGAAAAACTGCAAAAGGAGGAACACCTAATCGCTTACCTACAGTTTTTCTCAAGTCTTTCAGCATTGCTACCAACTTATCATCAACTCCACCTGCATTTGACTTTTCATTTGTTATAATAGTACCATCATCAGCAGTTTCGTATACATGGTTTTCAGTCATCATAAAAGAAGTAGGATTCTTCATAAACTGTTTACCTTCTTTTGTAATTTTTAAAACCCCGTATTGTTCAATCTCTTTTTTAATAAGATCCGCTACTAATACTTGGCGAATTAAAGCCATCCAATAATGATTATCTTTAGCTTTTCCTACTCCGAAAAATGGCTGTTCGTTTGTTTTGTGAGACTTAAGTAGTGCATTTTCTTTACCTATAATAGTATTTACTATTTCTTTAGGCTTGTACATTTCACTAGTATTCTTAATAACTGATAACAACGTTACCACTTCGTCTTTAGCTTCGTGTTTTTTCTTTGGATTACGCATATTGTCATCCATATCAGCACCTTCTCCATTGACTTCATCAAACTCTTCACCGAAATAATGTAACAAATATTTACGCCTATTCATTGAAGTCTCAGCATACCCCACTACTTCTTGTAATAATGCATGACCTACTTCTTGTTCAGCTACTGGCTTATTTGCCATAAACTTTTCAAGCTTTTCAATATCTTTATATGAGTAAAAAGTTAAACAATAACCTTCACCTCCATCACGACCAGCCCTACCTGTTTCTTGGTAATAACTTTCTAAACTTTTAGGAATATCATGGTGGATAACGTAGCGTACATCTGGTTTATCGATCCCCATTCCAAAAGCAATAGTAGCAACAACTACATCACAATCTTCCATTAAAAACATATCCTGATGCTTTACTCTCGTTTTGGCATCTAAACCCGCATGATACGGAACTGCATTAATACCATTTACTTGTAGTACCTGAGCTATTTCTTCAACCTTTTTCCTGCTTAAACAGTAAATAATTCCAGATTTTCCAAGTCGTTGTTTTATAAAACGAATGATGTCTTTTTCTACTTCTTTAGTTTTAGGACGTACTTCGTAAAATAAATTTGCTCTATTAAAGGATGCTTTGAAGACATTTGCATCCGTCATTCCCAACGTTTTTAATATATCTTCCTGAACTTTCTCTGTAGCCGTAGCTGTTAAACCAATAATTGGTACATTATCAATTTGCTTAATAATACTACGTAAGTTTCGGTATTCAGGTCTAAAATCGTGCCCCCACTCTGAAATACAGTGTGCTTCATCAATCGCTACAAAAGATATCTTTTGATCCCTTAAAAAATCTACATACTCCTCTTTAATGAGTGATTCTGGAGCTACATATAATAATTTGGTAATGCCTGACTCTATATCCGATTTTACTTGAGCAATCTCAGATTTGTTTAATGAAGAGTTTAATACATGAGCTATTCCATGATTTTCAGAAATCCCTCTAATAGCATCTACCTGATTCTTCATCAATGCAATTAAAGGTGAAATCACAATAGCTGTACCTTCTTTCATTAGTGCTGGTAATTGGTAACACAGCGACTTACCTCCTCCTGTAGGCATGATTACAAATGTGTTATGATTTTCTAACACACTGTTTACTACAGCTTCCTGTAGCCCTTTGAACTTATTAAACCCGAAGATCTTTTTTAATGATCCATATAAATCCGTCTGCTCTTTATTCATCTTCTAATATCAAAAATTAAAAACGAGAACTAATTTACAAAAAATCCTAACAATAAACAGTCGAAACTTTCTTTTTATTAAAAAGATTTTATTCTTAAATATTCCTACTTTTACACTCTAAAAAATTCTTAAAACTTTTTTAACTTGAAAGACGCAAATGCTACTCTCTCAATCTCAAAAGAAACTATACTTTTAAAGAGTAATACTATTGCTAATTTAGCAAAATTATTAGATAGCTCTTTTACAAGTATTGTAACTTTATCATTAAGTTTAAAGATAACAACAGCTATACTAACAAAGTTCACCTACAATATTAATTAAATACGAAGTTTTCTAATATGGCAGAAAAAGAAATGTCTTTTTTAGACCATCTTGAAGAATTAAGATGGCATTTGGTTAGAAGTTTTACTGCTATTTTTGTGGTAGCAATCGTCATTTTTGCAAATATCAACTTTGTATTTAATGAAATTTTATTGGCTCATTTAAAGCCTGATTTCGCTACTTATAAATTTTTCTGTAAAACATTCACTACTATAGGAATAGATAGTAGTTTTTGTGATATCAGTTTTAATCAAACACTACAAGCTTTAAACCCTACTCAACAATTAATGACAGGAATTTGGTCTTCATTAATTTTAGGTTTTGTAGTTGCTTTTCCTTATGTTCTGTGGGAAATATGGCGTTTTATAGCTCCTGGTCTTCATGAAAATGAAAGAAAAAAATCTAAAGGATTTATTTTTACTTCTTCTTTCTTATTCTTTTTAGGAGTTTTATTTAGCTATTACGTTATTTTACCAATGTCAGTTTATTTCTTTTACAATTTTGAAATATCAGATGCTATCCAAAATAACTTTAAAGTTGATGCTTATATAGGTTTAATAACTAATACTCTTATAGGGGTTGCTGTATTTTTTGAGTTACCAGTAGTAATTTATTTCCTTTCTAAAATAGGATTAATCACTCCTGAGTTTTTACGAAAATACCGTAAACATGCATTGGTTGTTGTGCTGATTTTATCTGCCATTATAACACCTCCTGATGTTGCTAGCCAAATAATAGTATCGGTTCCTATCATGATTTTATACGAGATTAGCATTTATATCTCAAAGTTTGTAATAAAAAAACAACAAAAATATGTCTCAAAAAGTCCAAGAGTTTAACGAGTACCGTTCAAAAATGAACGAGAAAATTTTAGCATCAGATAATAAAGTAATCAAACGTATTTTTAATTTAGATACGAATGCTTATGCAGAAGGTCATTTATCAGTAAAGACCAAAGAGTTATTGGGATTGGTTGCTTCTGCTGTATTACGCTGCGACGATTGTATTGCCTACCATTTAGAAACTGCTTATAAAAATGGTGTTACCAAAGAAGAAATGATGGAAACAATGAGTATTGCTACTTTAGTAGGCGGAACCATTGTTATTCCTCACCTACGAAGAGCTGTAGAGTTTTGGGAAGCTTTAGAAAACGAAGCCTAACTTTATCGTGTAATTGTTTAAGAATGTTTTAAGAAACTGTTTTGTTACATTTACACTTTCAACTATAAGAAATGAAATTAAGAGCAGATAACATACAAAAAATTTACGGTAATAGAAAAGTTGTAAAGGGTATTTCTTTAGAAGTAGAGCAAGGTGAAATTATCGGGCTACTAGGCCCTAACGGAGCAGGAAAAACGACTTCTTTTTATATGATTGTTGGAATGATTAAGCCTAATGACGGTCATATATATTTAGATGACGAAGAAATAACTACCGATGCAATGTACAAGCGTGCTCAAAAAGGTATTGGTTATTTAGCACAAGAAGCTTCTGTTTTTAGAAAATTATCTGTTGAAGATAACATCATGTCTGTTTTAGAATTTACAAACAGAACCAAAGCTGAAAGAAAACAACGCTTAGAAGAGTTAATTGATGAGTTTAGCTTAGGTCATGTTCGTAAAAATCGTGGTGATTTATTATCAGGTGGAGAACGCCGTAGAACTGAAATAGCTCGTTGTTTAGCTTCTGATCCTAAATTTATTTTATTGGATGAGCCTTTTGCAGGTGTAGATCCTATAGCCGTAGAAGATATTCAAGGAATTGTTGCTCAATTAAAGAACAAAAACATCGGAATTTTAATTACAGATCACGATGTACAAGCAACTTTAGCCATTACTGATAGAACGTATTTAATGTATAATGGAGGTATCCTAAAAGAAGGGACACCTGAAGAGTTAGCTGAAGATGAAACAGTTCGTAAAGTATATCTTGGAAAAGATTTTGAGTTAAAGAAGAAGAATTTTGAGAATAATCATGCCATTACTCAAAATCATTTTATAATTGAAAACGCTAAAGAAGATGATATTTTAGCCTCTTTTTCAGAAGTTTATCATAATCATAACTTAAAAGAAGGATTCAAACTATATAGAAGAAAAGGAAATACCAGTTCTTTCCTTGTAATACCTTCAGATAAAACAAACTTTGTTGATTTCTGCAACATCTGTATTGATATTAAAAATATAGAGGTAAAAGGAAATATTAAAGTTTCTGATTACAGTTACGGAAAAATAGCCAACTATAACGATTGGTGTAATTTTGAAATAGACACTAATAAAGTTATATTGACTAATAGAAATAATGAAAATTGGGATATCTTCAAAGACGGAGACTATTCAAAAAACAAACTTATAAGTAAACCTTTTGCAGAAGATAAACTATCCTTAGACAATTATCATTTTATAATGGATATTTATGATCCTGAAAAAAGTAATTAAAATAAAAAACACGTTGATATCAACGTGTTTTTTTATGATTTCACTCCTCTATTTTGAAGTTCTTTAATATTATTTTGATGAAAGTTTTTTATCTGAATTATTTACGAAAGACAAAACTACATACGAAAGAATAATCATTGGCACTGCAACTATCTTTAACGTAATAATTAACACTACTGACAACACTAAGAACACATATTTTATCACATTATCTTTAAAAGAGAAATTCTTAAACTTTAGAGAAAATAACGGAATTTCAGCATTCATTAAATATGTAAATAATGCGGTTATAATCAATAAAAAATATTGATTTTCTATTAAACCTATAAAAAATGATTCTTTATCAAACTGAGCTATTAATGGTAATGAAATCACAAACAAACTCATTGCAGGTGTTGGCACTCCTATAAAACTATCTGATTGACGTTCGTCTATATTAAACTTAGCCAAACGATAACCTGCTCCTAGTGTTAATATCAATCCTAAGTATGGTAAGTTACTACCCGTAGCCCCGTATGTATCAACTCCAAAGTATCCAACTGCATCAACATCAAACGCATTCACCAACATTTGCATCATTACAATTCCTGGTACTACACCACTCGTTACCATATCTGCTAAACTATCTAATTGTTTTCCTAGTTCACCTTGTATGTTTAACATACGTGCTGCAAACCCATCAAAAAAGTCAAAAAGAATTCCTGTCATTACTAAAATTGCCGTTGCAAAAAAGTCTCCTTTAATAGCAAAAACAGTAGCAATTGTACCACATAACAAGTTTCCTAAAGTTAATAAATTTGGAATATATTTTTTGATATTCATAGTATTCATAATTTACAGCTAAAATAAGAAATCATTTAATGAGTTTTATGTTTTAGCTATTTTTTGTCATATTTGTTTTAAAAGCTATAACGCAGTATTATGCCAATTATTTCAAACATATTTTCACCTAGCCTACCTTTTAAAAACGGGCATTTTAACACAATATATCGTCCTTTGTTCATGAAAAACACAATAGTGTATGACAGAACAAGAGTAACAACTTGGGATGCTGATTTTATAGATTTAGATTTTTCTTTCGTAGGTTCAAAATCCTTAGTCTTATTAATTCACGGATTAGAAGGAAGTTCACAATCAAACTATATGATTACCACTTCTAACTACCTTAATAAAAAAGGATTTGATACTGTTTGTATGAATTTAAGAGGCTGTAGTGGAGAAGACAATTTACTTTTAGGAACATACCATAGCGGTAAAACTGATGATGTTGATTTTGTCATCAAATATCTTAGTAAAAATTACAGTTATGATAAAATTATAATCGTCGGATTTAGTTTAGGAGGAAACTTAACGTTAAAATATTTAGGCGAATTTATTGATATTCCTTCAGAAGTAAAAGGAGGTGTAGCTGTTTCTGTCCCTGTTGATTTAACCTCTTCACAAGCTGAATTAAACAAACTAAAAAACAAAATATATCTGAATGAGTTTTTGCGAACAATGAAATTAAAACTTTTAAAAAAGGCAGAAAAATTTCCTGATTTTAAGCTTAACAAAGAGTTATTACTTAAAGCAAGTAAGTTCCGTCATTTAGAAAAACAATACACAGTACCTGTTTTTGGATTTGAAAGCTCTGAAGATTATTGGCAAAAAGCAAGCTCAAAACCTTTTATTTCTGAAATAAAAGTTCCAACATTGCTTATAAATGCTTTAAACGATAGTTTTTTATCTAAAGAATGTTATCCCTTTAAAGAAGCTAAAAATATGAACAATTTTTATTTATTAACCCCTAATTACGGTGGACATGTTGGTTTTATATCATCTTTTACCCATACTGAGAATGATTGGTTAGAAAAATCTATTACTCAATTTATTGAAGAAACTATTGGAATAAAACATTAACCTAAAAATTTATAACTATATGAATCGGTTTTATGATATTTGTAAAACACTCATGTAGTTTAGCTTTTTATGATGATAAAAAAAATTGCGTTTATTTTACTTACTTTATTAAGTATTAATTTAGGATTTTCTCAAAACACGAATACCCTAACTTTATCTAAATTCTCTCAAATTAGTGTTATTACTTCGGGGCCTGGAGAAGCTTTATATGAAAAATTTGGTCATACAGCGGTTCGTGTAAAAGACCCTGTTTTACAACTTGATTTAATCTACAACTACGGTATTTTCGATTTTGAAGACCCTAATTTTTATATCAATTTCACAAAAGGATTTATGAAATATAAATTGGCTCGCTACCCATTTTATTTATCCTTAAAAAGCGCACAACAAGATAGTCGTTGGGTTAAAGAACAGGTTTTAAACTTAACTCAACAACAAAAAAATGAGTTTTTTAAGTTTCTAGAAAACAATGCACTTCCTCAAAACGCAAGTTACTTTTATGATCCTTTTTTTGACAATTGTGCTACCAGACCCCGTGATATTATTCAAAAAATTACTGGTGATAATTTAGTTTTTAAAGATGATTTTGTTTCGGAAAATTTATCACTAAGGCAGTTAATGAACAAAGAAATTAATCCTAATACATGGGGAAGTTTAGGCATTAATATTGCGCTAGGAAGTAAACTAGATAAAATAGCTAGTCCTTCAGAGTATTTATACCTACCTGATTATATTTTTGAGGCTTTAAAAGCTTCAAAAATTATCAAAGGAAATAAAGAAGAAGATTTAGTTAAAAAAACCAACATTTTACTCGATTTTGAAGAAAAAGAAGCAAAAAGTGATGCTTTTAGTCCGTTTTTGGCAATATTACTTTTTTCTTTATTAGGATTATTTATTACTTACAAAGACATAAAAAACTCAAAAAGAAGTAAATGGCTTGACTTTATTTTATTTTTTATAACAGGAACTTTAGGATTGTTAATTGTTTTTTTATGGTTCTTTACTAATCATTCAACTGCTCCAAACAACTTCAACTTTTTATGGGCGTTTGCTCCTAATTTAATGGTAGCTTTCTTTTTACTGAAAGAAAACCCTCCTAAATGGATTCACATTTATGTGAAAATTTTATTGATTTTTTTAGTTTTAATTCCTGTTGTTTGGTTAACCAAAATACAGTTATATACCTACCCTATAACTCCTTTGTTTATATTACTAGGAATTCGTTACTGGTATTTACAAAAAACTTTGAAGTGCTAATTCATACCCTTGTAAACCAAACCCGAAAAGAACTCCTTTCGCATTTGAAGCAATATAGCTTACATGACGAAACTCTTCACGAGCATGTATATTAGAAATATGAACTTCAACAACAGGAGTATCAATCGCTTTTACAGCATCACCAATACCTACAGAAGTATGTGTATAGGCTGCTGCATTTAGAATAATACCATGATAATCAAAACCAACTTCATGCAATTTATCTATTATTTCTCCTTCAATATTCGATTGAAAATATTCTAATACAACTGTCTTATTTTTATCTTTCAACTCATTAAAAAAATCTTCAAAAGAATTTGAACCATAAATAGTAGGCTCTCTCTTTCCTAATAAATTTAAGTTCGGTCCGTTAATTATGATTATTTTTTTCATCTCTAGTATTTATGGTAAAAATAGCTTTTTTAACTTTCTTGTATAAAAAAAGGAAGCAAAATTGCTTCCTTTATACTTTATGAGATATCTTTCAATTAAAAAAAGTATCCTACAGATAATTGGAACACTCCATTTTTAATAGCATCTTCTTCATTATCCTTAGCTATATCAGTCAAACCTAAGTTATAACGAGCACCAAAATTTAAACCATTACTTAATTTATATCCTAAACCAAAGTTTAACCCGAAATCAAAACCATTAGTCTCATCTTTTAAGCTCTCTGTAGACTCTTGACCATTTGCCTCTGCCTTCATTTCAGAAGTTGTTCTAAAAGCTAGTTGAGGACCAGCTTCTAAACTAAATCCTTCTACAACATAATATTTAGCCATTAAAGGAACAGCAATATAATCCATCTTGAAAGTTACATCAGCTCCTGAACCTGCAAAATCATCATTTGATCCTCCTTGAGCAGAGTATAACAATTCAGGTTGAAAAGAAAACTTATCTGAAATAGAGATTTCAGCCATTGCTCCAAGATGAAAAGAAGTTCTAGAATCAAAATTTTCAGTAAAATCCTTATTACCATTTAAACTAGCTAAGTTTAAACCTGCTTTAACACCAAATTTTACATCTTGTGCATTAGCACTAAAACCTGCAGCAACCATAGCAATTACTAATAATAATTTTTTCATAATTTTTAAATTTATAATTTTAAGTTTGTGTCACGAAAGTAAACTATTTTTTTATTTTTTCAACGTTAAAATAATAAAAAAAGGAAGCAAACTTGCTTCCTTTTTTTATTATTAAATTATAGAGTAATAATATTACCAAGCGTATCCTAAAGAAACTCCTAACCTTGGTAAAAATCCATCAATACTAACAGTAGTTCCTCCTGTTGCAGAAGCAGAAACATATTGTGCTCCAAAATTTAAATCTAAAGCAAAACCTGAATCTCCTCCACCAAATACCCATTGGTATCCAGCTAAAGCACCACCAGAAAAAGCAGAAAAACCTACATCTTCTCCTGAATTATTTTCTGCTGAAGCAGATAAATAATTTACAAAAGGCGCAGCATACCAACCTCTTGGAGCATCTTTATCAGAAGAAAAGTAAAATTTATATTTACCTTCAACTCCAATAGCACTTGCACTAACTTTTTCTGAACCAGAAGTTACATCAGCACCAGCATAAGATAATCCTACTTCAAAAGAACCTTTATCAGAAACAGCTCTTTCGTAAGATAATTCAGCTGTTCCAAATGCTAATCCAATAGGGTTTGCCTTAATAACATTCTTTTGTGCGTTTGCAGTAAAACCAGTAGCTACCATAGCAATTACTAATAATAATTTTTTCATGAATTTTTAATTTTATTAATTATAAGTTTGTGCAGCGAAAATAATTTTATTTTTTATTTTTTTAACTTTTTTTTCACAAAAAAAACATATTTTCAAACAATGAACTGGGAGTCAATGATATACAATTACACTAGTTATTTAAAAATCGAAAGGGGCCTTTCTAAGAACTCGATAGATAGCTATAATAGAGATATAAATAAACTTTTTTTATTTGTTGAAAATCTAGAAAACACTCCTTCACCAATTCATATAACTGCAGAAACTATTCAACAATTTATTTATGAAACTAGTAAAAGTATCAATGCTCGTAGTCAAGCTAGATTAATTTCTGGACTTCGTAGTTTTTTTGATTATTTAGTTTTTGAAGACTATCGAAAAGACAATCCAACCGATTTAATTGAAAGCCCAAATATTACGAGAAAACTACCTGATACGTTAGAAAAAGAAGATATAGATAAGTTAATTGCTGCAATTGATTTAAGCCATCCACAAGGAGAACGTAATAAAACAATCATAGAAACTATTTACAGTTGTGGTCTTCGTGTAAGCGAATTAATTAACTTACAACTCTCTGATTTATTTTTTGATGAAGGTTATATTCAAGTTCTTGGAAAAGGAAATAAATATCGTTTTGTTCCTATTCATATTACCACTATTCATAGGCTGAACTTTTACATTAATGAAATCAGGTCCCAAATTACTCCTAAAAAGGAAGATGAAGACACTGTTTTTCTTAATCGTAGAGGTAAAAAGTTAACTCGCCAAATGATTTTTATTATTTTAAAAGAATTAGCTCAAAAAATTAATCTCAAAAAAAGTATTGGCCCTCATACATTACGACACTCTTTTGCTACTTATTTACTAAAAAACGGAGCAGATTTACGTGTTATTCAACAGTTATTAGGACATGAAAGTATTACTACTACAGAAATTTACGTACATTTAGATAATAGCTACCTTAAAGAAGTTGTTGAATTACACCACCCTAGAAGTGGTTTTAATTTAAATGAAGAGGAAATATAAACGAAACTATCGGGTACAAAAAAAGGCAAGCTACCTACATCACACCGCTACGACCTAATACCCTTGCTGCGTTCCCGCCCTGGGGGATTCAAAGGGAGCTGGTTGTGTAGGACTTGCCGATGCAAATTTACAACCATTTTTTCGTAAAAAACAACAAAATTTCAATAAAAAAACTGTAACATTTCTAAGTTTTTGAATACTAATAGTTTGTTATTTATATTTTTCCTTTTTACAGGATAAAATAAACGTAACATTAAAAAAGAATATATTTGTATCACTAACTAAAATTACACAATGGAAAATCAAGCAAACAGCAAAAGCACTATCTTAAACTATGGATTAATTTACGGAGGAGCTATAGTTTTAACTAACCTTATAATTTACGCTTTGGGTATGACCTTCGATACTGTGGGAGGAATAATTAACATGATTGTATTAGCTGCATGTATTATTGCTCTTCCTATTTTAGCTATAAAAAAATACAAAAAAGATAATAATTCTTTTTTAACTTGGGGACAAGCTTTAAAAATAGGTGTAGGTGTTGTTGCTATTGGTGCTTTAATAAGTATTATCTATAGTCATATTTTCACTGGTCTTATTGAACCAGATTTCTATAACCAATTAAACGAATTCCAAACTCAAAAATTACTAGATGCTGGTTTAACAGATGAGCAAGTTGATACTCAATTAGCTATGCAATCTAAATTTCAAGGAACTCTTATTGGAGACGCATTAGGTTTTTTATTTTATGTTTTTCTTGGTTTTGTCGTATCAGCAATAACTGGTGCTATCATGAAAAAAACAGAAGAAGACCAATATTAAAAATAGTTTAAACAAGTTAAAGTTTTACATAAAAGTAATACTTCGTAACTTTACCTTTTTAAACATTGAATAAAATATATGGATATATCGGTAGTAATACCTCTTCTTAACGAAGAAGAGTCTTTACACGAGTTACACGATTGGATTGCAAACGTCATGCAATCCAATCAGTTTTTATACGAACTCATTTTTATTGATGATGGTAGTACAGATACTTCTTGGAATGTTATTGAAGAGTTATCAGCTAAAAACAAATCAGTTAAAGGAATTCGTTTTCAAAAAAACTATGGAAAATCACAAGCATTAGATGCTGGTTTTGGTCTAGCAAAAGGGCAAGTGGTTATTACCATGGATGCTGATTTACAAGACAGTCCAGATGAAATTCCAGAATTATATAAGCTCATTACAGAAGAAAATTTCGATTTAATTTCTGGATGGAAGAGAAAACGCTACGATAACGTAATTACTAAAAATATTCCATCTAAACTCTTCAATTGGGCCGCTCGTAAAACATCAGGACTAAAATTACACGATTTTAATTGTGGTTTAAAAGCTTATAAAAATGAAGTTGTCAAAGCAGTTAAAGTTAGTGGTGAAATGCACCGCTATATTCCTGTATTGGCAAAAAACGAAGGATTTAATCGTATTGATGAAAAGGTAGTACAACACCAAGCTCGTAAGTATGGAGTTACCAAATTTGGAATGGATCGTTTTGTAAACGGTTTTTTAGACTTAATTACTATTTCATTTTTATCTAAATTCGGTAAACGCCCTATGCACTTTTTTGGTTTATGGGGAACTTTAATGTTTATTTTCGGATTCTTATCTGCCTTTTTTATTGGGGTGATGAAAATATACCACCTTACTGTCGGAGTAAAAGCAATACTCGTTACAAGTAATCCTTGGTTTTACATAGCCTTAACTTCCATGATTTTAGGAACTCTTATGTTTTTAGCAGGTTTCTTAGGCGAGCTAATAATTAAGAGTAATCCACAACAAAAACATTATAAAATTAAAGAACAACTGAATTTTTAAACTCGTACCTTTGTGCGTTTTTTAATTTGATACATGAAAGAGATTTTAAACAAGGCTAAACAATGGCTTTCTGACTATTTCGATTCAGAAACCCAACAAGAAATTCAGCAATTAATTAATACTAATGCTGACGATTTAGCAGATCGTTTTTACAAAAACCTAGAATTTGGAACTGGAGGAATGCGTGGAATTGTTGGCGCAGGCACCAACCGAATTAATAAATACACCTTAGGTAAAGCAACTCAAGGATTAAGTAATTACTTACACAAAACATATCCTGATAAAACATTAAAAGTAGCTATTGGTTACGATTGCCGCCACGACAGTGAATGGTTAGCTAAAGTGGTTGCTGATGTATTATCTGCAAATAACATTCAAGTATTTTTGTTTGAAGATATGCGTCCTACTCCAGAGTTATCTTTTGCGGTAAATTACTTGAGCTGTGACGCTGGAATCGTATTAACCGCTTCTCACAATCCTCCTGAATATAACGGATATAAAGTATATTGGAATGATGGTGGACAAATCGTTCCTCCACAAGACACAGAAATTATCAATGAAGTAAACTCATTAGCTTTTTCTGAAATCAATTTTAATGCAAAAGAAGAATTGATAGCTGCTATCGGAAGTGAAATTGATGAAGCCTTTTGGAAAGCTTCTTTTGCTAACGGAACTTTTGATATCAAAGGTCGTGAAGATTTAAAAATAGTATTCACTTCACTACATGGAACGTCTATCAAATTAATTCCAGAGGTTTTAAAACGTGCTGGTTATACTCAAGTTCATATTGTTGAAGAACAAGCTATTCCTGATGGTGACTTCTCTACGGTTGAATCTCCGAACCCAGAAGAACCTGCAGCACTTAAAATGGCAGTTGACTTAGCCAATAAAGTTGATGCTGATATCGTGTTAGGAACCGACCCTGATTCAGACAGAATTGGAATTGCTGTTAGAGATATAGATGGAAATATGACCTTGTTAAACGGAAATCAAACCATGAGTATGATGACCGATTTCTTGATTAATGATTGGAAAAAACAAGGAAAATTAAATGGGAATCAATTTGTAGGCTCTACTATTGTTTCTACCAATTTAGTGAATGAAATTGCAGATTCATATGGAGTGGAAACCAAAGTTGGATTAACTGGTTTTAAATGGATTGCTAAAATGATTAAAGATCACCCTGAACTTAATTTTATAGGTGGTGGTGAAGAAAGTTTTGGCTATATGGTAGGTGATTTTGTACGAGACAAAGATGCGGTTACCTCTGCCCTACTCGCTTGTGAAATAGCTGCTGATGCAAAAGCTAATAATAGTTCTTTCTATAAAGAATTATTAAACTTATATACACGTCATCATTTTTATAAAGAGCATTTAATTTCTTTAGTAAAAAAAGGAATGGATGGAGCGCAGCAAATCAAACAAATGATGGTTGATTTACGTAATAATCCGTTTACTGAAATAGATGGTTCTAAAGTTAAATATTTATACGATTATCAATTTTCAATAAGGAAAAACTTAATCACTGGTGAGGAAACTACAATTGATATACCTAAGTCAAATGTATTGATTTACCAAACAGAAGACGGAACCAAAATTGCTGCTCGCCCAAGTGGTACTGAACCAAAAATTAAATTCTACTTTAGTGTTAAGAGTAAATTAAGTGATGTTTCAAATGCTAAAGAAATAGAAAAAGAGCTTGACAATAAAATTCAACGTATTATTAAAGAATTAAATTTATAATGGACTATTTCAAAAAGATTATTAAATACGCTATACCATACAAAAAGTATGGTTATTTAAATATCTTATTTAATATCTTATATGCTCTTTTTTCAACTCTTTCATTTTTGGTGCTAATGCCAATGTTAGAGGTTATTTTTAAACCTGATGCTCCTAAAATAACTAAAGAACCTACTTTTCAAGGAATAACAAATATTATAGGTTATTTCAAAGAGTTTATTTCTTATCATATTACTGAAATAGCTGGAGATGATAAATCAAAAGCTTTGATGGTAGTAGTTGGTTTAGTTATTATAACTTTTTTCTTTAAGAACATCTTTAACTACTTAGCAATGTACTTTATTACATTTCTAAGAAATGGAGTTTTAAAAGATATAAGAAATGATTTATACAAGAAAATTCTTGAACTTCCTATTTCTTACTTTTCAGAAAAAAGAAAAGGAGATACAATGGCAAGAATTGGCACCGATGTATTAGAAGTTCAATATTCCTTTTTATCGATATTATTAATGATTGTTAGAGAGCCTCTAACAATTATTTTTACTATAACAGCAATGATTGCTATCAGTTTTAAGCTAACTATTTTTGTTTTTATTTTCATTCCTATTTCTGGCTATGTAATTTCTTTAATCGGAAAAAGTTTAAAACGACAATCTGACAATGTCCAAAAGGAGCAAGGATATTTTTTATCGTTACTGGAAGAAACTTTAGGGGGGCTTAAAGTAATTAAAGGCTTTACTGCTGAGAATGAATTTCAACAAAAATTTGAAAAATCAACTAGTCGATTTTTTCGTTATAGAAACAACCTTGTTAACCGAACAAATTTATCTAGTCCTACTAGTGAATTTCTTGGTATTGGAGTTATTGCTATTTTATTATGGTATGGCGGTAAACTTGTTATAACAGAGGGGTCTCTTGGAGGTGAGGAATTTATTGTATATATGGGATTAGCTTATAACATTTTAACTCCTGCAAAAGAAATTTCTAAAGCAAGTTATAGTATTAAAAAAGGAAATGCAGCTGCAGAACGTATTTTAGAGGTTCTAGAAACAGAAAACCCTTTAAAAGATGTTCCAAATGCTATTGATAAGACAACTTTTGATAGCGAAATATCAATAAATAACATTTCCTTTAAATACGAAGACAACTATGTTTTAAAAGATTTTTCTCTAAGCATACCTAAAGGTAAAATGGTTGCTTTAGTTGGACAATCTGGAAGTGGGAAATCTACCATAGCTAACTTACTAACTCGTTTTTATGATGTTAACGAAGGAACTATAGAAATAGATGGAACTGATATAAAGAACATTAAGAAACACTCGCTACGTCAATTAGAAGGTCTTGTTACTCAAGATTCAATTTTGTTTAACGATACTGTAAAAAACAATATTACTTTAGGAATTGAAGGTAAAAGTGACGAAGAAATTATAGAAGCTGCAAAAATTGCCAATGCACATGAGTTCATAAAAGATTTACCTAATGGTTATGATACTAATATAGGTGATGGCGGAAACAAACTTTCAGGAGGACAAAAACAGCGTTTAAGTATTGCTCGTGCTGTTCTTAAAAACCCTCCAATTATGATTTTAGATGAAGCTACATCGGCTTTAGATACAGAGTCTGAAAAACTAGTACAAGACGCTCTAGAAAAAATGATGCAAAATAGAACCTCTATAGTTATTGCACATCGTTTATCTACCATTCAAAAAGCAGATTTGATTGTAGTAATGCTAAAAGGAAAAATTGTTGAGCAAGGAACACATGAAGAGTTGATTTTGAAAAGTGGTATTTATAAAAAGCTTGTAGAAATGCAATCTTTAGGGTAATAAAAAAGAGAAGCAAATGCTTCTCTTTTTTATTACCCTACTTTTTTATTCTTGACTTATTTTTAAACCTAATTGCTCTCCTTTTTCTAACATAAACTGAAAAGAAGCTTCATGTTCATTAGGTATTTTACCATCTAATATTGCTTCTTTTATAGCTTCTTTTATTTGACCTATTTCTCTACAAGGTTGTAGGTTAAATGTTTTCATAATCTCCTCACCTGTAATTGGTGGCTGGAAATTACGAACTCTATCGCGTTCTTCTACTTCTTTAATTTTTTCACGAACTACCTCAAAATTCTTATGGTAACGTTTAAATTTCTTCGGATTTTTAGTCGTTATGTCTGCTTCACACAACGTCATCAGTGATTCTATATCATCTCCAGCATCAAAAATTAAACGACGTACAGCAGAATCTGTTACTTCACTTGCTAAAGCAATCGGACGAGAACTTAACAACACCATTTTCTGAACAAACTTCATTTTATTGTTCAATGGCATTTTTAAGCGTTTGAATAGTTTATATACCATTTTTGATCCCACAAATTCATGTGAATGGAAAGTCCAACCTATTTTTTTATGATAACGTTTTGTAGGCGCTTTACCTATATCGTGTAACAACGCTGCCCAACGAAGCCAAACATCATCTGTATTTTGAGCAATATTATCAACTACTTCTAAGGTATGATAAAAATTATCTTTGTGTTTTTGCCCTTCTACCTCTTCTACTCCTTTTAAAGCGATTAATTCTGGTAAAATCCTCTCTAACAGACCTGTTTTTTCTAACAATAAAAAACCTATAGAAGGCACTGGAGATTCTAAAATTTTATTCAATTCAACTACAATACGCTCACGAGTAATAATATCTATTCTTGGAGCATTTTTTGTAATTGCGTTTAACGAATTTTCTTCAATAGTAAAATTCAATTGGGTAGCAAATCGAATAGCACGCATCATTCGTAAAGGATCGTCAGAATACGTAATATCAGGGTTCAAAGGTGTTCTTATAGTTTTTGCTTCTAAATCTGCTATACCACCAAAAGGATCTAATAACAATCCGAAATCATCTTCATTTAAACTCAATGCTAATGCATTTATCGTAAAATCTCTCCTGTTTTGATCGTCTTGTAAGGTTCCTTCAGAAACTTTAGGGTTTCTACTTTCCTCTGAGTACGATTCTTTACGCGCCCCTACAAACTCAATTTCAACATCTTTAAAACGTAACATCGCTGTTCCGTAAGTTTTAAACACCTGAACTTTGGGTTTATTAGGTAGTAATTCAGCTACTTTTTGGGCTAACTCTATTCCACTTCCAACAGCAACTACATCAACATCTTTGGCTGTACCTCGTTGTAAAATAAAATCACGTACAAAACCGCCAATTACATAGCTTTCTAGTTGTAACTCTTTAGCTGCTTGGGATATATATTGAAATATTTCTGCGGAAATCGCTTCCTTAAAATATTGTTTTTGCATACAATTATTCTCTAATCACAATAACATCGTCACCTTCGATTTTTAAAATGGTTGAAGATTTTTCTGCTACTTTCTCTTGATGCAAATCTACCACATAATCTACATTCTTTAAAATTGCTTCGCTTATTTCTGAAAAAGACTTGGGTGTAGGCTCTCCACTAACGTTTGCAGATGTAGAAACTATAGGCTTACCAAATTCTTTAATTAACTGAATACAAAACTCATCCTGTGGAATTCTTATGGCAATTGTATTGTCAGATGCAATCGTATTGGGTGCTAATCCTTTTGGATTATTATAAATAATAGTGGTTGGTTTTTTAGATTCTTTTAAAATTTGAAGTGCCTTTTCAGGAATATTTTCAACATAATCCTGCAACATTTCAATTGAATTAACTAAAATGATTAAGCTTTTAGACTCTTCTCTATTTTTTAATTGGTAGATTTTTTTGACAGCTTCTTCATTAGTAGCATCACAACCTAATCCCCAAACAGTATCAGTAGGGTACAGGATTATTTTTTCTTGTTTAAGACAACTTATAACTTCCTTCATATTAATAATCTAACCTATATTTATCTTCTAACCAGTTTAAAAAGAAAGTTAATTTATCTTCAGGACATTGATCTAGGCTCTGTAAATTTAAAAAAAGTTTATTTGGATTGTTTACTTTTACTCTTAGTTTATACTTAGACCAAACAAAATATTTATCTTTATGAATATAAATCAATTGATAATCGTCTTTTAAAACACAAGTTTTATTTTTAATTTCAATGTGATTTGCAAGTCCTTGAGGAGTAAATTGGGCTACACTTCTAAACTTATATTTTACGTTTTCTATTTCCGCTTCTCTATTCTCTTTAAAAAAAGTTTGAAATGTCGATTTTCTTAATGGAGCTGGGATGTGTTGAAATCTAAAAAATCGTTTTTCAAAACCTGCTACTTCTGCAGCTTTCTGTTGTGCTCTTTTATGTTTAGGTTTTGCTTTACTCTCTTCAGAATAACTAAATATTTTTTTATGAAGTTTTTCTTCTTCAAACTTTAACCATTTACCTCTTATTAGAGGTTTACCATCAATAAAAAAATCCGTAATTTTTGTTTCTTTTAGTAAGAACATATCATCATTAAAGTAGAGAAAATGTTCTGCTAAGTCTGGTATGTTGTATAGTTTAGTTTCTATAGGTCGATTAGAAAATACAGGTAGGTATTTTTTATCTTCTTTAAAAATATCTTTGTGATCAACTATAAACACATTATCATAAGTTCCTTCTTCTTTATATTTTATGAAATTAGGAACCTGATTGTCTGTTACAATATAAATGTTTCGTATAAATTTAGCATACTTTAGTATTGAATTTACCGAATATTTTATTTCTTCAACTTGATCTAAACGAGTTCTAAACTCTTTATTAGTAGTTACTCCCTTATTTTTTAGATAAGGGAGTATTTTTTGTTGATGTTGTTCATCTTTACCGTCAACCCAAGTAATTACAGCATCAATAGGAAAACTCATATTTATAAATTTAAATTTCGGTTATCGCTGTTTTACCATTTAATTTAGGTAACTGTATCATGTCTCCAAAGATCTTATTATACTTATCAGGATAATACTCACTTCTTCCATCTCCTGGATAAAAAGTAAGTTCTCCAAATAAGGTTTTCCCTTTAATTGAATATAAATCAACTCTTACAAAAGGAAACCCTACAGATATTTTTTTAGCAATGTTTATCATTTCTTCAAAGTTCTGAGGTTTATGAATTGTTGATTCAAAAACATTACTTTTTGTACCTTTATTTACAGGAAGTCTATTAAAATCTAAATCATAAATTTCTCGTTTATAACTTTCTCCCCCACCTCTATTCATGTGAACTTCAAGGTACTTCGGCTCTCCTTTAAAACAGAAAAATTTATAATCTGTCAACGAACTTCTTCCTTCTTCTATCAAAAATTCTTCAGCAATGATTTTAGGTTCTATATCTTTATACCCCCATTCTTGTCCTGTACGATAATATTGATTAGAACGTAACCATCTTGCTAGTTTTCTTTTAACTCTACTTAGATTTAATGTACTTTTATCTTCAACTATAATGGTATGTCTATTTGTATGAACAGCCTTCAGTACAAATTTATCAGGTAACTCTGTTAAATCTAATTGACTTGCCTTAGTGTAAACCCCTAATGTTTTAATTAAGTATCGTTCACCTATTTTATCTTTTACATATTCTTTAACGGTATATTTATCTATTAAAATATTAAGAATACGTGGTCGATAAAACCTCTTATACCACTGAATTTTCTGATTGAATTCTACTGGATTATCAAAATCTAATTTCTTTCCTGTAGCATACTCATACGAAAATGGCAAAAAATATTTTTGTGGTAAAAAGGTCATCTTTTTAAGAAGCCATAAAACTGTTCTGTTCATTTATCAAAAAGATTAAACCGCTACATCATACTCTCTAAGAGCATCATTCAACGAAGTTTTCTTATTCGTACTCTCTTTACGTTTACCAATGATTAAAGCACAAGGAACTTGATATTCACCTGCAGCAAACTTCTTTGTATAACTTCCTGGAATTACTACAGAACGTGCAGGAACAACTCCTTTCATTTCAACTGGTTCATCACCTGTTACATCAATGATTTTAGTACTCATTGTTAATACTACATTCGCTCCTAAAACCGCTTCTTTCTCTACTCTAACTCCTTCAACAACAATACAACGAGAGCCGATAAATGCTCCGTCTTCAATAATTACTGGTGCTGCTTGTAAAGGCTCTAAAACCCCTCCAATTCCTACTCCACCAGATAAGTGTACGTTTTTACCAATTTGCGCACAAGAACCTACAGTTGCCCAAGTATCTACCATCGTTCCTTCATCAACATACGCTCCAATATTTACATAACTAGGCATTAAAATAGTTCCTGCTGAAATATAGGCTCCGTGACGAGCTACCGCATTAGGAACCACACGAATTCCTTTCGCTTCGTAACCTCTCTTTAATGGAATTTTATCATGATATTCAAAAATACCTGCTTCTAAAGTTTCCATTTTTTGAATAGGAAAATATAACACTACTGCCTTTTTTACCCATTCATTTACTTGCCATCCATTGTCAGTTGGCTCAGCAACACGTAAATCTCCAGCGTCTAATAAATCTACTACTTTTCTAATAGCATTAATCGTAGTTTCTTCCTTCAGTAAATCGCGGTTATCCCACGCTTTTTCTATAATTGATTGTAATTCTGTCATTTTTAATAATATTTTTCAGCAAAAATAAAGTTGCTTTCAAGAATATACCGCGAAGATACATTTTTTAAACAGATATTCCTCCCTTGTTTAATTTAGCTACCTTTGCAAAAAACTTTTTTAATGGGCAGAATATTAGCCATAGATTTTGGAAAAAAAAGAACAGGAATTGCCGTAACCGATGAACTTCAAATTATTGCTTCGGGTTTAACAACTGTAAACACCTCTGAACTTATCACATTTTTAAAAGAGTATACTCAAAAAGAAAATGTTGAACTTTTTTTAGTTGGAAAACCAAAGCAGATGGATAATTCTGATAGTGAAAGTGAAGTGCTCATAACTCCTTTTCTTCAAAAGCTTGAGAAAACTATTCCTTCTATCCCTATAAAACGTGTAGATGAGCGTTTTACTTCTAAAATGGCTTTTCAAACAATGATTGATAGCGGTTTAAAGAAAAAACAACGTCAAAACAAGGCCTTAGTAGACGAAATTAGTGCTACAATTATCTTACAATCGTATTTGTATAACAAATAAATTTTCTAACACAGAGCTTTCTTTGTATTTTTGCAATCCTTAAAAATTAAAAAGTAGATGATTTTACCCATTGTAGCATACGGAGATCCCGTTTTACGTAAAGTAGGAAAAGAAATCGATAACGATTATCCGCAGTTAGAAAAACTAATTGCCGATATGAGAGAAACCATGTACAATGCTAACGGACTTGGTTTAGCAGCTCCTCAAATAGGAAAAGACATCCGTTTGTTTATAATCGATGCTTCTCCTTTTGCTGAAGATGAAGATTTAAGTGAAGAAGAGAAAAACTACTTTAAAGACTTTAACCGTGTGTTCATCAATGCTAAAATTATTAAAGAAGAAGGTGATGAATGGGCTTTTAACGAAGGGTGTTTAAGTATTCCTACCATTAATGAGGATGTTTTTCGTCAAGAAACTATTACTATTGAATACCAAGATGAAAACTTTGAAAAGCACACAGAAACGTTAAGCGGATTACCTGCACGTGTTTTTCAACATGAATACGATCATATTGAAGGAGTTTTGTTTACAGATAAACTTTCTTCTTTAAAAAAGAGATTAATTAAAAAGAAATTAGAGAATATTTCAAAAGGAAAGGTTAATGCAGGTTATCGCATGCGTTTTCCAAATGCTAAGAAATAATAATATACTAAAACAGTAAGACATGGAATTTAACAAAATTATAGCTGTTACTGGTAAACCAGGTTTATATGAAATTTTATCACAAACTAAAACTGGGGTTATCGTAAAATCAATTGTAGATGGTAAACGTTTTCCTATTACAGCGACTCACAATGTAAGTTTATTAGAAAACATCGCTATTTACACATATGAAGAAGAAGTGCCTTTAGCACGTGTTTTTAAGAACATTGCTGAAAAAGCAGAAGGTAAAGAAGCGATTTCTCACAAAGAAAGTGCAGCTAAATTAACTGATTTCTTTGGTGAGGTTTTACCAGATTTTGATCAAGAGCGTGTATATGCTTCAAATATTAAAAAAGTAATTCAGTGGTACAACACATTAGCAAAAGCTAATTTTGATTTTAGTTCCTTAGTTGAAGCTACTGAAGAAACAACTGCAGAAGAAGCCTAAATCGTGAATACTCGTAAGCAACAGTTAGCCGCCTTTAATCGTTTGTTAGACATCATGGACGATCTTCGTGAGAAGTGTCCGTGGGATAAAAAACAAACCTTACAAAGTCTACGTCATTTAACTATTGAAGAAACCTACGAGTTAGCAGATGCTATTTTAGACAACGATTTAGAAGAAATAAAAAAAGAATTAGGCGATGTGCTTTTGCACATCGTCTTTTATGCTAAAATAGGAAGCGAAAAACAAGCTTTCGATATTGCTGACGTAGCCAATTCAATTTCAGATAAACTCATCGACCGTCATCCGCATATTTATGGTGATGTAGTTGTTGAAAATGAAGAAGACGTTAAGAAAAACTGGGAAAAGCTCAAGCTAAAAGAGGGGAATAAATCGGTTTTAGAAGGCGTTCCTAAAAGTTTACCTGCAGTGGTAAAAGCCAATCGTATTCAAGATAAAGTTGCTGGTGTTGGTTTTGATTGGGAAGAACCCCATCAAGTGTGGGAAAAAGTTCAAGAAGAGCTTTCTGAGCTAAACGAAGAAATCAAAAACAACAATCAAGAGAAAATAGAAAAAGAGTTTGGAGACGTTTTATTCTCCATGATTAACTACGCTCGTTTTATTGGAGTTAATCCTGAAAATGCCTTAGAAAAAACCAATAAAAAATTCATCAATCGCTTTCAGTTTTTAGAAGAAGCTGCCAAAAAAGAAGGCAAGCAACTTTCTGACATGACCCTCGCTGAAATGGATGTGCATTGGGAAAATTCGAAAGAATTTTTCAAATAATCGACTACCGTCATTGCGAATCTTTCGGCTGTCGCTCAAGACAGACTAAAATGAAGCAATCTTTTTCTCGATTAAAAGTTAGCCACGTCGTTATCACTCCTCGCTATGACGTTCCTTGTCATTCCGAACGCGAGAGAGGAATCTCTCCCAAGGAAGTTCCAAATATTTTTTAAAATTACTAAAACTCGATTGTAAGATTTCTCAGTCGTACCTCCTTCGAAATGACAACTAACAACCCAACCGTCATTGTGAATCTTTCAGCTGTCGCTCAAGACAGACTAAAATGAAGCAATCTTTGTATCAATTAAAAGTTAGCCACGTCGTTACCACTACTCGCTATGACGTTCCTTGTCATTCCGAACGCGAGAGAGGAATCTCACTCAATGAAGTTACAAATATTTTTTAGAATTACTAAAACTCGATTGTAAGATTTCTCAGTCGTATCTCCTTCGAAATGACAACATGTAACCGTCATTGTGAATCTTTCGGCTGTCACCAAGACAGACTAAAATGAAGCAATCTTTTTCTCGATTAAAAGTTAGCCACGTTGTTACCACTACTCGCTATGACGTTATCTGTCATTCCGAACGAGAGAGAGGAATCTCACCAAAGGAAGTTCCAAATAATTTTTAGAAATACAAACACTCAACCTTGAGATTTCTCAGTCGTACCTTCTTCGAAATGACAAATTTTGTATTTTTACTCTATGAACATTATCATCATCACCGGAGGAAGTAAAGGAATCGGTAGAGCCTTAGCCGAAAAATACGCACAAGAAAATTACAAAGTATACTCGTTATCGAGAAGTATTACGGATTTACAAAACGTTACACAAGTACCTGTGGATTTATCGGATACCAAAGTAACTCACGATACGTTTACAATGTTGTTAGGCGAAATTAAAGACCTTCCTATTTCGTCCGTTACATTAATTAACAATGCAGGACGATTAGGGGTTATCTCTAATTTAGAAAACATTCCTTCGGAAGATATTGCCAAAAGTATTCATTTAAACACCACTACTCCACTCATTTTATCCAGTTTGTTTATCAAAGCCACACAACAGTTAACCTGTAAAAAACAGATTATTAGTATTTCTTCAGGTGCAGCCGTAAAACCGTATGAAGGTTGGAGTATTTACTGTACATCTAAAGCTGCGATTGACATGATGACCAAAACTATTGCTGCGGAACAAAATGAGCTTGAACATGGGGTGAAATGCAATGCTATTTATCCTGGTGTAGTAGATACCAACATGCAAACTGATATTAGAAGTACCAATGAAAAAGATTTTAAAAACGTACAACGTTTTATCGATTTAAAAGAAAACGATCAGTTGTACACTCCTGAGTACGTTGCTGAAACCATTTTTACTATAGACATCCAAAACAAACTTAAAAATGGAGATATTGTGGATATTCGGAATTTCCAATAACAGTTAATCTCAATACTTAAATTGAATAAAAATGAAAAAGAGTTTACTTATCCTAACTATCCTAATTAACTTTTTAAGCTGTCAGAATTATGAAAGCGAAAAATATATTGAGAAAGAGAATATAGCTATTAACGATCTTATCCTTGAAATGATAAAATTCGATGAAATGGTAAAACTTAATAATTGGGATAATAAACAATTAAAACTTTATATTTTTTCTAAATTAGATACAAATACAGCATACTCTGTTAAACCTACTGGATATGATACTGGAGCAAACGGAATTAGTTATTCTAAAGAAAAAATAGAGGGAAATAAAAAGAGATTTGAAAATGAATTAGAAAAATTTGAGAAAGAAGAGCGTTTATATTACGACCTGAAAAAAGGAAAGATAAAAGAGCGAAACTTAGATTACAATTTCTCGAATGAAAAAATTGCCTTTGAATACATTAATCCTCAAAACATAAAAGACTTTAACCCAAAAAAAAATGAATATGGTTACTTGGGCGTTTCAAGAATTATATTTAATTGGAATTACACTGTTGGTTATTTACATTACACCTTCTTTTGTGGAGATTTATGTGCTTGGAACGACAATATCAAAATAGAAAAGATAAATGGAAAATGGAAAATAGTCGAACGCTATTCTGGAGGAATTTCTTAAAAAATGAAATCATGAAAAAGAAAATAAAATTGCTAACAATTTGTCTTCTAGCGTTTATAACTATTGGACATTCACAATCCAACGATACAATAAGAGGGAAAATTGTTTCTTCTATCACTCGCAAAAAACCAGTAGGAAAAATAGTTATCTCTGAAAAAGGTAGTACTGATTTTATTGAAGCAGATAGCTTAGGCTATTTTAAATTTATTACCAAAAACAAAAAATCTGAATATCATTTAGTTATAGTTGCAGGAGATTATGATGTTCAAGAATTTGTCTTTAAATCTAAATGGCTAAACTATAAAAGACCTAAACATATAGTTGTTAATGCTAAATGTAGACTGAATAAAGAGAAAGCCTCATCAGATTGGAAAGCTGGGAAAGCTAAGCTTTATTTAATGAGTGGAATTGCCCCCATAGCTACTACTAAAAAAGACAAGAGATTTAAAAGAAAATATGGTGTTGAATATTATGATTTTGGTTGTGAAGCAAGACTACCTGAATGTTTAATTGATTACAATACAAGAATTTTTAAAACTTTAGATTTAACATTTGGAAGAAAATGGAGAAAGACTGTAAGAAAAGATGTTATCGGCTATCAATAGCAATTCTTAACATAGACACCCAAAACAAACTTAAAAATGAGGATATTGTGGATATTCAGAATTTCCAATAACAGTTAATCTCAGTACTTAAATTGAATAAAAATGAAAAAGAATTTACTTATCCTAAGTATCCTAATTAACTTTTTAAACTGTCAGAATTATGAAAATGAAAAACACATTGAAGAAAGATTTCTTTACGTTTTTAATATTGACTCTTTAGAAACTAAAATGAAATATGAATTAACAATAAAGAATAATGACAGTTTAACGATATACAAGTACAAAAACCTAATTGATAGTGAAAAGAATATGGATTTTAAATTTATTAAGAAAACTAATCAATTATTCTTTTCTGGAACTGAATTTAAGTTAATTAAGAAAGGGCATTTTTCAGATAGAAATCTTTCAAAATTTGGCTTTGATCTCTATATACTGACTAAACATATTTATGATGGAAATGGTCCTATATTTTTTAATCCCGAATATGGAGTTTTGAATTTAGACAATGGCTGGGGTAGAAGTTTTTTATATTTGAAAAAAAAGGAAGAGACTCAATTTACCAAAACTATAATTACTACACTTAAAGAAAAAGTATTTTTCCATGAAACATATAATTAATATTGACTTCTAAATGGAACTCTCCAATAAACAACTAAAAAAGATTTTATTCATACTGATTATTATTTTTCAAGTAGTTCTATTTTCTACAATGGCTTATAATGAGCTATTTGTAAACACAAAAGAAAAAAGTTATGAGAAAATAAAAACAATGCTAAAAGAACAAAGTTTTGCAGGAATTATAACAAAAAAGACTAGAGATAAAAACAATCATAATAATGCCTTAGTAATTTTTGACAATGGTGAAAAACTTGTCTTATTTGAGCAAACTTACTCACAAATTGAAGAAAAAGACTCTGTTGTAAAAAAACAAAATGACTTACACATTGAAGTTTACAGAAAAGGAATTAAAAAGATAATTGATTTAAATGAAATTTTAGATTACTATAAATAAAAAACAATTTACCATTAAATTAAATTTGTTAACATTGAATATAAATCATTAAAACGGATTCATATTCTCAAACGAGTTATCAAAACTCCTAATAAGCATCCACATCAATAATAAAGCGGATCGGTCTAAAATCTTTGACTGCTTCAAAGGTGTTTTTAATTTTTTGTAACTGCTCTTTGGTTTTTCCTAAGGATTGTTTTGGTGGAATTTTGATTACTAAATTTTTAATGTACTGGTTTCGAATACGAGAAACCGCAGGTGCTGTAGGTCCTAATACATTTTCATGAAACACATTTTGTAACGCTTTTGCCAACCAGTTGATACCGTTATCCACACGCGTGTAATCTTTGTGCTTTAAGGTAATTTTTATCAAGCGATAGTAAGGCGGATAATGAAACTGCCAACGATCTTGCAATTGCTCTTTATACATTTCTGTATAATTATTGGTCGATACCTGCTGTAAAATCTGATGATACGGATTATAAGTTTGTATCGCCACATTTCCTTGCTTTTTGGTACGTCCCGCCCTACCCGATACTTGTACCATCAATTGAAAAGCACGTTCGTGGGCTCTAAAATCAGGGAAGTTGAGCATTGAATCCGCATTTAAGATTCCTACCAGCGATACATTTTCAAAATCCAATCCTTTAGAAAGCATTTGCGTTCCTACCAAAATATCAATTTCTTGCGCTTCAAAAGCCCCAATAATCTTTTGATAACCATATTTGCCGCGCGTGGTATCCAAGTCCATTCGCCCAATGTTATGATTCGGAAATAGCTCTTTTAACTCGAGTTCAATTTGCTCCGTTCCGAAACCTTTGGTGTCTAAGGTAGCACTTCCACAAGCACCACAACTATTCGGCATTGCACGTTGGTAATGGCAATAATGACATTTTAACTCTTTGCGGAATTTATGATAGGTTAAACTCACATCGCAATTCGGACATTGAGGAGAAACACCACAAGTAGTACACTCTACCACAGGCGAAAATCCACGTCGGTTTTGAAATAAAATAACCTGTTCTTTTTCCTCCAACGCTTCCGTAATCATTTTTAATAAACGATCCGAAAAATGACCATTCATTTCCTTTTTTCGGTGCTTTTCTTTAATGTCTATCAGCTCGATTTTAGGCAACTGAATGTTTCCGAAACGACGCGTTAATTCTATAAATCCGTATTTGTTTTGCTCAGCATTAAAATAACTCTCTATTGATGGTGTTGCAGAACCTAACAATACTTTTGCTTGATGTAAATTACCTAATACTACCGAAGCATCACGCGCATTGTAACGTGGTGACGGTTCAAATTGCTTGTACGACGTTTCGTGCTCTTCATCCACTACAATCAACCCTAAGTTTGAAAACGGTAAAAACAACGAAGAACGCGCTCCTAAAATAACCTGCGCTTTCGGTTTATTTTCTAACACGTTGTTCCACACCTCTACCCGTTCATTCATCGAGTATTTTGAATGGAATACAGAAATAAAGTTTCCAAAATAGTTTTGTAAACGGGTAATAATTTGAGTTGTTAAGGCTATTTCTGGTAGTAAAAACAATACCTGTTTTCCTTCAGCAATCACTTCTTTAATTAGTTTTACATAAATTTCTGTTTTACCAGAACCTGTAACCCCATGTAATAAACTTACCTGTTGTGTTTCAAAAGAAGTTTTTATTTGATTGAAAGCTTCTTGTTGAAACTCATTCAACTCTTTTATCTGATTCGTTTCTCCTTGGTAGTTAATTCGATCGGTTTGAATATGATAAAACTCAAAAATATCTTTCTCTACTAAGGCTTTTAAAACTGCGGAAGAAGCTCCCGACTGTTCTTCTAAATCTTTTGCTTTTATCGGCTTTTTAGCCACTGCTAACTGAAAATACGTCAGTACAGCTTCTCGTTGCTTTTTAGCTCTTGAAAGCTCCTCAAAAAGTGTTTGTAAGCCTTCATTTGAAGCATAATTATTATGTAATCGAACATACTTAACCAGTTTAGGTTTGTAGGTTTCGTAAATTTCTTCTTTAATGTAAATCGCGCTCTTCTCTATCAATCCGTTAATGATAGGAAGTACGGTTTTCTTTCCTAAAATATCAGCAACTTGATGAATGGTTAACTGTGAATGATGTTGTAAGGCTTCAAAAATTAAAAACTCTTCATCGGTTAGTATTGCTTCTTCTTCAAAGTTTTCATTTTTATAGATGATGGTTTCACTTTCTAGCAAAAATGCTGAAGGTAAGGCTGCTCTGTATACATCACCTAACGAACACATATAATAGCTTGAAATCCACTGCCAATGTTTTAGTTGCTGTTCTGTTATAATAGGCGTATCATCTAATATTTGATGAATGTCTTTGGCTTCATATAATTCGGGTGCCGTTTGATGAATGTTAAACACCAATGCGGTATAAATTTTACTTTTTCCGAAGGAAACCGCTACACGCATTCCTTTTTTTAAAAAAGAAGCTTCTGCCTCGGTTACCGTATAGGTAAACGTTTTTTGCAACGGAATGGGTAATATGACGTCGATGAAATATGGCATTATTCTACTATTTCTATGGGACCTGCTGGATTATATTTTATATCATATCCATTTTCATCCACAAGTGGAATAGCCTGATTTAGTTTTATTTTTAAAGGATATAATTTCTTTAGGGAATCTATATTTTCTCTATTAAAACCTACAATAAACTTATAATATGATTTAGAAATAGTATCTAATTTGTTTTTTAAACTGGGCTTAAAATTATTTAAATCACTTAAAAATTCTAAATATATCAAGTTAGTATATGGAGTATCAGAAAATTCAGGGTCATTTCCTTTATTAAAAAATTGCCTTTTTAACATTTTTTCAACATCAACCGTGTTAAAATTATACTTTATTCGATTGTGAAAAAAAATACTATCAGTATAATAATCTATAAACAATACATTTTTAAATTTTATTAATCCACAAACTGCATGACCACAAGCAATAATACTTCTTATTGAAAAAGGAACTTCATTCTTTTTTGTCTTTATAAAATATTTAATCTTTTTATTATCATAATTCTTACAAAAAACAGCAGTTAACGAATTGAAACTTTTTACTGTATCTAAATCAAAAACTATTGTAGAATCTGTATTTTTCTGTGTAGGAAAAACATCTTTTATGGTTAAAGCTTGTTCCTTAACTGTTTTGGAACAAGAAATAATTAGCAGAAATAAAACAGGAAGTATGTAAAAAGTGGTTTTCTTCATCTAATATCAAAACTACACAAAAATGTGTACATTGTAAACACCAAAGCTTCTATATTTATGACTTCAATAGAATGGAAAAATAAGGTAAGTAAAAAACAGGTTAACAATTAACCACTTATCATTTCTAAGTACAGCTTTTCTACTTTGGCTCTTGCCCAAGGTGTTGTTCTTAAAAACTTTAGACTGGATTTATAGGTCGGATTCTTTTTAAAAGCATTTATATTCAACATATCTCCCATTTCCTCCCAACCATACTCTAAGTATAATTCTTCTAACATGGTGGCTAATTTTATTCCGTGAAGCGGATTATTTGGCTGTTTTTGACTCATGCTACAAAGGTAAATAATCTATTGTAGCAACTCATCTAACAAACTCCTTATTTTATGACTATTCCAATCTGCTGGTCCTTTTTTATCTACAACTATAACTCCATTTTTATCAATAACAAACGTCGCAGGAATTGAATTGCTCACTAATTGGTCAGGTACTTTTGATAAAATATTATACGTTGGTAAATCGTAACCTTTATCTTTATAAAAAGTATCAATAGTTGTCCAATCTTCATTACTTACAAATACAAATTCAACCTTATCTTTGTAATCATCGTATAATTTTTGAATACTTGGCATTTCTGCAACACAAGGCGGGCACCAAGTTGCCCAAAAATTTACAAATACTACTTTTTCTTTTAACGAGTTAAAATCAACACTCTCTGTATTTAATCCTTTTAAATTCCAATTATAATCTGTTAATTCTACTCTTTTATCCTCAGTTATAGTTGACGGTGCAAAAGAAATTAATCGAATAAAATATACTTTGGTTGGTGGATATAACAGTAATCCTATTAAGATTACAAATATGATGTTGGAAATTGTTTTTCTATTAAATTTCATCAAATTATTTTTTAGGTAGAATTGTCGTTTTAAATACTAACACATTACAACAATTACTTTTCTTTAATTTTTTTCTCAAATCTACCACTCTTAAGGAAGATCAAGAAAATATTAACAAACATTTGGGTAATACTGTTCTATAATATTAAACACATCCGTCCCTTTTGTTTGCTAATTTTTCAATACTTTAGCAACACTTTTTAAACAAACATACTTAAGAATGAAAAATACAGCTTTATCACATGTACATGAAGCTTTAGGAGCAAAAATGGTTCCTTTTGCGGGATACAATATGCCTGTGCAATACGAAGGAGTAAATATTGAACACGAAACTGTTAGAAACGGTGTAGGTGTTTTTGATGTGAGCCATATGGGAGAGTTCTTCTTAAAAGGAGAAAATGCATTAGCTTTAATTCAAAAAGTTTCATCTAACGATGCTTCTAAATTAACTCCAGGAAAAGCTCAATATAGCTGTATGCCAAATAACGATGGTGGTATTGTAGATGATTTAATTATTTACATGATTGCTGAAAATGAGTATATGTTAGTAGTAAATGCTTCTAATATTGAAAAGGATTGGAACTGGATTTCGCAACACAACGATTTAAATGTTGAAATGGAAAACCGTTCTGAAGATTGGTCGTTATTAGCCATTCAAGGTCCAAAAGCTGCTGAGGCAATGCAATCGTTAACTTCAGTAGATTTAACAAATATTAAATTCTATACTTTTGAAATTACTGATTTTGCTGGAATTCCGAACGTTGTAGTTTCTGCTACAGGTTATACGGGTTCTGGTGGATTTGAGGTATATGTAAAGAATGAAGATGTTGAGCAACTTTGGAATAAAGTTTTTGAAGCTGGTAAAGATTGGGGAATTAAACCTATCGGGTTAGCTGCTCGTGATACTTTACGTTTAGAAATGGGATATTGTTTATATGGTAACGATATTGACGATACTACTTCTCCTTTAGAAGCTGGTTTAGGTTGGATTACTAAGTTTACCAAAGATTTTGTAAATGCTGAAGCTTTAAAAGCACAAAAAGAAGCGGGTGTTACTCGTAAATTAGTTGCTTTTGAATTAACAGAACGCGGTGTACCTCGTCATGATTACGAGATTGTTGATGCTGACGGAAACAACATTGGTCGTGTTACTTCAGGAACTATGAGTCCTTCTTTAGGAAAAGGAATTGGTTTAGGATACGTTACTATTGAAAACTCAAAAATTGATAGCGATATATTTATTCAAGTACGTAAAAAACAACTTTCTGCAAAGGTGGTTAAATTGCCTTTTTACAAAGGATAAAATATAAACTCCAATAAAAAAGCAGCTCAAATGAGCTGCTTTTTTTTACCCCTAAATAAAATAATTTGACTTTCCCCTTAAATCAAATTAAGTACTTACTTACTAGTAAGCACCCCGAATTTACTTAAAACCTGTGTTCTTTTTATTTACAGTACCTCAAACGTACTTTTTTAAGTTACTAGTGTAGTATACGATAGCTTAAAAGAAAAAAGCAGCTCTTTAAAAGAACTGCTTTTTTACTTATTTATCTAAACGCTTAGTTGTTTTTCTTTTCGTCATCTTTTGATGCCTTGTTCCAGATTTTGATTTCGTCATCAGCAGTTACCCCTTCTAATACCTGAATGTTTACGCCATCAGAAACTCCTAATTTTAACTCACGCTTTTCAAACTCATCTTCCCCTTTTTTCACCTCTACATATGGCTCTTCAGTTTTCTTGTCAAAACGCAATAACGATTCTTTAATAGATAACACACTGTCTTTCTTTTCTAAAACAATATCTGCATTGGCACTATATCCTGCTCTCACAAAATAATTATCATCAAGACTTACATCTGCCTTAATTTTAAATTGTACCGCTCCGTTTTCTTCTGTTCCTTTAGGTGCAATAAAATTTAATACTGCAGGAAACTTTTTATTTTCAATAGCTCCTAATGAAACTTCGATGTTAGAACCTTTTACCAACTTTCCTACTTCTGATTCATCAACTTGTCCTTCAAAAATCATCTTCTCCATATCTGCAATCGTAGCAATGGTAGTTCCTTCGTTAAAATTGTTAGACTGAATAACTTGGTATCCTTTCTTAACTGGAATTTCTACCACCATACCCGAGGTTGTTGCTCTAATGTTTGTATTAGCTCCTGCCGAACCTACTGATCCTTTTTTTATGATTTGGTAATCGTTTTGAGCATTTCTCAAGTCATTTTTTGCTTGGTTATATGACAATTGAGAAGCTTCAAACTCTTGACTAGAAATTACTCCTTTATCAAATAAGCTTTTATTTCTATCATATTGAGTTTTGGCATTGTTTAATTGAATTTGCACAGAACTAATTCGTCCTTTAGCACTCTGTAACGATTGCTCATTAGGCACTACTCGTACTGTAGCTAATAAATCTCCTGCTTTTACAATTGCTCCCTCTTCAACCACAATTTTATCTATAATTCCTGCAATTTGTGGTTTTATTTCAACTTCTTCTAAAGGAACAACCTTACCTGTGGCTACTGCCTTTTTTACAATAGTTGTTTTAAATGGTTTTTCCGTTTCGTAAGTAACCACACTTTTTTGATTTTTCTTTCCTAACCAAATTAGGATGACTACAAATAATAGTGCTACGATTCCTAAAATAATTTTTGCTCTTTTGCTCATGATTAATTGATTATTTCTTTTTTTATTCTTCTCTTAATGCTTCAATTGGTTTTACTACTGTTGCCATGTATGCTGGTATTAATCCTATTAGTGTTCCTAAAACAACTAATATGAAAAATGCCAACATTATTATAGGTATATTTACGGTCGGATTTACTAGGGCAGAATCAGGTCCACTTCCCCATTTGTAATCTATATACATCAATAAAAAACCTCCTATAACAATACCTATCATACCAGCAATAGTTGTTAAAAAAACAGATTCTAATACAACTTGCCTTCTTATACTTCTAGGAGTTGCACCTAAAGCTCGTCTAATTCCAATTTCTTTAGTACGTTCTTTTACAGTAATTAACAAGATGTTTCCAATAGCAAAAACTCCTGCTATTAAAGTTGCAATACCAACAAACCAAGTTAAAAACTGCATTCCTGTTAAAAAGCCCATTAATTTATCTATCTGATCTCCTAAATTCACACTACCAAAAGCTCTTTTATCTTCTGGATGTACTTTATGTAAACTTTTTAGTGTTAATAAGATATCTTTCTCCATTTGTTTGATATCTACTCCTTCATTAGCCGTAATCATCATCCAATCTACTTTATTGGACGTATTATATACTTTTTGAAAAGTGGTAAACGGTATATAGGCAGTATCTCCATCAATATCAATAGTGTTTGAAGGTTTATACACTCCTACAACCTTGTAGTTTACGTTGCTAATTTTAACATACTGCCCAATAGGCATTTCCTTTTTATCAAACAGCTGTTTGTACATATCTTCAGATATTACACAAACTTTGGAGTTGTTTTTTATATCATTTTGATTAAGAAAACGTCCATAAATTAAATCTTTCTTTTGTACAAGATCTAAAACTGGATAATCTCCACTGACCTGAAAACTACCTGTTTTAAAACCTTTAACAATAGTTCCGTTTGTTTGATTTCTAGGAGCTAATAACTTTATTTCTTTAGCATATTCTTTTTCAAGAACCTCTATATCTTTAAATGTTAGGTTAAATCTTCTACCTTTTTGAAAACCCTTAAAAGGTATATCGGTTCTCTGCGTCCATACAAAAACACTGTTGGTTGCAAAATCTCCAAAAAGTTTTTTAAACCCATTCTCTAAACCTCTAGCAGCTCCCAGCAAACCTACTAATAATAAAATCCCCCAAAACACTCCTACAATAGTAATTATTGTTCTAATTTTATTTTTACGAATACTTCCGTAAATTTCTTGCCAAGTGTCTGAATCAAATAAAAACTTCATAATTAATCTGCTCTTAATGCTACAATTGGTTTAATTTGTGCTGCCCTTTTCGCAGGTAAATACCCTGCTAATAACCCTGATAAAATTAAAATAACCGTAGCTCCTATTACAATTCCTGGACTTACACTTGGATCTTTAATAAAGTACTTTTCAAGACTATCACCTATTGAATTTAGTATAAAGGTAGCTAAGCTCAAGCCTAAATACCCTGATATAGTGGTTATTAAAACAGACTCTTGAACTACCATTCCTATAATCGAAGAAGGTTGTGCTCCTAGTGCTTTACGAATTCCAAACTCTTTGGTACGTTCCTTTATTGCAAAAATCATAATATTACTAATTCCAATAATTCCTGCAATTAAAGTTCCAGAGCCAATAAAAATTACTAGTATAAATAAAACTCCTGTAATCATCCTTGTTGCCTTTGTTGCTTCTGCCATATTTCTTACCGATAAAGCACTTTGATCATCGGGATGAATATCTAATTTCTCCCTTAAATCCCTTTCTAAACGGTTTCCAAAAGCTATAGCCTGTCCTACACTAAGGTTAGGGTTATATCCTATATTTATTTGGCTGATATAATCATTGTTACCATATAATTTTTGAGCAGTCGTAACTGGCATATAGGTTAAACGCTCTTCGTTATCACCACCTTCATCAGAAAAAATACCGATTACTTTATATGAAATTCCATCAACATTTACTCTTTTTCCCAACGCAGGTTTTTCTCCAAATAAGTCTTGTTTAACAAGACGACCTATCACGATAACTTTTGCGTTATTTTTTAAATCTAACTCGTTAATATATCTTCCTTCATCAATAATTGTTTTTTCTAAAAACTGATGATCTGGATGCACTGCTCGTAATTGGTAGCTATTTTGATTGTTTTTATACGTAATATTTACACTCTTAAATATTCGTGCTGTTAAATGTTGGATTTTATCTTCATACTCCTCTTTAACATAATCAAAATCTTTATTCTTTAGCTGTATTCTTCTTCCTGTTTGTAAGCCTTTATAAGGTTTTGAGGTTTTCCATACTCTTACAAACATTGCATTGGTTGCATCATCAGCAAAAGCAGTTTTAAACTGATTCTGTAACCCTGATACAATTCCAAATAATAAGGTAAAAAGTAAAATGGCAAAAGCGACAGTAAACCCTGATAAAACAGAACGAAGTTTGTTTTTGCTAATACTTTGAAATATTTCCCTCCAACGATCTATATCAAACATATTATACCGCTTTAGAGTTTTCTACTTTGGTTGCCATTTCTGTTAATTCATCACTAATGATAACTCCATCTTTTAAACGAACAACTCGATTAGTTTGCGCAGCTACTTCTTCCTCGTGTGTAATTACAAAAACCGTCATACCTTCATTGTTAATCTCTGTTAACAAATCCATTACAGAATCGGTTGTTGTAGAATCTAATGCTCCTGTCGGCTCATCAGCTAAAACTACTTTAGGTTTTGTTGCCAATGCTCTTGCTATAGCTACACGTTGTTTTTGTCCTCCTGAAAGTTCATTTGGTAAATGATTAGCCCAGTCTTTTAAACCAACCTTTTCAAGATATTCCATAGCTATTTCTAAACGTTCTTTTCTTCCTATACCTTTATAATACAATGGTAACGCAACGTTTTCTAAAGCTGTTTTATAAGAAATTAGGTTAAACGACTGAAAAACAAAACCTAAAAACTTATTACGCAATACTGCTGCCTTCTTTTCATTTAGGTTTTCAATTAACTGTCCGTTTAAGTAGTATTTTCCTTCATCATGTGTATCTAACAACCCTACGATATTTAATAAGGTAGACTTACCAGAACCTGAAGATCCCATAATAGACACAAATTCTCCTTCTTTAATATGTAAATTCAAACCCTTTAAAACATGAAGAGAGTCTTTTCCTATAGGATAAGATTTGTGAAGATTTTCTATTCGAATCATAGTTTTAGTTAATTTTTAAATAAAAGTACATACTGATTTACATAATTACATCTAAATTATTGTTAAAACACTATTTACTTTCTTACAAGACGCTTACTTTTGAATAATGTTACAAATTAGCACTTAATTTTTTATAAAAAATTAAATATGAATAATTTACCTAGTAATAAAAAAGTAATTTTATTTGATGGCATCTGTAATTTTTGCAACGATAGTGTGCTAAAAGTTATAAAACATGACACTAAAAATCAGTTTGTTTTCACCTCTCTTCAATCTGACATAGGAAAGGAAATTACTAAATATTTAGGTGTTGATACCTCAAAAATAGATTCTATTATTTTATATGAACCTTCTGTTGCTTACTATATAAAATCTTCTGCTGCTTTAAAAATTATGAATGATTTTGGCGGAATTTGGAAGTTAACCCAAGTTTTTTGGGTTCTTCCTGAAAGGCTTAGAAATATTGTATACGATTACATTGCTAAAAATCGTTACAAGTGGTTTGGAAAAAAGGAGGCCTGTATGATACCTTCTAAAGAAATACAAGAAAAGTTTTTATAAAAAATAAGCTCACCAAATTGGTGAGCTCACTCATAGCAATATTTCCCTATTTTCTGGGGACGACTTAATTAAAATAAATTTTTGAAGCTCCTAAGGCAACTTCTTTAGTATCTTTTTTAGTTTTTGCTGATAAATCGTAAATATCTAATTTACTATTACCCGAAAAGCTAGCATCTAATACAAAAACTTCGTTGTTTCTTACACCTAAACCATAAAGGTATCCTGCATCTGTAGTTAATAATTCAGATGTTGGTAAAGTAGTAGCATTTACATCCGTTTTATAAATGTTATTTCCTAAACTATAATAAACATTATTACCATCTAAAACCATTTGAGAAGGGTGCTCTCCTTCATTGAAAACTAATTCTGAATCAACCTCGTTACTAGCTGTATTTATAAAAGAAATAGCTGCTAATGTATGTCCTACTACATTCCAATTCTCATCATAAATAGTTTTTCCTTGAGATAAAACTACTAACTTACCTGAACTATCTACATATAACTCATCTGGGTTATCTTTAACTGTTATTTCTTTTACTACTGACTTTGTAGCAATATCAATTACAACTACTTTATTATTTGTTCCGAATGCTCCTAAATGAGAAACATATAATTTTCCATTTTTAGCAATAATTCTTTCTGGTCCTAAAGCTACGTCTACTTTTCCTTCTACTTCTAAAGAGTTTAAGTCTACAATTGCAACAAAATCATCATTATCATTATCTGTAGCTCCCCAGTTAGTTACATAACCTTTATTTCCTACTACGGTCATATACCTTGGTTTTGATAAACCTGTTGTAATAACTCCTGCTTTATCAAAAGTATATCTATCTACTACTGTTACAGTGTTTTGGTTATCTGCAACGATATAAGCTCTATCATTATCAAATGCAATAGACTGAACATACTCTCCAAACTCAGCATTATTTACTTTTTTATAAATTGTATTTTCTACAATTGATAAATCATTAGATACAAAAGAAACAGATCCTGAAACAGCTGTAGTACCTTCTCCACTTATCAAAATTCCATTTTCATAATCTCCTTTAGGTAAACTTGAACTTGAATCATCGCTACATGATGTAAAAAGGATACCTCCTAAGAATAATAATCCTAATAATTTAGTTATTTTCATTTGTTAAAATTTATAATTGATATTTATGTTAAAATTTCTTTGTGGCATGGGTCTCCTTGGCATAACCATATATTTTTCTCCTAATAGATTATTTATTTTGACTCCTAATAATAGCTCATTTTGTTTCTTCTGATATAATTTATATTCTGCTCCCACATTAACTATAAAAAAACTAGGAACAATAAAATCATCAGAATTGTCTTCTGTAGTATACACTTCTCCATTAAAAAGTGACTGAACGAAAAGGTTGGCTTTTTTATAGTTTACCGATAAATTACTATTTAATAAATGTTTAGGCACAAAAGTTAAATACTTATCTGTCTCACTATCTTTGGCTAAAGCATAAGAATAATTAGAACTTGCATTAAATTTATATTCTCCTAAATCAATTTTATAACTTAAACTAGCCTCTATACCTTTATTCTGGGTTTCATTTAAATTGATGGGAACCCAAACACCAGGTCTGCTTGAATCACCAGAAGGTGTCCAGACTATCTTATCGTCTGTATTAATCAAATAAGCCCCTACATCAATGATTAAACCTTTATTTGAGTACCCTAATCCTACCTCACTTTGAATAGATGTTTCTGGAATCAAATTTTCATTTCCTTGTCCTGGCCAAAACAAGTCATTATATGTTGGTACTCTATAATTTTTAGATCCGTTGACTCTTACATACCATTTTGAAATAGGAGTTGCTTTTATCCCTGCAGCATAAACAAACGGAACCTTATAATCTGAATTAAAATCCTTTCTTAACTTAACATTAAAGGAAACATTTTTATGTATATCTTGTGTATAAACAAGGTACTGAGAAAATTGTTTTCTATTTTTCTCTTTAATTACATCTGTACTACCAAAAGCAGATTCATACTCTGAAAAAGACGAAATCTTTGCTTTAATTCTAGGAAGTTTATAATTCAGGTTGTACGACGCTATTACTCTTCTCGATTTTCCATAATTAAAATTATCAGAAAACTTATTAGAGAAATATTGATACTTCTGTGTTAAATATGCTAACTTGACTTCATGTCCTATTCTACCCTTTTCAAAACCATACACCAATAAGTTTCTTTGGTTAGAGTCTATATATTTTTCTCTTGCAGATGTTGGATTAGGTAATGTTCCTGAGAAATGACGCTCACCAGAAAAGCTTGTACTATAAAACTTTAATTCAGATTGATTATTGAACTTATACCCAAAACCTAAGTTAATTCCATAGTTTTCATAAGCTCCATTAGTATTCCTATACTCTGTATCAAACAATTTAAAATCATTTTCTGAAGAATTTCTAGAAACTCCTATAGCTATGCTATATTTTGAATTGGATATTTTTGATTTAAAAAATGAATTAAATGTATTATAACTTCCCCCTGTAATTACAAATTGATTTTTTACATTAAATCCTTCCGTGTAATTTAAAACATCATTTAAATGTACAGTTCCTCCTATTGCACCTGAACCGTATTCAATACTCCCTCCTCCTTTTCTTACATCAATAGCATCATTTAGACTTACTGTTAAAGAATTAAAACCTGTTTGCCCATTGTTTATAGAGTTAATGTTGATTCCATTCCATACAACAGCTGTATTGGAAGCACTTGTGCCTCTAAAGCTTACAGAACTTGTTCCTCCTTTTCCGTACTCCTTTAAATAAATTGATGAATTATATCTTATTAAATCAGTAAAAGATTCAATATTTCGTGTTAACACAGAATCTGAAAGACTTACCACATGCTGACCTATGGAGTTTTCTTTTAATTTTTTTGTAGCATTGATGATTACTTCATCCAATCGATAAGAAATTGTATCGTTTTGCCCTACCAGAACAACCACATAAAAAAAAGAAAAAAATGTAATTACTTTTTTAGCCATATTCTACCAAACTTTTATCCCGAAAGCTTTAATTAAATTATAATAATTGGCAGGTCTCCTGGCTTGCGTCTTGTAACATACCTTCCCATTAAAAAACAGTGGTTTGAGTAATTGTTACAAGCTTAATAGCTTACAGTTGCGGGAACAGCTTCGGTTTTGCACCGAATTCCCTTTTAATTCTCTTTAATAGATGATTAAAGAAAAACCAAAAATCACGGCAAATGTATAGTATTCTTACAAATTAGCAACCATCAAATCATGATATTTTGCGAATTTTGTTTTTAAGTTCTCTGGTAGTGTATAATAATCTGGATGAATCATTTTTGCTAAACACTCGACTCCTTCTACTAAAGTACCCGCAGAAGATTGCGTAAACATAGCAAAGTCAGCAATGTATACTTGTTTGTTTTTTACAGCTCTCAAAGACTTCCATTCTTCTCTTTCTTCTAAAAACTTCATGTCTTCTAGTGTTCTATCGATTCCATATCCACAAGGAGCAATAATTAACACCTCTGGATCATACTTTACAATTTTATCCCAAGAAATAACGATGCTATCTCCTGATGGATGTGACAATAAATCGATTCCACCAGCATATCCTATTTGATGAGGAATCCAATGTCCGCAATTAAACAACGGATCAATCCACTCTAACAGCATTACACTTTTAGACTGTATTTTATGCTCACGTTGCACATCTACAATGTCATATATACGTTTTTTTAATCCCTTCACATACGCCTCTCCTATTGCTTCTTGCTTCATAGCTTTTGCAATGGTTAATGCATTATCAAAAACGTCTTCTAAAGAGTTTGGTGTTATAGAAATTAACTCGGGAACCTTAGGTAATTTATAAGCTGATTTTGCCACAGACTCCGTATCTATTTGGCAAACATCACACACATCTTGTGTAAAAACAATATCGGGTGCTATACTTTCTAAAACAGGCTCATCTACATAATACAAGGTTTTTCCTTCCGCCTTTGTTTTTGAAAAAATAGCCGTTATTTCTTTACTCGTTAGCACTTTTCCTTCCAACTTATATCGAACAGCCACTTCTTTTTCTTTTAAAGCCACTTCAGGACACTCAAAAGTAATTCCGTTTAAATAATCTTGTAACCCCATATCATAAATCATCTGAGTTACTGCTGGCATAAAAGAAGATACTGTCATAATTCGTAGTTTTAGTTCAGCAAAAATAAACAGTTCTCTATTTTAATTTGTTTTTTATTAAAAATCTTTCCAATCTTTGTGTCAAAATAAAATGCGATTTCATGATATATTATATCTCAGGAGGTGAACGCTCAGGTAAAAGTAGCTATGCTCAAAAACTAGCAGAATCTTTATCTGAAACCCCTATTTACCTAGCAACTTCTCGTATTTGGGATGAAGATTTTCAACAACGAGTTGACAGGCATATTTCTGATAGAGATGAACGTTGGACCACTGTTGAAGAAGAAAAATGGTTAAGTAAAGTAATTTCTGAAAAACAAACTGTGGTTATCGATTGTGTAACGCTGTGGCTAACAAACTTCTTTGTAGATACAAAATATGATATTGAAAAAGCACTAGAAATCGCCAAAGAAGAAATAAACAAATTGGTTGAAATTGACGCCAATATTATCATCATTTCTAATGAAATTGGTATGGGATTACACGCTAATTCTGAATCTGGAAGAAAATTTACACAACTACAAGGTTGGACGAATCAACACATAGCAAAATTGGCTGACAAAGCTACTTTTATGGTATCTGGACTTCCTTTAACTTTAAAATAACACATGACAACAACTATAACTCCCTTATCAAAAGAATTACAAAACGAGCTTCAAGAAGAAATTAACTTTAAAACCAAACCTATTGGTGCTTTAGGCGGTTTAGAAAAAATTGCCTTACAAATTGGTTTAATTCAAAATACAACTAACCCTGTACTGTCCAAACCAACTATTATGGTTTTTGCAGGAGATCATGGAATTGCAACTACAGGAAAAGTGAGTCCATACCCACAAGAGGTTACGCAACAGATGGTATTTAACTTTTTACAAGGAGGTGCTGCCATCAATGTATTTTGTAAACAAAATAATATTCTTTTAAACATTGTAGATGCTGGTGTAAATACTGATTTTGAAGCACATCCTCAACTCACCGATGCTAAAGTAGCTAAAGGAACTCAAGATTATAGTACTACTAAAGCCATGACGCTAGAACACTGTCAAGAAGCTTTGGAAAAAGGAAGAAAATTGGTAAGAAAAGTATATAGTGAAGGTTCCAATATTGTCGGTTTTGGCGAAATGGGAATTGGTAACACTTCATCTGGAGCTTTATTAATGAGTTATTTTACTAATACACCTATTGAAAAATGTGTTGGTAGAGGTACTGGAGTTGATGATAAAGGACTACAAACAAAAATCGACACATTACGTGAGGTTTATAAGTTACATGCCGATTCTATTTCAACACCTACGGAAGCCCTAACTGCTTTTGGCGGATTTGAAATTGTAATGATGTGTGGTGCTATGTTAGAAGCCGCTTCTTTAAAAATGACCTTACTTATTGATGGTTTTATTGTTACTTCTGCCCTATTAGCAGCTCATGCAATGGATTCTAATATTCTAGACTATTGTATTTTCTGTCATAATTCAGGAGAGCAAGGTCATCAAAAAATGTTAGAATTTTTAAATGCTGAACCGCTTTTAAATTTAGGTTTACGTTTAGGCGAAGGTACAGGTTGTGCAGTTGCATTTCCTATTATTCAATCAAGTGTAAACTTTTTAAACGAAATGGCTACTTTTAAAAGTGCCAATGTTAGCGAGGCCTAGTTATGATAAAAAGACAAATCCATTATTTTTTAACTGCTGTACTATTTTTCACACGAATTCCGTGTCCTAAATGGGTAAATCACTCACCTGAAATACTCAATAAGAGCAGTCGTTATTTTTCTTTAGTAGGAATTGTAGTTGGAAGCATTGCTGCACTCGCCTATTTCGCTTCCGCTTATATTTTTTCTACAGATATTGCTATTTTAATAAGCATGATTAGTTCTATTTGGATTACAGGGGCTTTTCATGAAGATGGATTTGCCGATGTATGCGATGGTTTTGGTGGTGGATGGACCAAAGAAAAGATTTTAACCATCATGAAAGATTCCAGACTTGGAACTTTTGGAGTTAGTGGTTTGGTCTTTATCCTAGCTATAAAGTTTTTAGCTCTATATCATTTACAAAGCCTATCCGTTAATTTAATTTTAGTAATTATCTCAGGGCACAGTATTAGCCGATTTATTGCAACTGTATTATTGTATACACATGAATATGTAAGAGATATTGACAGCTCTAAAATAAAGCCAACAACCAAACAAATGAGTGGTAAATCGCTACTTATATCAGCTATTTTTGGAATAGTTCCCTTATTTTTCTTTCAAAAGCCAATGATATTTTTGGTGTTGCTCCCATTACTACTTATCTATTTGTATATGGGGCATTTCTTTAAAAAATGGATTGGAGGTCAAACAGGAGATTGTGCGGGTGCTTTGCAACAAGTATCTGAAATTGTTTTTTATCTAAGTCTACTCGCTTTATGGAAGTTATTTTAGTACGACATACAACTCCAAATATCGCCAAAGGTATATGCTATGGTCAAGCTGATATTGACGTTACCACAACTTTTGAAGAGGAAGTGAGTACTATTCTAAAAAAAGTTCCTGTTAACGATATCGATGTAACATATTACAGCAGTCCCTTACAACGTTGTAAACTTTTAGCTGAAAAACTTTCATCTACAATAATTTTTGACGATCGACTGAAAGAACTTGATTTTGGTGATTGGGAGCTACAAAAATGGAACAATATTGATAAAATGGAACTCGATATTTGGATGAAAGACTTTGTAAAAACTCCTGCTAAAAACGGAGAATCTTATATCGATTTACACAACAGAACCACCGATTTTTTAACCGAATTAAAAGCCAAAAACCTTCAAAAAGTAGTGCTTATAACTCATGCTGGTGTAATGAGAAGTCTTTGGGCGTATACTAACAATATTCCGTTGGAAAAATCATTTGAACTTAAACTAAACTACGGGGATACCCTTACTTTCCACTTATAAAAACTTATTACTATGAAACGTTATTTACTTATTTTTTCTTTATTATTCCTGTTTATACAGTGTAAGCAAGAAACTAAAAAAACTACTGAAAAGAAAACCTCACAAAGCACTGTAAAATATGCCAAAGGCTTTGATATCATTTCAGAAAACGGAGAAAAAAAATTAGTGATAAAAAAAGCTTTTCAAAGCTCACACGAATATTTTTCTTACACACTTACTAATAAAACCAACCTTTCTAAAAAAGAAATTAAAGTTCCTGTTGAAAAAATAGTAGTTACCAGTACTACTCATATTCCGATGCTAGAACTTTTGAATACTGAAAACACCGTTGTTGGTTTTCCACACACCAAATATATTTCTTCTAAAAGAACAAGAAATAGAATTAAAGAAGGTAAGATTGTTGAATTAGGCTTGGAACAAGACATGAATACTGAAAAGTTGATTGATATTGAACCTGAATTAGTTGTTGGTTTTGCCCTACATCCAAATACTAAACTATACCAAAACATCAAAAAAACAGGGATTCCTGTAATTTTTAATGGAGATTGGCTAGAAGAAACTCCTTTAGGAAGAGCTGAATGGATTAAATTTTTCGGGGCTTTATACGGAAAAGAAAAGGAAGCAGACAGTATTTTCAACAACATAGAAAAGGAATACCTAAAAGCTAAAGAAATTGCTAAAAACAGCGCTAAACAGCCTACTATTTTATCTGGAAGCATGTTTAAAGATGTTTGGAATGTTCCTGCGGGTGAAAGTTTTATTGCGACGTTTTACAACGACGCCAACTTAAATTACTTATGGAAAGACACCAAAGGAACGGGTAGTTTACCTTTAAGTTTTGAAAGCGTATTGGAAAAAGGACAACATGCCGATTTTTGGTTTAACTGTGGCTTGTATGCTACCAAAGAACAGTTAACTACCGCTAATATTCACTACAAAGAGTTTGATGCCTTTACCAATAATAAAATATTTTCTATCGGGCACAACAAAGGAGAAACAGGTGGTTTAATTTACTTTGAACTCTCTCCTGTACGACCAGATTTAGTATTAAAAGACTTAATAAAGATTACGCATCCTAATTTGTTACCAGAATATAAATTGACTTTTTATAAGGAAGTTGAGTAAGTTTTTTGAATTATGATTGGAGAATTACGAATTTTGAATTGACTAAAAAAGAATTAAGTTTATATTGATTTTTAGTCTTTAAAAATATTAACTTCGTTATTATTTGGGTATAATTCATTAAAACAAAATCATATCCTTAGTAACATTATAGACAACTATGAGGAAAAAAGACGAATTAATTGAATCATATGATATCAAATCTTGGCAAAGCTTGCATGTTAAACAATTATCGTATGTGCGAAACTTATTCATTTTTATATCAACTGCTTTGACTGGATTCATTTCATCACTTATTTTTTCAGACAAGCAACTTAGCTTTTTTGTTAATATCCTTCTTAAAATCTCTGCAATTGGATATATAATACCTATCTCAATTGGGATTTGGATTGCTATAAATGAATCAAAAAACTATCGACTAAAGTATAAAATATCTAGAATTGTAAAGAGATTTGAGCAGCCTAGTGAAAATCCAGAATTTAAGAAAATAGAAGCTGAGTGCACATGTTTGGAGAACATGAATAAATTCCTTTTCAAAAGTCAACTATTAACTTTTCTAGGAGCTTTCTTAGTTCTTCTAATCGCATTATCGTTAAAATCTTAAATTCAAAAATAGTCATTTACTTCAATTTTTATGAAACTTAAAAGTGAATTACCCTATAATCGCCTACATTTATACATACTTGTCTAATAAGCTGACCTACCTCACAATCGTTCTAAACGTTAAATTTACGCGTGGTCGGTGGACTTTTTTTGTAGGTGGTAACCGGTGAAGCCAATGAGTTTGGGTTTCATCTTTCATTACCAATAACGAACCGTGTTCTAATACTTTATACACCGTTTCTTTGGTTTGTTTGTGTTTAAAACCAAAACGTCTTTCTGCTCCAAAGCTTAACGAAGCTATGGCTCCGTTCTTTTTTAAATCTTTTTCTCCGTCACTATGCCACGCCATTCCTTCAGATCCATCGTGGTATAAATTCAATAAACAAGAGTTATAGGTTTCCTTGGTTTTCTTCTCTACCAATTCTTTTAATGCTAACAATTCTTTCGTAAACGGTAAGGCTGTTTTGGTAATGTTCGAATACGAATATTCAAAAGGCTGTTCTGCATACCAAGCTACTTTTCGTTTGGTTACCATGCGTTTACCAAAAATAATAGCTTCGTCGTTACGCCATTCAATAGAGTTTAATAAAGCCTCGTAATAATGATCTGCTTCCACTTTTGGTAGAACAATACCGTAGTAATTTACTGTTCCATCTTTTGGAAGTAAGTTTTTAGGAACATCATCAAATTGTGAGAATAAATCCATTTATAAAAAATGGTAAGTACTTAGATTACATAAATTAGGTTGACAACACCAACCATGAGGCAAACTTTTTCTGAAAACATCAACAAACTCAGATAAAGGATTAAATAAAAAGACTATAATCAAAACCACACTTAATAATTTAAAAAACAAGCTAGTTTTATTTGGCTTTTGGTATTCAAAAGTTATTGTGTTTAAATCCTTTTCCATAACTCAAATATAATAAAAATCTCCTGTAATCTACAGGAGCTTTAGTACTTTAATTTCTAAACTTATTTCGTGTGATAATATGTTTGAGTTTTTGTTTTAAGTCGGTACCAGTATCGTATACCATTTGTTCGTTTGATGGAAAACTCACTACTCTTTCATTCAACAAATCTAAAAACGAACTTTCTAACGCCCTTTTATCTCCGTCATAATCGGCATATACGTGTTCAAATACAAACTCACTTTGAATAGGAAACTTTTCTAATAATTGATTCGTTCTGTTATCAATATACTTTACAACTCCACTAACTCTACTGCTTTTAAACTGCGTAAATTGATATAACTTACAACGAATTATTTTGTATTTATCTACCTTTATTTTATTTCCTAAGCTATCTTTTACATAATTACCGTTGTTATCTAACAAGTACTTGTAACCATCTTTTATTCTTTTCTCTTTAATGATTTCTTTTTCGCGAACTTGCTCAGGAGAAATTTCAATATTTCTAAAATCTAATTCCAAATCAAAATCATAACGAATTTTCCTGTCTTTATTTGCATGGTATACGGTCCATAAATCATTCAATCCGTAAGTATCAATCGCCAATAAATCTCTTTCTAATCTTTTCGGAATTATCTGATTGGTTTTATTTCTTACCGATACATGTACAAAATCTGTTCCCAACTCATGAGCTTCTTCAATTAACGCTCTTGTGTCTTTATAATTCGGGTTGATTTTATCTAAATGTCTTAGTTCATCAAAAGCACGTCGGTAATTAATTTTATTACGCTTTCCGTCATTCAACAATGCTACTCCATTTTCGTATAAATAATCGGCATAGTTTTCTTTAGCTTCAATAATTCTATCAGCATAATTTTCCATTTTAAATTTAGCATCTCTTCCAGAAGATAAAATTCGTAAGGGTAATAATGGTTTTATTCTTTCCTGACGATTGTTTAATCGTTGGTATAAACTATAAATAGATTCTAAATTCGACGGATTTTGCTCTTTTTCTAAAAACGAAATACGGTCTAAATCTCTTTGAGTTGCTTTAGCAAAAGCTTCTTGAAGCATCAACACATACGGCTGGTTTTTCTCCTTCGTTTTATTCTTTGCTAAATTTTCTATAGATAAAGAAATGGCTTTTTCATAATTACCAGAATTAATCGCCTTTTCGGTAGTTTTAACACTACTGCAAGACGCTAATACTAGCACTGAAAAAATAGATAGTAGGGTAGTTTTTTTAATCATAAAGTTTAAGTTTCGCTAGAAAATTCAATTTCTGTGCCAAAACTAAGTATTCTTTTTAACTTAAACTTTATGATTTTATATAATATGTGCTAAGAGTTTAATTTTGTTTACTCTAACAATTTTGCGGTTGCAATTTGTATAACTCGTAAGTTATTATCAATGTTTGAAGGATTGTTAGCCTTTTGCATTTCTACTAATTGACGTAACAAATTGATTCCTACTTTATCAAAATTATATTGCTTGTATTGAAGTCCTTTTGCTACAATATCATCCGTTAAATTTTGAATGGCTTCTGTATTATTACTTTTTCCAATTTTATCAAACGCTTCTTTATATAACGATTGAATTTTCTTATTTGGACTTAAGAACATTCCTGCCATAACATTCCCTGCAATAAAGCTTAACTCTGTATCGTCATTTTCTTCTAAATAAATACGTGTTAACGGTGTAGCTACAATCTTTTTTACTTCTAACGGTAACGTTTTTGATTTTTGAATTGCTAATTGCTTATCGATATAATACATTGCTACCAATGATTTACCTAATACCGAGTATGATTTACTTTGTAAACCTTTATCAAACACTGATTTTAATGCAGGATCTGTTAACTTTCCTAAAGTTTCAATAGCAGCAGCTTGTACTAATGTTTTAGGGTCGCTATTAGCCATTCTCATAATTTTATCAATCACATTCTTTTTAGAATATTTATTGATTAGATTAATGTTTTCCAACGCTAAAATTCTGATTTTATAAAAATCGTCATTCATCGCTCCAGCAACTGCATTAAACGCATTTTTATCATCTTGATGTTTTACTACTTCTAACAAAGCTTCTCTTTTATGAGCGTAGTTTTGAGCATGTTTTAATTGATAGATATAATCACTCAATACTTTATTCTCGCTGATATCACACAGTAATACACCATCAGCATTTACTTGAATTAAATCTGGTTGTTTGATAAAAGGGAAAGTAAACGAAGCATCTCTAGCATCCACAAAAACATTATGACGTGTACGTTTACCTCCTTCAAAAACATCTATCGCAAATGGGAATTTAAACTCATTCATTTGAATTTGCATGATATTTATAGTTACTGTTTTACGTAGCTTATTATAATCATACGAAATAGATAATTTTGGATGACCACTGTTAAAATACCACTGATTGAAAAACCAGTTTAGGTCTTTTCCGGTAACTTTTTCAAAAGCTAAACGCAATTGGTGTGCTTCTGCTGTACCGTATTTATAATCGGTTAAATAAGTGTTTAATGTCGTGTAAAAAGCATCATCACCTACATAATTACGTAACATGTGTAAAATTGCCCCTCCTTTGTTGTAACTCACCGCATCAAACATATCTTCTTTATCATCGTAATAAAAACGAACTAAATGCTTGTCATAATTTTGTCCTTGTTTGTAGGCTTCGCTGTCTTCAAACAAATGTGCATCTGCTTCATCTTTTCCGTACTTATGCTCTAACCATAAATACTCGCTATAATTCGCAAAACTCTCGTTTACGGTTAAGTTACTCCAGCTTTCAGTAGTTACTAAATCACCAAACCAATGATGAAAAGCTTCATGAGCTATTGTATTTTCTTGTACATTTTCGTCAATTAACTGTCCTGGTGTTTGGTAGGCTCTTTCCCCGTGAATTACTGCTGTGGTATTTTCCATTGCTCCACTAACGTAATCGCGACCAACAATTTGTGCATACTTATTCCATGGATATTCTATTCCTGTTATTTTAGAGAAGAAAGCCAACATTTCAGGTGTATTTCCAAAAATATCTTTTGCATACGGAGCATATTCTTTTTCTACATAATAATCAACTGGAATGTCTTTGTATTTGTCTTTGATAATCTCATACTCTCCTACTCCCATAAAAAATAAATATGGAGCATGTTTTTGAGTAAAGTTCCAATAATCAGTACGAGTTCCATTAGCATTGGTAGTTTGCTTTTCTAATTTCCCGTTAGAAAGCGTTACATACTTTTGCGGAACTGTCATATAAATTTCTTGTGATGTCTTTTGATTTGGCGCATCAATTGTTGGGAACCAACAACTGCTCGCTTCGGTTTCACCTTGCGTCCAAATTTGAGTTGGCTTATTTTTATCCAATCCTTTTGGATTGATAAAATACAGTCCTTTGGCTGAAGTAATTGCAGCACTTCCTTTTTGCTTTACTCTTTCAGGACGTGCAGTGTATTTAATATACAGTGTAAACTCTTCTTTTCTATTGTATTTACGTGGTAAATTAATAACCAACTCAAAATCATCATAATTAAAATCTAATGGTTGATTATTCATTGTTACTTTATGAATTACCATTGCTTTGGCATCTAAAGTAACTTTATCCGTTTCGTAAAAATGTGGTTTTAGAGTTACCCATTCTTCTCCATTCATTTCTTGCTCTTGAAAATTAAAATCTACTTTTAACTTCGTATGAATTAAACTATGAACTTTGTCTCTTTCAGCTCTATATGCTTTATCTGACTGAGAGTATAGTGCTACTGTAAAAAGGGTAACTACGACAACAAGGAGTTTTTGAAACTTCATATTTTTTTGTTTAGAGTTCAAAAATATGAAATTCTATTGGGAGGCTTGTTAATGCCCCGTTAAAAAGAAAAAGCCATCAGGTTTCTGATGGCTTTTTTTGTATTTTAAAATAACGATTATTCAGCTTTTTCTGAGACTATATCACTATCACCTAAAATCATTTTAAATTGTTTTAGGTCAACATTTCCTCCATCGAAATTAGCTTTTTGCATCATTTCCATAATCTTTCCTACATTCATGTTTTCTCCTAGAACACGAGCAATTCCTACTCCCATTTCTTTACCGTAACCAAAAGCGACTATTTCATCGATAGCATCTGCTTCACCTAAATAATAAATTGCTGCATTGGCTCCGTCTTTTTTAAATTTCATCAACTCTTTATAGTTTGATTTTTTTAAAATAGATTTTAACTTTTCCTTTTCAGCTTCATAACTAGCCTCATCTAAGTTTTTGTAAGGAACACCAGTAATATTTATTTTTTTTATGCTTTCGTAGGCTTTCTTATCTTCTTCTGAAACTTTATCCATGCTTAATTGAAGTGCACTTGCCGGTAAGTCAAATGTCATAAAACCTTCTTTTTCTTGGCTTTCTACCAAATAGCTTTGTAAAGATTCTGTTTTACAAGAAACTGTTACAAACGCTACTAGTAACATTGAATATATAAATAGTTTTTTCATTGTTGTTAGTTTTTGATTAAAAGCAGCGTTAACGGATTAACGCTGCTCTGTTTGTTTGTTATTTATCTTTTTTTCCGTCTTTAGAAAACGTTTCTGCTAGTTTAGACATTTTATTAATATCTATATTTCCTGTTAAAGAGACAATTACAGACTCTGGTGTTCCGTTTTTAGAATCTTTGTCTTTTACAAACATCAACACTTCACTTACAAAATCTTTGTTTTTTGTTGCCTTAACATAAATCTTTACACGAGAGTCTTTGTCTTTTACTCGCATTAACTCAATTAAATTGCTCTTTCCTACGGCTGATTTTACCATATTCTCCATTTGAGCAGCGACTGCAGCATTTTCTGTAGAAAATACTTTTAACTCTTGTAAGTCTTGAATCATCTTAAAAACTTCCATTGCTTCATTATCTTCAGACTCTACTTTAAATTTTGATAAAATTTCAAAAGCATCTTTGTTTACAACAACTGATGAAACTTCATCTAAATCTTCTAACTTATCAAAAATTGATTGTCCGAAACTTAAGTTAGATACAAATGCTAATGCTAATAATACTATTACTTTTTTCATGATTTCTTTTGTTTATAAGTACTTGGTTTTACTTTCTTAATTAATTTACAGTGTTTATTACTTTATTTACTGTTTCTTCATAGGTTTCTAAATGTTCAATCGCATCACTCCCTTTTTTTAGGTTGTTTGAAACGGCATATATGGCTTCATTTCCTTTGTTTAAATTGACTGAAACTAGTTGTAACGCTTCTTTAATTTGCGCAAACTGTTTACGTTGTTGATGCTTTTGGTATTCTTCGTTTCCTATAAATACGCTAAATAGTAAGATTACTGACGCTGCTACCGACAACCATTTCCAGTTCTTCTTAGTTTTCTCAGGTTTTAACTGAATGGTTTGGGTAAAGGTTTCATCTTTACTTTGTTTAAAATAACCAAACATCATACTGTACTCTTGCAAATGAGGTGCCACATTCTTTGAGGTAAAATACTCTTGTAACATTTTTTCTTCTTGCAAAGTTGTTTCTGCGTCTAGATATTTTTCTAATAACTTCTCTATGTTAGCTAACTCCATAGTTATGTTTTTTAATGAGTTCTTCTCTTATTGTTTTTCTTGCTCTTGATAATGCTACCCTTACAGCGGTAGGTTTCATATCTACCATTTTACATATTTCATCAAAATCGTACTGTTCAATATCACGTAACTGAATGATTATTTTTTGTTGTTCAGGTAATTTTTCAATGAGCTGGTGTACTTGGTTTACACTATCGTTATGTTCTACTTTCTTTTCTAACGATGTTTCTTTTTCTTTATAATTGCTATGCACCAACGTTAAATTACTTGCTTGCTTCGATTTTAATCGATCGTAACAATAATTTTTCGTCATCGTCATCGCAAATGCCTCTACATTTTTGTAGTCGGACAGTTTTTCCCGATTCCTCCACAATTTAAAATACAATTCTTGCGTAGCGTCTTCAGCTTCTTCTGTAGAAACCAACAATCTTTTCGCTAAACGAAAGACTTTGTCTTTAAATGGTAATACAACTTTTAAAAAGTCTGTTTGGTTCATTGTTTAGTTGATTAATTGTGTAATCCTTTTAAATAAACACTTCTTATTTATCAGGCTTACATAACTACGACGATACAGTTTCAAGTTTGTTACATCAATAATAAAAAAAATAATATTATTCAGTAAATTGCGTTGTTGTTAGAACTAATATACTCTTATGAAATTACTTAAAGCATCCCTTATCGTCTTATTTTCAATAATACTTGTTTCATGTAGTGAAAAAGACGATGCCCCAAAAAATATAGAAGTTCAAAATTTTGTTTGGAAAGGTTTGAATGCGTATTACCTATGGCAAGACCAAATTCCTGACTTGAGTGATCGAAGATTCAATAATGATGAAGAGTTATATAGTTATTTGACTAGTTTTGATGACCCAAATGTTTTGTTTAATAGTTTACTTACACCAGATGACAATTATTCTAGACTTATAGAAGACTACAATACAATTACCGAACCCGAGCTGAGAAGCAGTGTTGTTAATGGTATGGAGTTTGGAATTATTTCCGAGCCTGGAAGTTCTGACAATGTTATAGGCTATGTAACCCACATATTACCAAACTCAAATGCTTCGAGTAAAGATTTGACAAGAGGTGAGTTTTTCTACGCAGTAAACGATACGCAATTAACAAGAGACAACTATGAGTCTCTTTTGTTAGATGAAGAAAACATTTTTACGTTAAACATGGCTGATTATGATGGCGACAACGTAACTCCTAATGGAAAAACGGTAGCTCTAGAAAAACAAAATTATGACTATCCTCCTGTTTTTATGGAAGATGTTATTATGAATGACGGTGATAATATTGCTTATTTAATGTATAACAATGATTTTTCTACCAATTATTTACAGGATTTAAACGAAACGTTTTTAAACTTTAAAAATCAATCTGCAAATCAATTAATATTGGATCTAAGATACAATATTGGAGGAGGAAGTTTTGTCAAAAACATTACTAAAATAGCATCAATGATTACTGGGCAATTTAACAATGACGTTTTTATTAAAGAAGAGTGGAATGCTAAAGCGCAACCTTGGTTTGAAGTTAATCAACCAGATTCGTTACTCACAAAATTTACTGATAGATTAAATACTGAAACTACAATTAACAGTCTTAATTTAAATGCCGTGTATATAATTTTGAATGGAGAAAATTTTACAGGATCATCAGCGATAGAACTGCTTATAAACAGCCTAAAACCTTATATTGATGTTCATGTTATTGGAAATGACACAACAGGTAATAACTTAGGATTTATAACTCTTTATAACTCGATTGATTACAATTCATTCAATAAAAGTGAAAATCATACATTTGCCTTGCAACCTGCCGTTCTTTCATTTTTTAATAAAGATGATGAAACATATGCTAACGGAATTACGCCAAGTGTAGCATTGTGCGACCATGAAGATGCTTTAAACTTAGGAGTTTTAGGTAGTAGTACAGACCCTATTCTAAATAGAGTTTTAAACTATATTTCTTCGGGAGATGCTGGACCAGCACCAACTTGTAATCAAAATAATTTTGAATACATAAGTAACTCTATTTCTTTTCAAAGGGAAGCTGATAACGGTGTTTTTATAGAACAAATACTACCTAATACCTATTAAAGTAGCGTCATTTGTTGGTTATTCTCTTCATTAGGAATTTTTAAGTCAACTCCTAACTCCTTGTTTAGCTTTTTTATAAAATAGGCTGCCAACAAAGGAGATTCTACCTCCAAATTTTGATGGATAAAAAAGTTAATATTCTGTAATCCTAAATCATTCCACTCCTTTAATCTCTCTACCCATTCGTCTAAACGTGTATAATCCGTTGGATGGTTCGCACCTACATAACGTATAAAGGCCTCATTATTGGTCAATCGCATATGTACCATATCTCTCCTACCTGCTGTATCCACCAATACATTAGCTATACTATTTTCTTCTAACAATTGAGTAAATTCATCAAACACTTCTCTGTCTTCAAACCAATCAGGGTGACGAACTTCTATAGCTAGCGGAATTTCATTAGGCCAACTCACAGCAAAATTTTGTAATTTATCAAAGTTTTTAGGACCAAAATTAGAATGTAATTGTAAAAAAATAGTACCTAACTTCTCTTCTAAATTTGAAGCATTATCTAAATAGATATTCACAGCATCTTGAACACCTTCTAGTCGTTTCCAATGGCTTATCTCTTGCCCTAACTTTGGAAAAAACTTAAACCCTTTTGGAGTCTTTGTTCTCCATTTAGCAAACTGTTCTGCTGAAAACTGACGATAAAAAGTAGCATTCAACTCGATAGAATTAAATTGCTTCGAATAGTATTCTAATTCATCTTTCGTTCCTTTCGGATAAAACCCTTTTAAATCGGCTTTGTTCCACTTAGCACAACCTACAAAAACACTTGGTTTATTATTACTCTTTTCATAAGAACTTAACAACTCTATTGTTTTAGGATGTGTTTTTGGTAAAGTAAAATCTATTAATTCAGGATGTTCAACCTTTCCAAACTTCATACTTAATTGTTTTCTATTCCTTCTTCAATTTCTTGGTTATCCACCATTTCTGGTCTAAATTCTGTCATTCTATCATCATTTAGCTTTTTAGCATAATTATATCCTGACTTCCACCATTGTTTCATCTTCTCTTTATCAAAAACTAAAGAATTTGTAGTTAAAACAGTTGGTGTATAATATAAATTCAACTTTACATTATGTTGTTTTGCTGATAACTTTCCAATAGTAATATTATGTCGTTCTACATTTTCTAACATAAAATCAAACGTATCCATCATCAATGAAAAAGGGTTCTTTGCTGGCAATCTATTCATTTGTGTTACTTCGGTAGCTAAAATAATTGCATCAACCTCTGTAGCTCCTCTTGCTATAGCTTCACGAATAGGTATTAAACTTCCAAATCCACCATCAGCATACTGACAATAATCTTTTTCTAACAAACTCATAAATGGCACATAGTTACACGAGCCCCAAATCCAATCGCAAAAATCTTCATATTCACACTCTAAAATAGACTTGTATTCAATTTGATTTGCTGTTAAATTAGAAACTGTTACTACCACTTCTTTATTCAATCTTCTAATCTCATCATACATTTCTTTGGTTATGCTATTTTTTATAAGCTTACGTAAATTTTTACTCTCACCAAAGGTTTTACTTCCATTTAAAAAGTTCCAAAAAGTATTTCTATGTCGTATTGACACCACCTTTTCACCATGGACTGATTTTACTCTAAACGGACTGTTACTAAAAATAGCTTTTTGATCTACCGAAGTATATACCTCTTTCAGCTCGTCAACCATACCTAAGGCCAAATGCGATACCATTAAACTACCTGTAGAAGTTCCTAAAAGTATATCGTAATCTTTATTTTTATGCTTCATTAAGTATTGTGCAACTCCACCTGCAAACGCTCCTTTACTTCCCCCTCCTGAAATTACCAAGGCTTTTTTCATTGAATTAAGTTTGATTTATCTATTTTTAGTTCTGTAAAAATATCAAAAATATGCAACCAACATTTTTAAAATAATCTTTCCTGTATATGTTTAATGATTATTTTAAATAGTAGAGGTTAGCTACAATCACCAAAAACAACTAAAACAAACATATGAAACGATTTGTTATTCTTTTTTTAGTCATTTTTAGTCTATTTTCTTGTAAAACAGAAAAACAATACACTCCAAGAACTATTAACTCTGTTACGATTACAAAAATCAAACAAGACAGCACTAGTATCAGAGCTATATTAGCCATTAATGCAAATACATTAACCTATGCGGGTTCTATAGGAGATATTACAACTACTATAGATGGAGGTAAAACTTGGAGCACTCAAAAACTGAAATACAACGATTCTATCATCCCACATTTTAGGAGTATTACCCAAAATAACAATGCTATTTTTGCTTTATCAGTAGCAAATCCAGCTCTACTATATAAAAAAAATCAAGAGGAACTTCAATTAGTTTATATTGAAAAAAATGAAAAAGTATTTTACGACTGCATGAAGTTCTTTGCTGATGGAAAGCATGGTATTGCCGTTGGTGACCCTACAGAAGATTGTCCGTCTGTTATTCTTACCTCAGACGGAGGAAACACTTGGACAAAACTACCTTGCTCTCAACTACCTACTTTTGAAGAAGGAGAAGCCTTCTTTGCTGCTAGTAATACCAATATTGCTATTGTAAACAATACTGTATGGATAGGTTCTGGAGGAGCCAAAGCACGTATTTTAAAATCTACCGACTTTGGAAGCACTTGGGAGATTTTTGATACACCAATTGTACAGGGTGACGGACCACAAGGAATTTACTCTATTGATTTTTATGATGAAAACCATGGAATTGCCGTTGGAGGAAACTATTCAAAGCCAGAAGACAATAACGCTAATAAAGCTATTACTACTGATGGAGGTAAAACATGGACACTCGTAGCTAACAATACCAACCCTAATTATAAAAGCTGTGTACAATATGTGCCTAACACCAACGGAAAAGAAATTTTTGCCGTTGGAAAAACTGGAGTTTCATTTTCTAATGATGGTGGGCATACTTGGAAGGATGTTAGTAAAGACGGATATTATGCTATTCAATTTGTAGACAGTAATACTGCTTGGTTATCAGGACACGAAAAAATTGGAAAGTTAATTCTTAACTAATTCTTAATGTTTTGTTAAAAGGAACTTTATTCCTTTTTTACTACATACTTTTATGAACTAATCAACTCAATATTCAATGAAAAAAATACTATTCTTACTCTTATCCTTGTGTATTAGTAGTTCTTTTGCACAAGATTACTTTCCTACCAATACTGGTGTAAAGTCTTCCAAAAACAATGTATATGCATTTACCAATGCTACCATTTATGTTACCCCTAATCAAACAATAAAAAAGGGAACATTACTTGTTAAAGACGGAAAAGTTGTTTCTGTAGGTAAATCAGTTTCTATTCCTACCGAGGCGCAAACTATCGATCTTGAAGGGAAATCTATTTACCCTTCTTTTGTAGATGTTTATGCTACTTTTGGTATTGAAAAGCCCAAAAGACAAGGTGGTCGCGGACAAAGGCCTCAATATGATGCCGCTAGAAAAGGATATTATTGGAACGATCATATTCGTCCTGATATAAATCCAACTTCTGAATTCAAGTTTGATGATAAAAAAGCTAAAGAATTATTAGCGGCTGGTTTTGGTGCTGTTAATACGCACTTAGAAGATGGAATTATGCAAGGAAACGGAATGTTAGTTGCCTTAAATCCTAATAACACTGATGCATATCGAATTTTAGATAAAAAGTCTGGAAACTACTTATCATTTTCTAAAAGTGTAAAATCACGTCAAAGTTACCCTACTTCTCGTATGGGAGCCATGGCTTTATTACGCCAAACTTATTTAGATGCTGATTGGTATGCTAACGGAAATGCTAAAAACACTGATTTAGCTTTAGAAGCTTTAAACAATAACAAAAACTTACCTCAAATTTTTAATGCAGGTGGTTATTTAGATAACTTAAGAGCTGATAAAATTGGTGACGAATTTGGTATTCAATACACCATCTTAGGTGGTGGAAATGAGTACGAAAGAATTAACGATATAAAAGCTACAAATGCTACTTATATCCTTCCTATCAATTTCAGAAAAGCTTATGATGTATCTAATCCGTTTTTAACGGATAAAATTGCGTTGAGTGATATGCGTGCATGGAATCAAGAGCCTTCAAATCCTGCTGTATTTGCTAATAATAAAATTCCTTTTGCCTTAACTACACATGATTTAAAAAATGTAAAAGATTTTAGCACCAACCTACAAAAAGCTATTGCTCGCGGATTGGATAAAACTACCGCTTTAGAAGCTTTAACAACAATTCCTGCAACTATTTTAAAAAACAATAAAATAGGTAACTTAAAAGCGGGTAGTTATGCTAACTTTTTAATTACTTCTGGAGATATTTTTGATTCAAAAACAACCTTATTTGAAAATTGGGTTCAAGGAGCTAAGAATGTTATCAATCCGATGGACATTAAAGATATTACTGGAAACTACACCTTAAATGTTAATGGTTCAACATATACCATGGCTATTACAGGTTCAGGAGTAAAACAAGCTGCAGAAATTAAAAAAGGGGATGAGAAAATCAATTCAAATTTTTCATTTGCTAATGATTGGGTAAACATTACTTTAAGAGAAGGTGATAACTTTACACGTTTAACAGGTCAATTAGACAACAAGCAAATTAAAGGTACCGCTATTGATAATAACGGAAACGAAAGTCAATGGGCGGCTACATATACATCTAAAATAGATAAGAAAAAGAAAGACAAGAAAAAAGATGATAAAACACCTGAAGTTTTTGCTGTTTCTTTTCCAAATATAGGTTATGGTAATGCTGCTAAACCTCAAAAAGAAACTATTTTAATTAAAAATGCTACTGTTTGGACTTCTGAAAACAACGAAGTATTGAACAATACTGATGTGCTTATTAAAGACGGAAAAATTTTCAAAATAGGCACAAATTTATCTAGTAGAGGTGCAAAAGTAATTGATGGAACAGGTAAATATCTTACCGCTGGTATTATTGACGAACACTCACATATTGCTGCTTCAGCAATTAACGAATCTGGTCATAACTCTTCTGCTGAAGTAACTATTGAAGATGTTATTAACCCTAACGATATTAATATTTACAGAAACATTGCTGGTGGTGTTACCTCTATTCAAATTTTACATGGTTCTGCTAACCCTATTGGTGGGCGCTCTGCTATCATTAAACTTAAATGGGGAGAAAACGCTGACGGATTATTATACAACAACACACCTAAGTTTATCAAGTTTGCTTTAGGTGAAAACGTAAAACAATCTAACTGGGGAGATTCAAACACCATTCGTTTCCCACAAACTCGTATGGGAGTTGAGCAAGTTTACATTGACTATTTTCAAAGAGCTAAAGAATATGATGCTAAAAAGAAAAGCGGACAACCATATCGTAAAGATCTTGAGTTAGAAACCTTAGCAGAAATCATCAATAAAGAACGCTTTATTTCATGTCACTCTTACGTACAATCTGAAATTAATATGTTGATGAAAGTGGCAGAGCAGTTCAACTTTAACATCAACACGTTCACTCATATTTTAGAAGGATATAAACTTGCTGATAAAATGAAAGAACACGGAGTTGGTGGTTCTACTTTCTCTGACTGGTGGGCATACAAATATGAAGTAAACGACGCTATTCCTTACAACGCGGCAATTATGCACAACCAAGGAGTTACTGTTGCCATTAATTCAGATGATGCTGAAATGTCTCGTAGATTAAACCAAGAAGCAGCTAAATTGATAAAATATGGTGGAATGAGCGAGCAAGAAGCTTGGGCTACAGTAACTATCAATCCGGCGAAACTATTACACTTAAACGATCGTACAGGAAGTATTAAAGTAGGTAAAGATGCCGATGTAGTTTTATGGAGCGGTAATCCTTTATCTGTTTACTCAAAAGCAGAGAAAACAATTATTGATGGAGCAATATACTTCGATATTGAAAAAGATATAGAAAAACGTAAAGCTATCAAAGCAGAGCGTGCTAAATTGATCAATATGATGTTACAAGAGAAGCTAAAAGGTGGTAAAACACAAGCACCAAAGAAAAAAACTCAAAAATTATTTCATTGTGATACAGAGTAAGAACTTAAAAATACAAAACATGAAAATTAAATTAATATATAGTTTGGTATGTTTCTTATTCTTAGGAAACATGCTAGCCCAACAAACACCAGCACCAAAACAAACTCAAGATTATTCTATTGAAGGTGCTACGGCACATTTAGGTAACGGAGAAGTAATTGAAAACTCTTTAATTATGTTCTCTAACGGAAAAATTGAATTTGTAGGAAGCGCTAAAATGAAAATTGCCCGCATGGGTACTGTTATAAACGCTAGAGGAAAACATGTATATCCAGGATTTATTGCAGCAAACACCTCTTTAGGTCTAGCAGAAATTGACGCTGTTCGTGCTACAAGAGATGTTGACGAAGTTGGTACTATGTTACCTCACATTCGTAGCATTATAGCCTACAACACCGAAAGTAAGGTGGTGGAAACTATGCGTCCTAACGGAGTACTAATGGCACAGGTAGCTCCTCGTGGTGGAGTTATCTCTGGTACCTCTTCTGTTGTTCAATTAGATGCTTGGAATTGGGAAGATGCTACTATCAAAACTGATGACGGAATTCATATGAACTGGCCTAATGCTTTTAGCAGTGGTCGTTGGTGGATGGGAGAAGATCCTGGTTTAAAACCAAATAAAGACTATCAAAAAAACATTGAAGAGTTTAAAGACTTTTTTGCCAACGCAAAAAGTTATTTAGCTAGTAATAAGTCGACTAAAAACTTACCTTATGAGTCTTTACAAGGTGTTTTAAACGGTTCTCAAAAAATGTTTGTACACGTATCGGGTAAAAAAGGAATTACCGATGCGGTAAACACTTGTAAAGAATTAGGTATTAAAAACATCGTTATTGTACGCGGACAAGAAGCTGAAAAAGTAGCCGATTTATTAAACGCTAATAACATTCCTGTTATTTTAGAACGCGCTCACCGTTTGCCTAATGGTGAAGATACTGATTATGACAGACCTTATCGAGCAGCTAAAATATTAGCTGATGCAGGTATTTTAGTTGGTTTAGGTATGGAAGGAGAAATGGAACGTATGAGTACTCGTAACCTTCCTTTTTATGCAGGTACTTATGCTGCTTACGGGTTAGATAAAGAAAAAGCTGTGCAGTTAATTACAGGTAATAATGCCAAAATTTTAGGTATTGATGATAAAGTAGGTACTTTAGAAGTTGGTAAAGATGCTACCTTGTTTATTTCTGAAGGTGATGCCTTAGATATGCGTACAAATATTTTAAACGAAGCTTTTATTCAAGGTAGAAAAATCAGTTTAGAATCGCACCAAACCAAATTATGGAAACGTTATTCTGATAAATATAAAAATCAATAGAACGTCATTCTAAACTAAGAGATAGCCACGTCATTAACATTCCTCGCTATGACAACAATCTTAACGTCATTCCGAGGAAGTTTGACGAAGGAATCTAGGTAACAATTCATCTAGTCATTTCGAACATAAGTGAAATCTCATTCAAGTTTCTCCTTCCATTTCACTTATGTTCGAAATGACATAGAAATATTTTAAAAAGCTCGGTTATCCGAGCTTTTTTTATCGTAGAACGATAGCCAAATATTTAAATTCTTGTTACTTGACTTTAAATCATTTCTTTTCTACACTCATGTATTTATCTCTAGGTAATTGATTAAGTCTATATTCGTACTTTTGCAAAGATGAAACAGATTAGTAGTACACAAAACGCCTATATAAAAGAGCTTTTAAAGCTTCAAGAAAAAGCTAGAGAACGTAAGAAGAAAGGACTTTTTTTAGTAGAAGGGCAACGCGAAATTTCGTTAGTGCTCAAAGGTGGATATGAAATTGACACTGTACTCTTTGTAGCTGAACTTTTCTCAGAAGAAAACCTGACCGAAATAAAAAATCAAGCTGCTAATTGCATCGAAATTACGAAAGAAGTATATCAAAAACTTGCCTATCGCGATACTACCGAGGGAATTATTGCTGTGGTAAAAACTAAAAACTTCGATTTAGAAGCTATTGAATTCAACACCACTACTCCACTCGTTTTGGTTATGGAAGGTATTGAAAAGCCAGGAAACATTGGTGCTATGTTACGTACTGCTGATGCTGCGAATGTAGATGCTGTTTTTATTGCCAACCCTAAAACGGATTTATTCAACCCTAATATTATACGCTCTAGTGTAGGTTGTGTATTTACCAATCAGATAGCTACAGGTACTTCTGAAGACATTATAGCGTACTTAAAGGAGCATAATATTCATATTTACAGTGCTACCCTACAAAACTCAAACGAATACCATAAAAACGACTACACTAAGGCTACCGCTTTGGTAGTAGGTACCGAAGCTACAGGATTAACGCAAGTTTGGCGAGACGAAGCTACTCAGAATATCAATATTCCTATGCAAGGAGAAATAGATTCTATGAATGTATCGGTTGCTGCAGCCATCTTAACTTTTGAGGCGAAACGACAACGTAATTTTATACAGTAAACTTACTTATCAATACTGAAAAACATTTATTTTAACCGTACATTTTTGTACGGTTTTTTATTTTGTTTTATATTGGCTAGCGCTAATAAAAAAGAACAAAAATTGCTAAAAAATTTCCGTTTATCACCTTAAATACTCCGGATAAAAGTAGTTTTTGTTCTCTTATAACGAGTTACCTGCAAGCTGAAAAACGAAAATGAGAAAAATATTAATTGGAATTTTATTAATCTTGACAATTAGCTGTCAAAGCCAAGCTCAAGAACTCGAATACAGAAGTGTTGAATTTTATTTTGACCAAATAACTGAACTTGAACTCAAAGAATTAATAGAACAAAAAGTATTAATTGACTCGACCACTATAGCGGATAAATACTTGGACAAGGAAACGGGAAGATTGAATAAAGATGGCTCAATGAAATATATGGAAGCCAAAATGAAAGTCTACCAATCTCTATTTAAAGATTATTTGTATCAGCAACACCTTGAATATGGCGACAATGTTTTTGTTCTATATTTTACAATCGCAGGGTTTGATGACGTTGAATGGGATATTGTAAAATGGAATAAAAGTGATTGGAAAAATGATGACAAACTAAGTCGTGACAAGCTGAAATCCGATTCTTCGTTGACAAAAATATTTTGGAACTATGACGAAGGACCTAAGAATATGGATAATATTAGATTGTTTATCGAAAACGACTATTTAGTATTTGAACGTGGAAATTTATACCATTCACTTTACGACTTGAAATCAGATAAACTTTTGTTTAATGAAGAAAGTCCTTGGCACGCTTCTGAAGGAGAAAATAAAGAAATAATGAACGAGTGGATAAAGATAAATCTTCATGACAAGATTGAAGAAAAATTAAATGAAAAAAGAAAATAAAGCCAGCAGGTAACAATGTATATAAAAAATAGGCGAAATAGTAATAAAATCAAGGCTTTTGGTTCGTATCAAACATTGTGCTTAACCGAAAGCTTCGTGCTTCGAAATCGCCTACTTTTCATATACTAGACCGTTGTAGCCAATTTGAGAAATGACAATCCGAGAAATATTAAATACTACAAAACATAGACCTTGGAAAATTCCGACTGACAGTTGGAATTTTTACCAAGAGTGGAATAATGCAATATTTCTTCATTATCAAGTCGAATTGACTGAATTGGAAAAATTCGTTCCACAAGAATTAGAAATCGACCTTTTTGAGGGAAAACCTTGGATTTCAGTTGTTGCGTTTACAATGGAAAAAATAAGACCGAAAAACTTGCCTTCATTCTCGCCAATATCGGATTTTGATGAAATAAATATTCGGACATATGTTAAGTCAAAAAATAAAACTGGTGTTTACTTCTTGAGTATTGAAGGAGGAAAAAGCTTGTCTTGTAAAGTCGCAAAAGGCATTTCTGAACTTCCGTATAGATTTTCGGAAATTAAAAGAACTGACAAAAAATATCAATCCCAAAACTCTGAATTTAACGACCAACTTGACATTGAGTTTGCAATTGGAAAAGAACTGACTAAAAAAACGGAATTGGACAAATGGTTAACGGAAAGATATGCGCTTTTCCAAGATACAAAAGACTCTGTAAACGAATTTGAAATCCATCATTTGGAATGGCCGATTAACGAAATTGACATACAAAAACTGGAATTGAATTATCCGAGGTTTGAAAAATTAATAAAAGGAAAACCAAGTAGAATTCATTACTCGAAAGGAGTAAAAGTTTTGGCCTGGGGAAAAATAAAAAATAAAAAAACTGGCTACAACAAGGTGTATAATTAATTGCGGCTGAATTTCCTCAACGGAAATTCCTGCGTGTTTGCAATGTTCGGTTTACGGCGGAATAATTCTGCCGAATCATTCCGTAACGAAACCATAGCCTAAACCGTTAGGGTACATTTACGAAAAACAAACATCATTAATGAGAATTATAATATTATCTACCATATTTTTTTTATCACAATTAACATTTTCACAGTCAATCGCAAGTTATAACACAAATGCTACAAAATACGACAAGAATGCCAAATTTGCTCAGATAGTTGAAAAAACAAGTTTTTATAATTCGGACGGAATTCAAACGGAAATTGAGCATAAGAATTTCAATGAATCAATGCAATTGACAAGCCTAAAAAGGTTCGATGATAAAAACAAATTGATTTGGCTAAATATCTATAAATACGACAGTTTACAAAGGAGAGTTAGACTTGATAACAAAAGATGGATAAACATAATTGGATATCAAACAAAACACACTGAATATAAATATGATTCAATTGGCAATTTTGTTCAGATAGATTATAATTCTCAAAAACAAATTTCGAATATCGCTCAATACTTTTTTGACAAAGAAAAAAACTTAATTAGGCTTGAGAATTTTAATGGAAATGGTAGTTTAATTGGTTATGAAACTGCAAATTACGATTTAGAAAATAACGTTGTCGTCGTTAATCAATATAACAATAAAAATGAGCTGATTAACTCTAATAATAGAGCTATAAGTCATTCTGGAGAGAAAAAACAAAAGACTTCGAATAAATATAATGAAAAAGGAGATTTAATATTTTACATAAGAAATTGGAACGACAATGACAATGTTTGTTACACAATTGAATATAAATATGACAAAAATGGAAATTGGATTTCAAAAAAAAGATATAGCCATATTCAAACTGAAAGTGGAAAGTTGAAAAAGAAAAAAACAAAAATGATTAAAACGAGAAAAATAAAATATAGAGAATAAAAAACGTACCCTAAAACCGTATATAATTTATTGCTAGTTCTAGCCTACTTACAAAAATCCTCGCGGATTTTCTATTCGGATTGTATTTGCTAAATTAGGTGCTTAAAACACGCAACAAACCATATACACACAAGTTGTAAGTCATTTGAAAATCGAAACTGAATGGGAGTTTGGAATACTGAAATAAAAGGAAATAACACCACATTAGATATTTACTCGAACTTTTTCGAGAAGTATAATAATGGAGGAAGTCAAGTTTGGGTTTCAAACGAAATAAAAACGGAATTTGCTGACTATTTTTCAGATTCGGACAACCGCAATAATTCATTATTCGGACTTGCTTTGGCTCAATGGGAAACAAAGTCTCTTGAACCCAAAATTTTAAAGCAGATAAAAGAAATAATTGATAGTGGAACTGACTTGAAATTATGGAAAGAACTTGGCGCAGATGAAAAGACGATTCAGGAAAGAAAAACGGAATTACAAAATTTTCTGAAATTAATCTCGACTGAAAAACCAAAAGCGAAAAGAAGAGTTCGCCCGAAATTTGAATTTACAACAAACGAACTCGTCCGAATTTCAACTATTGACGGAACAAAAGAATTTAAAGTCAACGAAGAATTTACGAACGGAAAATATATCCATACAAGTGGAATAATGGAATGGAATTCTGGTGGTGGAGCAGGAATAATGTACTTTAATGGAGAAGGTAAAAAAGTTTCTGCTAAATGGATTGACAATAACAACTTGGAAATAACTCACGAACCGAATTTGAATTTTGTAAAAAAGGAGAATGAATCGTTTTTCCGAGGAAACGAAGTAAAAATAGATTATAAAACTGAATAAAAAACGCCTTACAACAATGGCTATAAATAATTGCTTGTTCTCGCCTACTTCTAAAAATCCTCGCGGATTTTCAGTTTGGTGTATACTTGCAAAGTTAAGTGCTAAACCACGCAACAACTCATAGCCGAACCGTTACATATCAAAACCAATAATACATCTTATTTAACCGTACCAATTGTACGGTTTTTTATTTTATATTATTTTAGCTTACGCTAAATAAGAAAAAATAAAGAATTGCTACTATTTCCTTTTATCCTCACTTTAAACAAGGAACACCTATTAAAAATATAAATTGCTTAATGAACTTAATTACACAACATCCCTACATATCAATCTCTCTAATTATACTTATTTTTAATTTTATGATAAAGAAAATTGCCCGAACTAAACATTCCCCACTTACAAAAGTATTTTTGTTTTTTATAACTGTTATTTCTCAGGCTTGTAGTCCTTTCGCGGGGCCTGTTGACAAATCTGTTTCAGACTCTTATTACTACTCAAAGTCAAAAAATGACATTCGTTATTCTCCTATGGGAAATTGGTTTGAGCTAGGTAATACTAAATTAAATGCCGATGTTAAAAGCTTTAGAGTTTTAGGAAGAGACTTTGGAAAAGATAAAAATCATGTATACTTTAAAAGTAATATTATAGATAATGAGATAGATACCGCTACTTTTTATGTACATGAGGATGATTACACCTGTTTTGACAAAAACCATGTATACATTGCTATAAACTATATGCCACAAGATATTAATGAAACAAATCAAGAGAAAAAATATTTGTGGAAGGTAGCAAAAGCTAATCCTAAAACATTTCAAAAAATTGATCAAGATTGGGCTAAGGATGATAAACATTATTTTTACAATTACGCTCCTATAAATGTAGATTATGATTCCTTTAAAGTTTTAAATAAAAACTTTGCTAAGGATCAAAATCAGGTATATTTATTAAAAAACTACGAATTGTTAGGAGCCACAACAATAGATCCTACCACAAGCAAAAAAATTAATGATAGATACATAGCAGATAAAAATAGTATTTACGACTTTCAAGAATATAAAAATGGTAAAAAAGTAGATTCTCTAACATCAATTCCTTATCAAAACATTGATGATTTAACCATTTTAGAAGACAAATTCTTACTTTTTGATAATACTGTTATATACGATGGTGTTAAAATTAAAAATGTTGATTTCTCTTCTTTTAAAATCATTCAATTTCCGTATTCTAAAGATAAAAATCATGTATTCTATCACAGTGACGTTATTGAAAAAGCTGACCCTAATACCTTTAGCATTTTTGAGACTTCTTATTATTCAAAAGATAAAAACCATGTATACGTTTACGGAAAACTATTAAAAGAAGCTGATGTAGCTACTTTTGGTCCTTCAAATGAAAAGCATTCTTTGTTATATAAAGATAAAAATCATACCTACCGAGGTGACAAAATTGTAGAAGGGAACTAACCTTCATTAATATTGAAATAGTAAGGTCTTCCTCTACAAAAACAACATAAAAAACTGATTATTAGATTTTTTTGTATTTTTATTTCAACTAAAATTAAAAAAATATGAAAAATCTAATAAACTCTACCTCTCTTGTTGTATTGTCTTTTTTAATGTTTATTTTTTCTTTTTCGGCAAATGCTCAAAATGGTTCTGATACCCTAGTTATGATGGATGGAAAAGAAAGAAAAGGAAAAGTAACAGCTATTAATGATGATGAAATAACATTCACTTTTACTGGTGAAACTTTAGAATATAAAATCAAGCGAGCTAAAGTCAATAAAATTATTTTTTCTAGTGGACGAACTCAGTTAATCTCTGAAAAAAAGATTGATAAAAATACTTCAGAGCTATCAAAAAACACCTCAAGCCTTACAAATAGAAAAGGAAAAATGGCAGTATTGCCCTTTAAAATTATAACCAATATGCCTTCTATAGATAAGGAAGCTATTGGTAGACAGATTCAAACCGACTGCTCTAACACAATAAAAGGAGAATCTCCTATGATTGAAATTGTAGACCCAAGAATTGTAAACACAACTTTAGCCAAAAATAATATTTCAGTTGATCAACTTGAAGTTATGTCACCAGATGAATTGGCTATATTATTAGGTGTTGAACACATCGTTTTTGGTTCTTACGATATAGAAAACACAGGTACAAGAACCTCTGGTTCAACAGTAACTTCCTATAAATCTAAAAAAGATAGAGATAAGAGAAAAGGAACAGCAATTAGCTCTGGAAATTCAACTACTTCAGATACATATGATTCTAAAATTACGATGGATATCTATAATGATGAAGGTTCTAATATTTATTCTGTTTCTCGTAAACCTTTTATGTCTGGTTTAGATAAATATCACAGTACTATTAAATATTTAATTAAAAGAGCTCCGTTTGGTCGTAAACATAAATAACCAAACACCAAAATTAAACATCATTTCAAACTGTTTGATAATTACATTACTCTCTAAATTTTTAAAGAGTAATGTAATTATTTACTCATACAATTTAAGCTTATTCTCTAATTGTTGAATGGTTTTATGCATGTGATCCATTCTATCAAGCATATTATTGATAACATCGATACCTTCCATGTTTACTTCTAAATCGTAGTACAATCTGATTATTTTTTCTAAAGTAGGCAGTTGTTCGGTATATAAATACCTATCAGATCCTTTTACCACAAATTCAATCAGTTGAAAAGATTCAATACTTTCTATAAAATGTTCATCTAAATTATGATGAATAATAACTTTCTGTACACTTATTAACTCTTTATCACTCATATCTATTTCAATTTAGAAAGTTTAGTAAACAAATCACGTTCTTCTTCTGTTAATCTGGTTGGTATGGATACTTTATAAGTAACATATAAATCACCAAACTGATCTTCTTTTTTATACTTAGGAAAACCTTTTCCTTTCAACCGAACCTTAGTTCCATTTTGAGTTCCTGATTTAACTTTAAGTTTCACCTTATCTACAAAAGTGTCAATTACAACCTCTCCTCCTAGTACTGCTGTATATAAGTCGATTGTTTGCTCTGTATACAAATTAGCTCCATCTCTTTTAAAGTTTATATCTGGAATAATATCAAAAGTGATGTACAAATCTCCTTTCGGACCTCCATTGAGCCCTTCTCCCCCATGACCTTTTATTTTAATTGTCTGACCATTCTCCACACCAGCAGGAATCGTAATTCGTATCTTTTTGCCATTTACAGTCAGTACTTGTTTTTGTGAAGTATACACATCTTTTAAATTCAATTGTAAAGTTGCATTAAAATCCTGTCCTCTAAATTGAGCTGTTTGTCTACCTGATCTTCTTCCTCCTCCAAAAGCAGCATTAAAAAAGTCAGAAAAATCGGTTCCTTCAAAGCCAGATGATGAATATTGCTGATAAGCACCTCCTCCACCAAACCCACTTTGATATCCTCGTTGTTTCTTAGCTTCTTCATAAGCATCTGCATGTTGCCAATGTTCACCGTACTCATCATATTTTTTTCGATTTTCAGGGTTACTCAACACTTCATTAGCCTCATTTATTTGCTGAAACTTTTTCTTTGCTTCTTCATCATTCGGATTCGTATCTGGATGATATTTTCTAGCTAGTTTCCGATACGCTTTTTTTATATCAGCAGCAGTTGCTGTTTTATCTATTCCTAAAACTTTGTAGTAGTCTATAAAATCCATAGTATTGATAGCTAGTATAAAACACTTCAAAATATACGAAATATTATCATGTGATGCCAATTAAAATCTTTGGCTGATTTTATTTGTATTTTTGCGCTTTTATTGATGATTAAATGGTGATTGAAGATTTAGTAGGAAACTATAACATTATAGGTAGCAATCAAGATGAAAGTACTAATACTTATAAAGGAACACTTTCTTTAACTCTTGATGAAAATAACAGAATTATTGCCAAATGGCTTATTAATAATGAACAAGAACAATTTGGAACAGGGTTCTTTATGAACAATATTTTAGCTATTAACTTTAACTATACTAGTTATGATAATACTATTTATAAAGGTGTAGTTGTGTATTCTTGTCTTTCTAAAAATATTTTAGATGGATTTTGGTCTGAAAAACATGGAAATCCATTATTTCTTGGAGAAGAACGTTGTTTTAGAATACAGGAACAACCTCAATTAATTAACTAAAAGAGAACTACCTATGCAATGCCCTTGCAACCCAAATAAAAAATACAGTGATTGCTGCCAAAAAGCACATCAAAACATTCATTCAGTTACCTCAGCTGAAGCTTTAATGCTTTCAAGATACAGTGCTTTTGTACTAGCCAAAATTGACTACCTACAAAAAAGTCACCATAGTAGCACCAGACCTTCTAAAAGAGAAAAGAAAGAAATTTTAGCATGGACAAAATCTGTTAACTGGATAAAACTAGAGGTGCTACACACAACAGAAACTACAGTTGAATTCAAGGCTTTTTTTATGGAAAATGGAAGTATTGACGTAATTCATGAAAACTCTCTTTTTTGTAAAGAGAATGACCATTGGGTGTATCTTGGTCAAAAATAAGACTGTCTAATAAACATTGTTTCTACTTTCATTACGAGAAATTTTAATTTTGAAATAATCTGTTAATCCTATTTTGGATTTCACATAAGATAGCTTCATTTCATTCGCAATAACGCTATTTTTTTAGACAGCCTCATTAATATTACACTAAGAACTCAAATAAATTAGGTTTATCATTTAAATATTCACCATAAAAATTTCGCTCTTTCATTCTACGAATTAACGGTTGTAGATCTTCTTTCTTTTCTAATTCTATACCTACAACAGCAGGTCCGTTTTCTTTATCAGTTTTCTTAGAATACTCAAAAAAAGTAATATCATCATTTTCACCCAATACCTCAGCTACAAATTCTTTTAAAGCTCCTGCACGTTGTGGAAAACGAACAATGAAATAGTGCTTCAATTTACCATATAACAATGCGCGTTCTTTAATTTCTGCGGTACGAGTAATATCGTTGTTACTTCCACTAATAACGCATACTACATTTTTACCTTTCAATTCTTCTTGGTAAAAATCAAGTGCACTTATAGTCAAAGCTCCTGCAGGTTCAACTACTATCGCTTCTTTATTATACATTTCTAATATCGTTTGACACACTTTCCCTTCAGGAACAGTAATCATATCTGATAAGTTCTCTCGACAAATTTTGTAGGTTAACGCTCCTACTTGCTGTACTGCTGCTCCATCTACAAACTTATCAATGCTATCAAGCTTAATATTGTTATTTTCCTCTAACGATTTTTTCATAGAAGGTGCTCCTGCTGGCTCTACTCCTATAATCTTTGTTTTGGGAGACAATAACTTAAAAACACTCGACAAACCAGAAGCCAATCCACCACCTCCAACTGGCACAAAAACATAGTCGATTGGTTGTTCTGATTGTTCCAAAACCTCAAGACCTACCGTTGCTTGTCCTTCAATAATTTTTTCATCATCAAATGGATGCACAAACGTTTTTTGCAAACTATCAGACAAGAGTTTTGCTGCTTTATAAGCATCATCAAACGTATCTCCAATCAATCGAATATCAACAAAATCACCTCCAAACATTTTTACCTGTTCTACCTTTTGTTTTGGAGTTGGCACAGGCATATAAATAGTACCGTAAATTTCTTTTTTTCTACACGCCAAAGCTACTCCTTGTGCATGGTTTCCAGCACTTGCACATACAATTCCATTTTCCAGTTCCTCTTCGGTTAAAGAACTAATTTTATTATAAGCCCCTCTAATTTTATACGAACGAACTTGCTGCAAATCTTCTCTCTTCAAAAAGATATTAGCTTTGAATTGTTGTGATAAGTTAAAGTTTTCTTGCAACGGAGTAACTGCTACGACTTCTTGTAAAGTCGCAGCAGCTTGTTGTATTGCTTCTAGTTTTGGAAAATAAGTTTCTTTTTGAACTTCCATAGTATTATGCTAAAACGGGTTCTTCTTGATTGACTCTTGTTTTGATTACTTTCATTGCAGTCATTGCCTCTCGCAATTCTGCACCTACTTCTTCAATAGGATGATTACGAATTGCTTTGTTTACTTTAATTAATTCAAGGTTATCTACTTCATTAGAAGTGCTGTACTCTTTTCCAGTAACATCAGTACTTACCGACTTCATAAAATCGGTTAATAATGGTTTTGCTGCATGATCAAATAAATAGCATCCATATTCAGCTGTATCCGAAATTATCCTGTTCATTTCAAATAACTTTTTACGTGCTACCGTATTTGCAATTAGTGGTAACTCATGTAGTGATTCGTAATAAGCCGATGCAGAAATAATTCCCGATTTCACCATCGTTTCAAACGCCAACTCAACTCCAGCTTTTACAAAAGCTACTAACAATGTTCCTTTATCAAAATATTCTTGTTCTGAAATTTCTTCGGAAGTTGCCGCTGTTTTTTCAAACTGAGTTTCTCCTGTCGCTGCACGCCATGTTAATAAATTCACATCGTCATTTGCCCAATCTTCCATCATTGTTTTTGAAAAATGTCCTGACATGATATCATCCATGTGTTTATTAAACAAAGGCTCTAACACCTCTTTTAATTCTTCGGAAAGTTGGTAGGCTTTAATTTTTGCAGGATTCGATAAACGATCCATCATATTGGTAATTCCTCCATGTTTTAATGCTTCTGTGATAGTTTCCCATCCGTATTGAATTAATTTAGAAGCGTACGATGGCTCTACTCCTTCTTCAATCATTTTATTGAATGATAAGATAGATCCTGTTTGTAGTACCCCACATAAAATGGTTTGCTCTCCCATTAAATCTGATTTCACCTCAGCAACAAATGACGACTCCAAAACACCAGCTTTATGGCCTCCAGTAGCAAATGCATAAGCTTTTGCTTGTGCTAATCCTTTATTTTCTGGGTCATTTTCTGGATGTACTGCAATTAAAGTAGGAACTCCGAATCCGCGTTTGTATTCTTCTCTTACTTCTGTTCCAGGACACTTAGGTGCTACCATAATTACTGTTAAATCCTTACGTACTTGCATACCTTCTTCAACAATATTAAATCCGTGAGAGTATGATAAGGTTGCTCCTGATTTCATTAATGGCATTACTGCATTTACTACTTGAGTATGTTGTTTATCGGGTGTTAAATTACATACCAAATCGGCAGTTGGAATTAGCTCTTCATACGTTCCTACTGTAAAACCGTGTTCAGTTGCATTTTTATACGATTGACGTTGTTCTTTAATTGCTGCTTCTCGTAATGCGTATGAAATATCTAAACCAGAATCGCGCATATTTAATCCTTGATTCAATCCTTGTGCTCCACATCCTACAATTACCACTTTTTTACCTTCTAATGCTGCTGTTCCGTCTGAAAACTCATCAGCATTCATAAATCTACATTTTCCTAATTGTTCTAATTGCTCTCTTAATGATAATTGGTTGAAATAATTTTTCATTTTTATTTGTGTTGTTTGTTTATGCTGTTATTAATTGTAATAGTTTTGATACTGGCATTTCTTCTTTCGTAATGGCAATTCTTCCTGAACGAACAAATTGCTTAATACCATGTTTGTCTAAAATGTGATAGAGTTCTTCTACCTCTTCTTTACTTCCTGATTTTTCAAGGACAAAAAAGTTTTTGTTCACATTAATGACTCTTGATTTACTTTGATTGATAATTGTTTGGATATCGTTGTTATCGGTCAATAAGTCTGTACTTAGTTTAAACAAACACGATTCTTGATACACCGTTTCTTCATCAGTATGGTAAAAAGCTTTAATTACTTCCACTTGCTTTTCTATCTGCCCGATAATTTTTTTCATTTGTTCTTCAGTAATCTTTACTAAAAGTGTAATTCTAGAAACACTTTTTATTTCTGATGAAGAACTATTAATACTTTCTATGTTAATATGTCTTCGTTGAAATATTGCTGATATTCTATTCAATAATCCAATATTATTTTCTGTGTATATTGAGATTGTATAGGTGTTTTTTGTATTCATATTTTCTTATTTTAATCGAACTTCTGATACCGATGCCCCTGTTGGAATCATAGGAAATACGTTGTCTTCTTTTTCTACACAAACCTCTAAGAAGTAAGCTTCTTTAGATTGTATCATTTCTTGAACAGCTGTTGCTAAATCTTCTCGTTTTGTAACTCTATTCGCTGCCATATGGTACCCTTTAGCTATTGCTACAAAATCAGGGTTGGTCATTACAGTTGAAGCATATCGTTTATCAAAAAATAACTGTTGCCATTGACGTACCATGCCTAAAAACTCATTGTTTAGCACCACAATTTTAACTGCTGCTTTGGTTTGTAAAATAGTTCCTAGCTCTTGTATGGTCATTTGATAACCACCATCACCTATTACTGCTACTACTTCACGCTCTGGCATTCCCATTTTAGCACCAATAGCTGCAGGTAAAGCAAATCCCATGGTTCCTAATCCGCCTGAAGTAATATTACTTTTAGTTTGGTTAAATTCTGCATAGCGACTCGCTATCATTTGATGTTGCCCTACATCGGTAACTACGATAGCCTTCCCTTTTGATGCTTCATTAATTTGCTTGATAACCTCTCCCATTGTTAAACCATCTTTGGTTGGAAACAGGTCGTTTTTTATGACATTATCAAATTCTACCGCATCTAAATTTCTAAACTCTTGCAACCACTCTTTGTGTGAATTTTCTTCTAAAAGAGGAAGCGCTGCTGCTAAAGTTTGTTTTACATTTCCTAAAACAGCTATATCTGTCTTTACATTTTTATCAACTTCCGCAGGGTCTATTTCAAAGTGAATAACTTTTGCTTGCTTCGCATAACGATTTAAATCACCTGTAACACGATCATCAAAACGCATTCCGATGGCAATTAACACATCACATTCATTGGTGAGTTTATTCGGACTATAATTACCATGCATTCCTACCATACCAACATGTAACGGGTGCTTAGTTGGTAAAGCTGATAAGCCTAACAAAGTACTTGCTGATGGTATTCCTGCTTTTTCTATAAACGCTTTAAATTCCTGTTCTGCTTCACCTAGAATTACACCTTGTCCCCAAACGACAAACGGTCTTTCTGCATTATTAATTAACTCAACTGCTGCTTCAACACTTTGCATATCCATATTTGGAACAGGCTGATAACTTCGCACTGAAGTGCATTTTTTATATTCAAAATCAAATTCTTCAAACTGTGCATTTTTTGTGATATCAACCAACACAGGTCCTGGTCGTCCTGAGCGAGCAATGTAAAATGCTTTCGCCATTACTTCAGGAATTTCACTTGCTTTCGTTATCTGATAATTCCATTTGGTAACAGGAGTAGAAATACCTACAATATCGGTTTCTTGAAACGCGTCAGAGCCTAATAAGTGTGCTCCTACTTGCCCTGTAATACATACCATTGGAGTAGAATCTATTTGCGCATCAGCAATACCTGTAATTAAATTCGTTGCTCCCGGACCCGAAGTTGCCATGGCTACACCAACTTTACCTGTAGCTCTTGCATATCCTTGTGCTGCATGTGTGGCTCCTTGCTCGTGACGTGTTAATACATGATGCAATTTATCTTGATATTTATACAACTCATCATAAACTGGCATAATAGCACCACCAGGATATCCGTATAACAAGTCGACTCCTTCAGCTAATAAACATTTGATTACAGCTTCTGCACCTGTAATGGTTACTTTTTGTGTTGTTTCTTGTTCTGTTTGTTGTTTCGTTTTTGTTTCCATAAACTCAGCTTTATGCTTTAGCTTTTAGCTATATGCTTAGTTATTTTATTAAATTTTTAACACTACTAGGTCTAGCATTGAATCTTAATTCTCATGTTTTTTTCTAAAAATCAAACACTTTTAGGCAAGCCTCTGGAAATTAATCCTCTGGCTATCGCCCTGCGATTAAAATTCGTCGGTTACACATCCGTTGGATGCTGATGCTACTGTTCTTGCATATTTATATAGTACTCCTCTTTTTACTTTTAAAGGTGGAGCTGTCCATTCTTGTTTTCTCTTTGCTAATTCTTCTTCAGAAACAGCTAAGTTTATTGTATTGGTTTCTGCATTGATGGTTATGGTATCTCCATCTTTTACCAAAGCGATTACCCCACCTTCTTGTGCTTCTGGTGTAATATGCCCTACTACAAATCCGTGAGTTCCTCCTGAAAAACGACCATCTGTAATTAGAGCAACCTCTTTACCTAATCCTGCTCCCATAATAGCAGCAGTTGGTTTTAGCATTTCTGGCATTCCAGGACCTCCTTTTGGGCCTTCGTAACGAATTACAACTACATCCCCTTTTTCAACTTTTCCGTCTCGTATTCCATCATTAGCCTCGTATTCTCCTTCAAAAACTTTTGCCTTTCCAGAAAAATACAATCCTTCTTTTCCTGTTATTTTTGCTACCGAACCTTCTTTAGCTAAATTTCCGTAGAGCATTCGTAAATGTCCAGTAGCTTTGATAGGCTGTTCTGTAGGTTTAATTACATCTTGTCCCTCTGTTAAACTAGGAACCGCAGCTAAATTTTCGGCTAATGTTTTACCTGTTACTGTTAAGCACTCTCCATGCAACAAACCTTTTTCTAGTAGATATTTTAAAACTGCAGGTGTTCCACCTACTCTGTGTACATCTTCCATTAGATATTTTCCACTAGGTTTTAAATCGGCTAAAAATGGAGTTTCATCAGAAATACGTTGAAAATCTTCTAAGGTAAACTTCACTCCTGCAGCTTTAGCTATGGCTAAAAAGTGTAGTACTGCATTAGTAGAACCTCCCATAACTGTTACCAATCGTACAGCATTTTCTAAAGCTTTTTTAGTAACAATGTCTGATGGTTTGATATCTTTTTCAAGTAATACACGTAGTGCTTCACCTGCTTTTACACATTCTTGCTCTTTGTTATCACTAATTGCAGGATTGGATGAATTGTACGGTAAACTCATTCCCAACGCTTCAATCGCTGATGCCATGGTATTTGCAGTGTACATTCCTCCGCAAGCTCCTGCTCCTGGGCATGCTTTTTCAATTACACTTTGATATTCTTTTTTAGTAATCGTTCCTGCAACTTTCTCTCCCCATGCTTCAAAAGCTGATACTACATCTAATTTTTTTCCTTCATGACAACCTGATGCGATAGTTCCTCCATAGACCAATACCGAAGGACGGTTGAGTCGTAACATTGCCATTAATGCTCCTGGCATGTTTTTATCACATCCTACCACGGTTACCAGTCCGTCATACGACATTGCTTGCACTACGGTTTCCATAGAGTCGGCAATTACATCACGTGATGGTAGTGAATAGCGCATCCCTGGTGTTCCCATAGAAATTCCATCAGAAACACCAATGGTATTAAATATCAACCCTACTAAATCGGCATTTTCGGTTCCTTCTTTTACCAATTTTGCCAAATCGTTTAAGTGCATATTACACGGATTTCCTTCGTACCCTGTACTTGCAATTCCAACCAACGGTTTTTCTAAGTCTGATTTAGACAATCCTATGGCATGCAACATGGCTTGTGCTGCCGGTTGCGTATCATCTTGCGTTACTTGTTTACTAAATTTGTTTAGTTCCATGTTAGCTTGCTTTTCTTTTTTGACGTAAGCCTAATACTTCGTCTTTGTATAATTTCATTAGTTTATGTCCGTGTGATTTTTCCCACGCTAGTGGAAATTGATAATCGTCTAACGATTGTAATCCTACTACTTCGGCTGCTGTTCCTGTAAAAAAGCAAGCATCTGCCTGTTTTAATTCTTCTAGTGTAAAGTGCTTTTCTTCAACAGGTATTCCTTCTTCCTTACACAAATCGATAACCGTAGCACGTGTAATTCCAGCCATGATATGACCTCTTGGTGGAGTGTATAGCTTTCCATCTTTTTGCATAAAAACATTGGCTCCTGAGCACTCTGCTACATTACCGTTCATGTCTAATAATAATGCTTCATCATACCCATTATTTTTTGCTTCGTTGGTTGATAATATTGAATTTGTGTAGTGTCCTGTTACTTTAGCCTCTACAAAACATGATTTCGGATTCGGGCGTTGGAATGAAGACGTTTTTACACGTAGTAATTTATCACCCATATATTTCCCCCATTCCCAACACTGGATAATTAGGTTTGTTTCTTTAGAAGTTAACAAACTCATATCGGCTCCAGTAGTGACTAACGGACGGATGTATGCATCTTTCAAACCATTACGCTCTAATAATTCATACGTAATTTGTGTGAGTTCTTCTTCTGAATAATCTAATTGAATATTCATTACTTCTGCGCCAAACTTTAGTCTTTTGTAATGCTCATACGACTTAAAGACCCTAGCTCCCTCGGTTGTATTGTAAGCTCTAATTCCCTCGAAAACTCCGTTTCCGTAGTGTAAACTCTGGCTATACAAATTAGCGCTAGCATCTTTCGCTTTGATAAACTCTCCGTTGAAAAAAATTACTGTTTCCTCGTTATAGTACATTTTTAGTTGTTTTTACTGTTCAAAATTATTTTTCGCTTTTTACTTTACTTTCTTCTATTTTAAGGCTTCAATGATTCTCACTTACTTACAAAAACACACAAAACCTTTAAAACCAATTATTTAACAACTATTCATTATGATATTCAGAAGCATAAAAAAAGCCTGTATCTAGAGTTAGATACAGGCTTTCTTATAGGTAATAACCATCTGTATCAACTCGGTGGAGAGCTAATAATGACAATAATAATTACCACGATGTTAAAAAATTGATTCATGCTTTTTGCAACAAAAAAGGCTTCCTAAATTTAGGAAGCCTTCTTATAATTTATATGTTAAACTATTAAATACCGCTTCCTTATCCTTGTGAAATAATCACAATGACAATAATAGAAATGATATTTAAAATTTGTTTTTTCATCTGTTGCCACAAATATTTGAAATTATTTTTTAGTTATCCTAATATTTTTTTGACTTTTTTATTTTACTCCTAGAAAAAACACTCACTAACCTACTGTATTACTTGCACTTATAAAAATTTTTATTTTTTATATAGCATTAATCAAAATTTATTTTATAGATTTGCGCCATTATGCAAACAAATAAAATATACAACAACATACCCAGTTTTCTAGTGCGGTCTTATAACCGACGCTAGTCTTTCCTTGCACAAAACTGAGTATTGTATAATTTTATTTTTATCCTTTTGATTTCTATAATCTACATTTTTATATCGTTACTAACTCTTGTTATTGTTTTCAATAACGCAGTTGTTGTACGACCTATTTTTATCCGACGTCGCCCGTAAGGGTGCTACTTCTTTTGGGAACCTAGGTGCGTCCGGTTCTTCTTTTCAAACCTCCGATTTATAACAAAATGTTTATCTAAAATCAATTTCAATGAGAGTTGTTATTGCTGATCAATCGCATAGTAAGTATGCCGAAATTATTTGTCAAACTATTGACGAAGCTGCTCTGGTTAGAGGCACAGGAATTGCTAAAAGAAAACCAGAATATATTATTACAAAACTAGAAAATGGTAACGCAGTTATCGCTTTAGATGGCGATAAGTTTGCTGGCTTTTGCTATATCGAAGCTTGGAGTCATGGCAAATTTGTAGCTAATTCAGGATTAATTGTTCATCCAGATTACAGAGGTATTGGTTTAGCCAAGCAAATAAAAAAAGTAGTTTTTGAACATTCCAGAGCAAAATTTCCTAACGCTAAAATATTTAGTATCACTACAGGTTTAGCAGTTATGAAGCTCAATAGCGAATTGGGTTATAAGCCTGTAACCTTTTCTGAACTTACAGAAGATCAATCTTTTTGGAATGGTTGTCAAACCTGTAAAAACTACGATGTGTTACAACGTACACAACAAAAAATGTGCTTGTGTACTGGTATGTTATACGATCCTAACAAAAAATCTCAAAACATAAAAGTAAAGGAGAAAGTCTTTCAAAGACTTAAAAGAATTAAGGAGAGCATCTTCCTAAAAAAAGACAAAAAATGAAAAAATTAGTAATTGCATACAGTGGAGGTTTAGATACTTCATACTGCGCGGTAAGCTTATCAAAACAAGGATACGAAGTTCATGCTGTTAGTGTGAATACTGGTGGATTTTCTTCCGAAGAAATTAAAAAAATTGAAGAAAATGCCTATACAATGGGAGTAGCTACCTATAAAAACATTAATGCTGTTAATGATTTTTACAAGAAGGTAGTAAAGTATTTAATCTTTGGAAATGTTTTAAAAAACAATACCTACCCCCTTTCTGTAAGTGCTGAAAGAATTGTACAAGCTATTGAAATTGTAAACTATGCCAAAAGTATAGGTGCTGACTGTATCGCGCATGGTAGTACAGGTGCAGGAAACGATCAGGTAAGATTTGATATGATTTTCCAAACGATAGCTCCAGAAATAGAAATTATCACACCTATTAGAGATTTACAACTTTCGAGACAGGAAGAAATCGAATATTTAAAGAATAATGGAATAGATCTTTCGTGGGAAAAAGCCAAATACTCTGTAAATAAAGGGTTGTGGGGAACTAGTGTTGGTGGTGAGGAAACTTTAACTTCTGAACTACCATTACCTGAACATGCCTATCCTTCACAAGTGACTAAAACAACATCAGAACAGGTAAAACTTTCTTTTGTTAAAGGCGAACTCGTTGCTATTAATGACGACAAAAAGCCCCCTGTACAAAATATAGAGGAGCTAAATATTATAGCCTCAAAATTCGGGATTGGAAGAGATATTCATGTGGGTGACACCATTGTAGGAATTAAAGGAAGAGTTGGCTTTGAAGCTGCTGCTGCGTTAATTACTATCAAAGCGCATCATTTGTTAGAGAAACACACCTTAACCAAGTGGCAACTGCAACACAAAGAGTATTTGGCTAATTTTTACGGAATGCACTTGCATGAAGGTCAATATTTAGACCCTGTGATGAGAGACATGGAAGTTTTTTTAGAAAGCAGTCAATCAAAAGTTACGGGTGATGTTTTTGTTACACTAAAGCCTTATCACTTTACATTAGACGGAATTGCTTCTCCACACGATTTAATGAATGCCAAATTTGGTAGCTATGGAGAGCTTAACAAAGGATGGACTGCTGAAGAAGCCAAAGGTTTTATCAAGCTCTTAGGAAATCAGAATAAGATATATCAACAGGTTAATCAGTAGACAGTTAGAAGTAGGTAGTTAGAAGTAGGTAGTTAGAAGTTAGGAAAAATACAAGTTTAGAATTTTGTTAGTTCAACAATTTTAAACTCAATAATAACAAAGAGTCAAAAACCAAGACAAAAGAACAGAGGTTTATAGAAAAGTCTTTGCTCTAGTAGCGAAGCGATCTTTGTTCTTGATTCTAAAGTAAAATCATAACGAAGTCGAAATGAGCGACATGGTTATCTCAAAAAACGGATAACAAAACAAACAACAAACAATATGATACAAGTAGGAATTATAGGTGGTGCAGGATACACAGCTGGTGAGTTAATAAGACTTTTACTACAGCATCCTGAAACTACTATCAATTTTGTGTATAGTACCTCAAATGCAGGAAATAAAATAGCAAATATACATCAGGATTTAGTGGGTAGCACTGAGCTAACATTTACAAATACAATCAATGGGAACATAGATGTACTATTCTTATGCTTAGGGCATGGAAACTCTAAAAAGTTTTTAGAAGCTCATACCTTTTCAGACCATACAAAGATTATTGATTTAGGAAATGATTTCAGGTTAAAAGCTGATAGCACTTTTCAAGGAAAAGAGTTTGTATACGGTTTACCTGAACTTCAAAAAATAGCGATACAAGGTGCTTCATACATAGCAAATCCAGGGTGTTTTGCTACCGCAATTCAATTAGGATTGCTTCCACTGGCAGATGCTAATTTGTTACAAGGTGATGTACACATCAATGCAGTTACTGGTGCAACGGGTGCGGGAACTTCATTATCAGCTACCACACATTTTACGTGGAGAGATAATAATTTTTCCTATTACAAACCTTTTACCCATCAGCATTTGGGAGAAATTAATCAGACGTTAGATACACTTCAATCTAGTTTTGATTCAGAAGTATTATTCCTTCCTAACAGAGGGGACTTTTCTAGAGGTATCTATGCTACGTTATACACACATTTTGAAGGAAATTTAAAAGAGGCACAGCAACTGTATGCTGACTATTACAAGAATGCTTTTTTTACACATGTTGCTGATAATGAACTGCATTTAAAACAAGTGATAAACACAAATAAATGTTTAATTCACTTACACAAACACGAAGATAAACTACTGATAACAAGTATCATTGACAACCTATTAAAAGGAGCTTCTGGGCAGGCAGTCCAGAATATGAACCTAATGTTTGGTTTTAAAGAAGATACTGGTTTACAGTTAAAGGCAACTTATTTCTAACCCTCACAGAGGGATTAGATAAACCAAGATGAATGTCTTAATACAAGAAATGAATAATACAAAATATATAATCTAAACTTTCTCAAATGAAAATAGCAATTATAGGAACAGGTAACTTAGGAAAATCAATCGCTAAAGGATTGATACAAAACAATTCATTTTCTCAACTTTTCTTAACCAAGAGAAACATTGAAGAACTTAATGAATTTAATGAGGTACCCAACGTTTTCATTAGTTCTAATAACAAGGAAGCAATCACAGCATCTGATGTATTAATTTTTGCTGTACAACCAACACATTTAGAAGCTCTTTTAAAAGAAACTGCTCCTCTGTTATCAGACAATCATATTGTAATTTCTACAGTTGCTGGTTTTTCCATTGAAAAAATGGAAACTCTCATTGGTTCAGATACTACTATTATCAGAGCCATGCCTAATACTGCTATTGCCGTTGGAAAATCGATGACTTGTCTTAGTGGTAATACTCAAGAGAAGCAAGATTTAAAAATAGCTACAGCTATTTTCAATCAACTAGGAACTTCTATGATTATTCCTGAAGATCAAATGCAAGCAGCCACCGTAATATGTGCTAGTGGAATTGCTTTTTGGATGCGCTTAATACGGGCAACTACACAAGCAGCTATTCAGTTAGGTTTCGATGCAAAAGAAGCACAAGAACTCGCTATGCATACTAGTGAAGGTGCTGCCAACCTACTCATAGCCACAGGAAATCATCCTGAAGAAGAAATCGATAAAGTTACCACTCCAAAAGGCTGTACCATTGAAGGTTTGAATGAAATGGAACACAAAGGATTAAGTGCAGCATTAATACAAGGAATGGTAGCCTCTTTTAATAAAATTAACACCATAAAAAAAACACCATAATGAGTTTATTTAACGTATATCCTCTATTTGATATCACCCCAGTAACCGCCAACAGTGTATATGTATACGACGATAAAGGCACAGAGTATTTAGATTTATATGGCGGACATGCCGTAATTTCTATTGGGCACTCACACCCTACCTATGTAAAAAACATTAGTGAACAAGTAAGCAAACTAGGCTTTTATAGCAACGCGATTCAGAATCCGTTACAAGTTGAGTTAGCTTCACAATTAGAAAACATATCTGGCTGTAAAGACTACCAGTTATTCTTGTGTAATTCGGGAGCCGAAGCCAATGAAAATGCTTTAAAGTTAGCCTCTTTTCATACGGGTAAGCAAAAAGTAATTGCTTTTAAAAATTCGTTTCACGGGCGTACTTCTGCTGCGGTAGCGGCAACCGATAATCCTAAGATTGTAGCGCCTATCAATGCGCAGCAAGAAGTTATCTTTTTAGAATTTGAAGACTTGGAAGGTGTTGAAAAAGCTTTACAAGACAATGATGTTTGTGCTATTATCATAGAAACCATTCAAGGTATTGGTGGGTTGGACGAAACATCAACTACTTTTTACCAAGGATTAGAAAAACTATGCAAGCAATACAACACCTTACTTATTGCTGATGAAATTCAGTGCGGATTTGGTAGAACGGGTGATTTCTTTGCTTTTCAAAAACACGGCATTACTCCGCATATCATTTCTATGGCAAAAGGAATGGGGAATGGATTCCCTGTTGGGGGAATCTTAATCCATCCAAGTATTGAGGCTTCTTACGGTTTACTAGGAACTACATTCGGAGGAAATCACTTAGCCTGTGCTGCTTCCTTAGCAGTTATTGAAACCATTGAAAAGGAGCAATTGATGGAAAACGCAGAGCAAATGGCTAAGTATTTTATAGAACAAGCAGCTTTAATTCCGCAGATAACAACTGTAAAAGGTAGAGGTCTCATGTTAGGGTTAGAATTCGATTTTCCTATTGCTGAATTAAGAAAGAATCTAATATTCAAGCATCACATTTTTACAGGAAGTGCTAAGAATCCTAACTTATTAAGAATTCTTCCGCCACTAACCATTCAAAAGCAACATATCGATGTGTTTTTTGAAGCTTTAAAAAAGGAACTGTCATGAAGAAATACACCAGCCTAAACGACATTGAAAACCTTTCAAACACCATTCAAAAGGCAATTCAATTAAAAGAAAATCCCTATCAGTTTGCTGATTTAGGACAACATAAAACCTTAGTCATGCTTTTTTTCAATGCTAGTTTACGTACAAGATTAAGCACCGAAAAAGCGGCTAAAAACTTAGGTATGGAAGTAAGTGTGTTAAACATTACCAATGCTTGGAATATGGAATTTGAAGACGGTACTGTGATGAATTTAAGTACTTCAGAACATATTAAAGAGGCTGCCATGGTAATTTCTCAATATGCTGATATGATTGCAGTAAGAGCTTTTCCAACGTTGAAAGACAAAGAAAAAGATACCTCTGAAATTGTACTCAACAGTTTTGTAAAATATGCTACGGTACCTGTTATCAATATGGAAAGCGCAACCGATCATCCACTACAAGCCTTAGCAGATGCCATTACCATTACAGAAACTAAAAAAGTTGACAAACCTAAAGTTGTGTTGTCTTGGGCTCCACACCCCAAAGCATTACCACATTCGGTTGCCAATGCTTTTGTTCACCTCATGCACAAAATGGATGTAGAGTTTGTTATAACGCATCCCGAAGGGTACGAGTTAGATTCTGAAATTACGAAAGAGTTTCCTGTAGAGTACAATCAAGAGAAAGCTTTTGAAAATGCCGACTTTATCTATGCTAAAAACTGGAGTTCTTTTAATGATTACGGAAAAATATTAAGCCAAGACAAAAACTGGATGATCACCAAAGAAAAAATTGGCAATGCTAAGTTTATGCACTGTTTGCCTATTAGAAGAAATGTAGTAGCAGAAGATGCTGTTTTAGATGGTGATAATTCTCTTGTCATTGAACAAGCCAACAACAGAACCTTTGCTGCCCAAATAGTTTTACAACAAATTTTAGGAGAATTATGAAAACCATAAAGATTGTTAAAATAGGCGGAAACATCATTAATGATGAGACAGCCCTACATAGCTTCTTAGCTGATTTCGCTCAGTTAAAAGGACCTAAAGTATTGATACACGGTGGTGGAAAATTAGCTTCTGAATTAGCTAAAGAATTGAATATTCCTGTAACTATGATTGATGGCAGACGTGTAACTGATTCACAAACTTTAGATTTGATTACTATGGTATATGCAGGTAAAATCAACAAGCAAATTGTTGCGCAGTTACAAGCGTACAACGCCAACGCCATAGGTTTTACAGGAGCTGATGGAAACACAATTATATCAACCAAACGTCCTGCTGAACCTATAGATTATGGATTTGCTGGCGACGTTGTCACCGTGAATCCGCAAGTAGTAACGGCATTAATTAATAACAAAGTAACTCCAGTGTTTTGTGCAATTACGCACGATGCAAACGGACAATTACTCAATACCAACGCCGATACTATTGCTGCTGAATTGGCTATAGGGTTATCTGCTGATTTTAATACAGAATTGTACTACTGTTTTGAAAAACCAGGAGTATTAAATGATGTTTCTGATGATACTTCTGTTATTGAACAAATCACGTTAGAAACCTATACTCAACTAAAAACTGATGGAGTCATTTTTGAAGGAATGCTTCCTAAGTTAGACAATTGCTTTCATGCCCTAAAAAACAATGTTCAAAAAGTACACATAGGCAATACAGCTATGGTATTTAACTCAAAAAACAAACACACCTCATTACAACTATCATGATACAAAGACTCACTACAAAAGCTATCAGCCTATTAAAAAACTTGATAGAAACTCCTTCTTTTTCTTCGGAAGAAGATGCTACTGCCCTACTATTGGAAAACTGGTTTCAAGAATTTGATATTCCGTATACCAGAACACAGAACAATGTATGGTCGGTAAACAAACATTTTGATGATAGTAAACCTACGCTGTTACTAAACTCTCACCACGATACCGTAAAACCTAATAACGGCTATACCAAAGATCCTTTTAAAGCGATTGTGGAAGAAGGAAAACTCTATGGTTTGGGAAGTAACGATGCGGGAGGCTGTTTGGTATCATTACTAGCAACCTATACCTATTTCTATCAAAAAGAAAACTTAGCGTATAATTTGGTATTTGCAGGAACTGCCGAAGAAGAAAGCAGCGGTCCTAACGGTTTAAATGGATTACTAAAAACCTTACCTAACATTGATGTAGCGATTGTGGGAGAACCTACCTTAATGCAATTAGCTATTGCCGAAAAAGGCTTGGTAGTTTTTGATGCTGAGGTAAAAGGAACCCCAAGTCATGCCGCACATCCGAACCACGATAATGCTATTTATAACACCATTGATGTATTACAATGGTTTAAAGATTTATCATTTGAAAAAACTTCGGAAACCTTGGGTGAGGTTAAGTTAACAGTAACACAAATCAATGCAGGGAAACAACACAACGCTGTTCCTTCCGAAGTAAAATTAGTGGTAGATGTTCGCGTAAACGATAAATACACCAATCAAGAAGTAAGCGATTATTTACAGCAAAACGCACCTTGTAACATACATCCAAGAAGTTTGAATTTAAATTCATCGTCAATACCAAAAGAGCATCCATTGGTACAAGCAGGATTGGCTTTAGGAAGAAAAACCTATGGTTCTCCTACCCTATCTGACCAAGCAGTGTTGAGTTGTCCGTCATTAAAATTAGGACCTGGTGATAGTACTCGCTCACACACCGCTGATGAGTTTATTTACCTTCAAGAAATTGAGGAAGGAATTGAATTGTATATTCAATTATTAGAGAAAGTATTATAAGAAAGAAACGAGAAAAAAGAGAAAAGAAAAAAGACTTAATTATAGAAAGTCTTTATTCTAGTAGCGAAGCGGTCTATTCTCTTGGCTCTAAAAAACAATCGTCATTCCGAACGAAGAGAGAAACCGTAAGGTTCAGTGTAGCTAAATCTCAATCAAAAGAGTAACTCATAAGTTTGAGACCTCTCACATACGTTCGAGGTGACAAACAAACAATGAGAATTTTGTTAGTTATAGTGTTTAACACTCAATACTAACTTCTCAATACTCAGTACTAATTAAAAAACATAAAAACATGAAACTTTGGGACAAAGGATTATCCATAGATAAAAAAATAGAGCATTTCACTGTTGGAAACGATATAGAAATAGACATACACATTGCACCGTATGACTTGCAAGCATCATTAGCACATGCAAAAATGCTGGCTTCCATCGGTATTATTACTTCGGAAGAATTAACGCAAGTAACTAGTGGAATTGCTACACTACAACAGCAAGTGGCAGGCGGTACTTTTGTAATTGATCCTCAGTTTGAAGATGTACATTCTAAAATTGAGTTTGAATTAACCAACATGTGCGGTGAAGTTGGTAAAAAGATACACACAGCACGTTCCAGAAACGATCAAGTTTTAGTGGCGTTGCAGTTGTATTATAAAGACAATTTACAGCTGATTTCTAATAAAACTAAAACACTTTTCAGTACGTTATTAGAGTTGGCAGAAGAACATAAAACCAAGTTATTACCTGGGTACACCCACTTACAAGTGGCAATGCCTTCTTCATTCGGGTTATGGTTTTCTGCGTATGCTGAATTGCTAATTGACGATTTGTACATGGTAGATGCAGCACTAAAAACAGTAGATCAAAATCCGTTAGGTTCTGCGGCTGGGTATGGTAGTTCGTTCCCTATTGATAGAGAATTTACTACCAAAGAACTTGGATTTGAAACCTTAAAGTACAATGTGGTTGCTGCACAAATGAGCAGAGGAAAAAGTGAGCGTACGCTTACCATGGCATTAGGAAGTGTAAGTAATACCTTAGCTCGTTTTGCCATGGATATTTGTCTGTATATGAGTCAGAATTTTGACTTTATTTCTTTTCCTGATGAATTAACCACAGGCAGCAGCATTATGCCGCATAAAAAGAATCCTGATGTGTTTGAACTCATTAGAGGTAAGTGCAATAAAATTCAAGCGTTGTATACCGAAACCTTGTTAATTACTAACAATTTACCGAGTGGATATCATAGAGATTATCAGTTATTAAAAGAAAATATCATCAACGCTTTTGAAGAACTAAAAGATGTGTTGGATATTTTTGACTATTCTATTCAGCAAATTATTGTAAAGGATATTGACCTACAGGATGAAAAGTATAAATATCTATTTACGGTAGACAATATCAATACTTTAGTTGAAAATGGGATGAGTTTTAGAGAAGCCTACCAAAAAATTGGTGGTGAAGTTAACAAGGGAACGTATACTCCTGATACTTCTAAAAAACATACGCATATAGGGAGTATTGATAATTTGTGTTTGGATAAAATACGTGAGAAGCTTAATTTATTTTAACTCATTTATAAAAGCAAGATGGAAATCATCTTGCTTTTCATTTTTGTTTGTATATGTAGTCTTTACACTCCTAACCACTTCGTAAACTCTGCTGTTTTATTTTGACTGGTTTTTAAAACTGTTTTGCTGTTTTTTAGATTGATGGCTACTACATTTTTATTATACCTACTTATCTTTTCTATATAGTTTCTATTGAGTAGTTCGCCTCTATTAATTTTAAAAAACACGCTAGGATTTATTATTTCTTCTAATGCTTTTAAAGAAGATTGATTTAATACATGTTTTTTATTATTTATATCGTATGCTGTTACAATTCCATAATCTGCTTGAAAATACATTACCTCTTCCATCTTTAAGAAGTAGGTATACTGAGAAGATTTAACAGCAATAAAATCTTGATAGCTTTTAGGTGTTTGAGCTGTTTGATTTGCTAGATAAGCATCTAATTTTTGCAAAACATTATGGTTACTTTCATCCTTCATTGAACTCTTTAAGTTTGAATACTTATTTACTGCTTTTTCAAAACGTTCAAACGAATAAGGTTTTAATAAATACTCTATACCACTGGTTTCAAAAGCATGCATCCAAAACTGATTGTATGCTGTTATAAAAATAATTGGTACTTGAATTTGTAGCTTATTATAAGCATCAAAAACATTGCCGTCTCGTAATTCTATATCAGAAAAAATCAAGTCAATATCAGAAGTTGATTCAAAAAACTGAAGCACCTCTTCTACCGTTTCAAACTCATCTACCACAGTGATAGGTTCATGATAACTTTCTATATATTTTTTTAGTTTTTTTCTAGCTGGTAATTCGTCTTCAACAATAAGTGCTTTTATCATTTTTATACAGATTTATGAGATGGTATTAATGGTAAAACAACTTCAAACTCCTTTTCAGTTTCACGTATTTTAATAGTATTTTCAGCAAGTAACTCAAATTGTTTTGATAAGTTAATCAACGCCATTCCATTACCTTTTCTTCTTGTAGCGTATAGTGCTTTATTATTTGTTACTTTAATTCCTTCATCCTCTGTTATAGTAATATCTACGGGTGATTCGGAGGTTCCTTTATTGTGAGTGATTGCATTCTCTATAAGAACTTGTAAACAAAATGGGGGTACTACAATGTTTTTTGTGTATAAAGTTGATGCTATATTTAGTTTATAATAACCTTCATACTTTTCTTCCATTAACTTAAAATACCCCTCTGTAAAAAACAACTCTTCTTTTAATGTAACCAGTTGTTTATCTGAACTATGTAAGCTATATCTATATAATTCTGCAAAACGATTTAAAAATAAAGAAGCTCTTTGAGTATCTTCTTCAATAAGTTGATCTAAAATATTTAGATTATTAAATAAAAAGTGAGGGTTTAATTGTGTTTTTAATTGTGTTATTTCATTTTTAGCTTTACTTATTTCATAGGCAGCTACCTGTTTTTGATAAGCAACATTTTCTTTATAATACAAGTAGGCTAATGAAAATCCTCCAAAAATAATAAAGTCAATTACAGAATTTATATTGACATATATTATATGATAAACAGAACCAAAGTTTCTGGAATAGGTATCAAAAATGAACGCAACAATTAATCCGAAACTATTTCCTATCACTAAATATGTTAACAAGCCTATTCCAAAAAAATGCACATATCTTCTACTTAATGAAGTTTGTTTTTTTGAGTTTTTATTAATACTCTTTTTGATAAAACTAACCCACCAAAAAATAAAAACTGCTTTAAAAAAATACCAAAAGGGAGCATCAGGATAAAAGATAAAATCTTTCCAAGAATCTGAATTCCCAAATTGATTTTTTAAAATAAATATTAAGCAAAAGGTAAAGAGAAAGATTAAAAATGTAGCATTTTCTCTAAAAAAGGATGTGTTTGTTTTCATATCAGTACTCACAAATATATCAAATTTGCGATGAAACTTCTGATTGAATCTCACCGCAAACTCTAGTATTTCTATTTAACTTCTGGCCAAGTACTTACTGTATTTCCTTTCTCATCATAAGCTTCTAATTTTATTTTATTATCCTCATCTATAATAAACTTAGCTCTTGTTTTTCCGTTAGAATCGTATAAAAATAATCCGTTTTGTTTTCCTGGTGTTTGCCCTAAAGCTACTCTTGGTACCCCACCTATCATTCCTTTTTGTTGATACTCTTTAAACTTAGCTCTTCTTTCAGCAGGATCTTTAATAGCTCTTAATTCTTCACTTATTTTTTGAGTCTTTTCTTGGGTTTCGTTATCTCCTCTATCATTAAATACTAACCTACCTGCTTTGTACCTTTTTCCATCTCTCTTTGCATCTGTAGTTATGAGCTGCATTACTTGGTCTCCATCATACTGATCAAATGTTAATGATAATCCTGAACTATGTCCTTTTTCAGTTTTTTTACCATCATAAATAAATCCGCCACACTCTATACCTTCTTCATTATAAAAAAGCATTCCTGCTCTCTTTTTTCTTTCGTGATAAACTCTTCCATTAATCTTATCGCCTTTACTAGGAAAGTTTGCTGCATTTGTAATTAACATTTTTACTGTTCCATCATTTTCTATGATATTAATTCTTTTTACATCAATAGTATCAAATTGTGTATTCTCTTTATTTTTAAAGGCTACAGTAGTTAAAACTCCTATTAATGCTGTTATACTTACTGCAAATGTTCTTAAAAAAATAAGTTCTCTTTTTGTGTTCATCATGGTATGTTTTTATTATTAGATGCCTCAAAAGTATTTTGGACTCACGTTTTTAAAAATATTTTTTTTATAAGCTCAGGAAAATAAATGATAAACTAAGGAATATTAACAATAAAAAAACCACCGACTTTTAATCGGTGGTTTACACTATGTATTAAGGTTAGTTATTTCTTAGTACATATTTTGTAATGCTGTAATGTCGTTACCATTAAACTCTCCGTCTTCGTTAGAGCTAAAGCACGCTAACATAACTGAAGTTGAATCGTATCCTGTTGGTGTACCAGATACATGGTTAGCTCCTACACCTGCAGTACCTTCATTGGTATTTTGTCCACAACTTTGACGGCTAAACCAATCAGTATGTCTAAACCCTACTGAGTGTCCAATCTCGTGTGTAATTACATGCTCTACAACATTCGTATCATAGTTATCTAAACCATATATTTGTACGAACTTGTAAGGTAAACCATTGCTTGGGAAACCTGCACTACCACCTGCTCCAGATTGAGTTGGGTTATGGTACACTACCATATCTTTGTTGCTGTAATTAGTTCCAAAACTTAATGTAAAGCTAATAGATACACCACTTAAACGGTTGTAATTGTCTACCGCCCATTGTAATGCTGTTCGCTCTTTAGTAGAAAGACCATATCCACCACCACCTGTGTATCCTACGATAGAAATATTTCTACCTTGAGATACTAAATTGTTAGTAGAGTATTGACGAGCAGATTGATTTTCATCTTTAGCTTTAGCCATAGCAAACAACTGATCTTCTGTCATTACAACATCCTCTTCTAAGAATAAGCGTGCTTCTGAAGTTCCATCAGGGAAATAAAAATTGTCATAACGAATATGATTTACATTTAGCTCCAATTTGGCTGCAGCATCAACAACCTCTTGAGGTACAGGTTTGAGTCCTGGGTTATCGCTATATTGTAGTATAGCATCCGGCTCTTTAATTTGTTCGTTTTCACTTGAACATGAGGTGAAGAACACACCTACAGACAAGCCCATAATTAGGGCTAACTTTGTTTTTTTCATAATATGAAGGGTTTTTTAATTCGCTGTAAATCTACACTTTAGATCCATATTTTTAAAATAAAACCGTAAAAAGTGTTAAAAAAAAGAATATTTAAACAAAAAAATCATAAAATATTAAATACTAAACAATGTAGCAGTTTTTTAAACAATTAACAAACACATTATCAATTACTTAAAAACAAAACTTCCTTTAACAGGAATAGTTAAAGGAAGTTTACGGTTAATTTACAGTATTTATAACTTATATAATAGTGCTTTGACCCATGTGTATATTTTGGAAATTCATATCACTATCTTCTTGGTTATAGATATAGTCCGCTATAAAATCTCCTACTTTACTAGTAGAAAATGGATTTTCTGAATTGATGTCTTCTGTAGTAATACCCAGTTCTAATGATTTTTGAACAGCACTCTCTACTGTATCTGCCTCTGTATGTAATTCTAAGTGTCTTAACAATAATGCAGATGATAGTATGGATGCTAATGGGTTAGCGATGTCTTTTCCTTTTGCTTGTGGAAAAGATCCATGAATAGGTTCAAATAGCGCATTTTCTTTTCCTACTGAAGCGGAAGCTAACAAACCTATAGAACCTCCTATAACACTTGCTTCGTCAGAAAGAATGTCTCCAAAAAGGTTTTCGGTTAAAATAACATCAAAATCTTTTGGGTTTAAAATTAACTTCATCGCTGCATTATCAACAAATAAATAGTCTACTTCAACGTCAGGGTATTGAGTTGCTAAATCTCCAACAGTTTTACGCCACAGCCTTGAGGTTTCTAATACATTGGCTTTATCTACCAACGTTAGTTTTTTACGTCTTTTTTGAGCTGCTTGAAAAGCTAAATGTGCCATTCGTTCTATTTCTTCTACAGTATAAGAACAACCATCAAAAGCATGCTTTCCATCATCACTCAGTTCTTTAATACCAAAATAGATTCCTCCTGTTAGCTCTCTATAAATAACAATATCTGTTCCTTCAATTCTATCTTTCTTTAAAGGTGACTTATGAATTAACGTGTCATACGCTTTTACAGGACGAACATTACAAAATAGTCCTAACTCTTTTCTTAAACGTAGTAATCCTTGCTCTGGACGTACTTTTGCTGTAGGATCATTATCGTATTTTGGATCTCCAATAGCACCAAACAATATAGCATCGCTTTTTTTACATAATTCGATGGTTTCTTCAGGTAACGGATTTCCTGTTTGGTCAATAGCGCAGGCTCCCATTAATGTTTCTTTAAATAAGAATGTGTGATCAAACACATTACCAACAGCTCTAAGCACTTTTTTTGCTTGCTCTGTTACTTCAGGTCCTATTCCATCGCCTGGAATTACGGTTATATTATATTTCATCTTTATTCTTTTTATATCATTTTTGCTTCAAAAGCTGTTATTTTATCTTTTTTACTGATTAAAAAATCTATATCGTCATAACCATTTATCATACATAGTTTTTTGTACGGGTTTATTTCAAAATCTACATTACCTATGGGGGTTTTTAGTTTTTGATTTTCTAAGTCAACTATAATAGTTGTGTCTGGTAATTCAGTTACTTTTTTTAACAGTTTTGCTAAATATTCTTTGGGTACTTGTACTGGTAATATTCCGTTATTAAGCGCATTTCCTTTAAAAATATCTGCAAAAAAACTACTGATAACTACTTTAAATCCGTAGCCTGCTAATGCCCATGCAGCATGTTCCCTACTTGAGCCACATCCGAAATTATCTCCTGCTATTAAAATGCTTCCTGTATAATTTGTATTGTTTAAAACAAAGTCTTCATTTAAACTACCATTTTTATTGTAGCGCCAATCTCTAAACACATTGTCTCCAAACCCTTCTTTATTAGTTGATTTTAAAAATCGTGCGGGTATTATTTGGTCGGTATCTATGTTCTCCGTCGGTAATGGTATGGCCGTATCTATTAGTTTAACAAATTTCTCCATTAGTTTAATTGTTTTGTAAAGTCAGTGATTTTTCCTTCTACTGCTGTTGCTGCAGCCATTAACGGACTTGCTAAAATGGTTCTTGCTCCTTGTCCTTGACGTCCTTCAAAGTTTCTATTTGAGGTTGATACACAGTATTCTCCTTCTGGTATTTTATCGTCATTCATTGCTAAACATGCTGAGCAACCTGGTTGTCGTAACTGAAATCCTGCTGCTTCAAAAACTTCTTGTAAACCTTCTCGTTTTATTTGTTTTGCTACTTGTTGGGATCCTGGTACTAACCACGCATTTACATTCGCTGCTTTTTGCTTTCCTTTTATATAGTTTGCTGCTACTCTAAAATCTTCTATCCTAGAGTTTGTACAACTTCCTATAAATACATAGTTAACGGGTGTATTAATTAATGATGCTCCTTTTTTAAAGTTCATATACTGTAACGACTTTTCAAAGGAAGCATCATTAAATTGGGGGATGTTCTCTGAAATTTTTATACCCATTCCTGGGTTGGTTCCGTAAGTAAGCATTGGTTCTATGTCTTCTGCCTTAAAAGTGTATTCTTTATCAAATTTTGCACTTTTATCTGTCTTTAATGTTTTCCAATAGGTTACTTTGTTATCAAACTCGTCTCCTTTTGGTGCAAACTCACGTTCTTTAATATATTCAAAAGTGGTTTTATCAGGAGCAATCATACCTCCTCTTGCTCCCATTTCGATACTCATATTACACACGGTCATACGACCTTCCATAGACATTTCTTCAAATACATTTCCTGCATATTCACAAAAATATCCTGTACCTGAATTTGTTCCTAATTGCGCTATAATATATAAGATTACATCTTTGGGTAACACTCCATTTTTAAGTTTACCTTTTACAGTTACACGCATGCTCTTAGGTTTTTCTAACAATAAACATTGACTTGCAAATACTTGTGCTACTTGACTTGTTCCTATACCAAAAGCAATAGTACCAAAAGCACCGTGCGTTGATGTATGACTATCTCCACAAACCATAGTCATTCCTGGTTGTGTTATCCCTAATTCGGGAGCCATAACGTGTACAATTCCATTATATCGATGTCCTAAACCATATAGAGTAATATCGTTTTCTTTACAGTTTTGTGTTAACTGCTCTAGTTGTTGCCTTGATAATTCATCTTTTATTGGTAAATGTTGATTTACGGTTGGTGTATTATGATCGGCTGTTGCTACTGTTTTGTCTGGTCGTGCAATTGGAATATTACGCTCTTTTAACTCGTTAAAAGCTTGCGGACTGGTTACTTCATGAATTAAGTGTTTGTCTATGTATAATATTTGTGGACCGTCTTTTACAGTATCCACTACATGCGCATCCCATACTTTATCAAATAATGTCTTTCCCATTAAGCTATGGCTATTTTTGAAATTTTATTTACTTGTTTCATAATCTGATGAATATCTTCATCGATTACTTCTTTTTGCCTGTCAGCAAACTGTAAAAACGTTTTATAAGCTGTATCTAACTGAATTTTGGTTAGCTCATATCCTATCTTTTTTGCTCGATATGCTAAGGCTGCTCTTCCGCTTCTTGCGGTTAATACAATAGCACTTTCTGTGACTCCTACATCTGCTGGATTGATAATTTCATACGTTTCACGATTCTTGATAACTCCATCTTGATGAATTCCTGAGCTATGTGCAAAGGCATTTGCTCCTACAATGGCTTTGTTAGGTTGTACAGGCATTCCCATGCGTTCACGAACCATCATACTTGTATCGTATAGTAATTTGGTGTTAATATCTGTTTGAAGATTTAAATATGGATGCTGTTTTAAAATCATTACTACTTCTTCTAAAGCCGTATTTCCTGCACGCTCTCCTATTCCGTTGACCGTACATTCTATTTGACGCGCACCATTAATAACTCCTGCAATAGAATTTGCTGTGGCTAAGCCTAAATCGTTATGGCAATGGCATGAAATAATTACATTTTCAATGCCTTTTACATTGTCTTTTAAATACTTGATTTTCGCTCCATATTCTTCAGGTAAACAATACCCTGTAGTATCAGGAATATTCAACACTGTTGCTCCTGATTTTATAACTTCTTCACAAACTTTGGCTAAAAAAGCATTATCGGTTCTACCTGCATCTTCTGCATAAAACTCTACATCGTCTACAAAGTTTTTTGCGTACGAGACAGCTTCTTTTGCTCGCCTAATTACTTCTTCTTTCGAAGCATTGAATTTATACTGAATATGTGAATCACTAGTACCAATACCTGTATGAATTCTAGGTTTGCTAGCTAATCTTAAAGCATCTGCTGCTACTTCAATATCTTTTTTAACGGCTCTTGTTAATCCGCATACAGTAGCATTTTTAACTAATTTAGCTATTTCTTGTACCGAAGTAAAGTCTCCTGGACTTGATACTGGGAAGCCTGCTTCAATTACATCAACTCCTAAAAAATCGAGTCTTTCGGCAATAACTAGCTTTTGTTGGGTATCTAATTTACATCCTGGGACTTGCTCTCCGTCTCGTAATGTGGTATCGAAAATTTGAATTTTATCGCTTTGCATAAATCTAAATATGATTATCAAAATAAAAACCAAATGTATATATTGGCTTTTCTAGCAAGCTCTTTTTTAATGAGTTAGTTACGATATCAAAACGACAAAAAACAAAAATAAAATACTGAAAAACAAAAAGTTATGCGTAAAACAATTACATTCTCCAACCAACAAAATGACGCTTTGTTTGTTTTGATTAAGTCTTTATCAAAGTCAGAAAAACGTCAGTTTAATTTATATGTTGGTCGTTTAGGAGGTAATGTAGATGCTAAATTTTTTGCGCTTTTTAAATTACTTGAAAAACAAAAGAGTTATAACGAAAAGGCTATTATTGATAGCGGTGTGGTGAGTAAACAACAATTATCTAACCTAAAAGCTCATTTATACAAGCAAATACTAACTAGTCTTCGTATGAATCCTGCCCATAAAAACATTAGAATTCAAATACGTGAGCAGCTAGATTTTGCTACAGTTTTATATCAAAAAGGGTTGTACAAGCAAAGTTTAAAACTGCTTGACAAAGCAAAAAATATGGCGGTTGAAAATGAAGAAAAGAATGTTGCTTATGAAATTGTTGAGCTTGAAAAAGTCATTGAAAGTCAGTATATAACCCGAAGTATTGATACGCGTTCTGACGAATTAACTATTCAGGCAAAAGAGCTTAGCATGCAAAATGTTATCGCCAGTAAATTATCAAACTTGTCGCTACAACTGTATGGAACATTGCTTAAAAATGGCTACGTAAAAAACGATGAAGAACTGCAACGAGTAAATACTTACTTTTATTCTAAACTTCCTGAATATACATATGAAGAATTGGGTTTTAGAGAAAAGTTATGGCTGTACAAAGCACACTTATGGCATAGTTTTTTAACTCAAGATTTTTTACAAAGTTATAAATACGCTAATAAATGGGTTGATTTATTTAAGAATGATACTAAGAATATTTCTTTGCATCCTGTTTTTTATTTAAAAGGGAAAAACTACTTATTAGAGAGCTTATTTTTTATAAAGCATTATGATAAGTTTAAAGAAGAACTCTCAGCTTTTGAAGAGGAAATTGAAGAGAAAACTATTCCTCAAAATAGTAACACAGAAATCTTAACCTTTTTATACTATTATGCTAATAAATTACACCTACATTTCTTAGAAGGTAACTTTTCAGAAGGTGAATACCTAGTAGATATTATTAATGATAAAATAGATGAGTACAAAGACCGTTTAGATACGCATCATATTGTAGTTTTTTACTATAAAATTGCTTGTTTGTACTTTGGTATGGGTAAAAACAAAGAGTGTATTTTATACCTGAATAAAATCATCAAATCTAAAAATATTGATGTGGCACAAGATTTACAGTGCTTTGCTAGAGTGTTATGTTTAATTGCTCACTATGAATGTGGGCTAGATTACGATTTAGAACGTCAATTTAAAGACACCTATCGTTTTTTACTAAAAATGGAGAACTTGCAAGAAGTACAAAAAGAATTTATTTCATCCATCAAAGCCTTAGGAGATGTATACCCACACCAAATAAAAAAGGAGTTTAAAAAAATATACGATCGATTAAAAGTATATGAAAACCATCCGTATGAAAAAAGAGCTTTTTTATATTTAGATATTCTCTCTTGGCTTGAAAGTAAAATTGAAAACAAGCCTGTCGCACAAATTATTCAAGAGAAGTTTGTGAGTGCTCAAAAGTGTTAATACGCCATTTCGACCAGAGGGAGAAAGGTTCAGCAAAGCTAAATCTTAAACTAATAAGAAACTAAAGACTTTAAGGTTTCTCATACTCCGTTTCACTCGTTCGAAATGACAATTCTTTAAATACTAGTTATTCTATCCATAAGTTTCCTTCTGAATACGTTTTAGCTTTACCGCTAATTATGACCCTATCCTTTTTATTTTGGCACTTTAATACTCCTACTCTTTCAGAAACTTGTATTGCATCAAGATTATCTTTATTCAATCGAGAACTCCAAAATGGTACCAACGAACAATGAGAAGAACCAGTAACAGGATCTTCTAAAATAGAGGATTGTGGTGTAAAATATCTTGATACAAAATCGGAATTATTTCCTACAGCTGTAACTACTACCCCTCCTGGATCTAAATTTATTTGATCAAAGGTCTGTCTATCTACTTTTATATTTTTTATTTCCTCTTCAGAATCATATACTAATACATAATCTCTAGATTTTAAAACCTCTTTAGGTGCTATGTTTAAAGACTTCTGAATAATTTCAGGTAACTCAGAAGCAACAGGCATTCGAGAGGGTAAATCCATCGAATAAAAGTCCTTTTCAATCATAATAGTTAAATCACCACTCAACGTTTCGAATACTATTTTGTTATGAGGATAGTTTAAAATTGAGTGTAAGCAGTGAGCTGTGGCAAGTGTTGCATGTCCACATAAATCCATTTCAATTTCTGGAGTAAACCATCTTAAATGTATTTTCTCTCCTTTATCAACAAAAAATGCTGTTTCTGCCACAGCGTTTTCTTTTGCTATTTTTAAAAGAACTTCATCTGGTAACCAATTTTGTAATGGAACAACACAAGCAGGATTCCCTCCAAAAACTTTATCTGTAAAAGCGTCTATTTGATATAATGGTAATTTCATCTTTTTCATTATTTAACACGTAAATATATTACTTTCAATTTTGTCACATAAAAGACGATACCTCTCTACCGTTCGGAATGACATAGATAATATAGTAACAAAAAAACTCTTGTTAACGTCATTTAGAACCGAGTGAAACGAAGTGTGAGAAATCTTAAAAAAATGAGTAACTCACTTTAATGAGATTTAGCTTCGCTGAACCTTATGATTTCTCTTTTCTCTCGAAATGACATATTTTTATTAAAACACTGCCTCTGCAATTTGTTGAATATTGGTTGATCTTCCCATTGAGTAATAATGTAAAATAGGTACTCCTTTTTGTTGTAACTCCTTACTTTGAGCAATACACCACTCCACTCCTACTTGTCGTACCTCTGCATTACTCTTACAATTCACAACCTCTTTTACCAAAGCATCAGGTAAATCTACCTTAAAACGGTGTGGAATTAAATTCAACTGTTTTTTGGTTGAAATAGGTTTTAAACCCGGAATAATTGGAACAGTTATACCTTCTTCTCTACATTTTTCTACAAACTCAAAATACTTTTGATTATCGAAAAACATTTGTGTTACCACATAGTTTGCTCCATTTTTTATCTTCTTCTTTAAAAAGTGAATATCAGAATCTAAACTTGGCGCTTCCATGTGCTTCTCAGGATATCCTGCTACACCAATACAAAAATCAGTTTTTGATGAGTTTTGCAAATCATCATCCAAATACCTTCCTTTATTTAAGTTTTCTATTTGTGTAACTAACTCACTTGCATACGCATGTCCATCATTTTCTGGTTTAAAATAAGTTTCGCTTTTTACTGCATCACCACGCAATGCAACTACATTATCTATTCCTAAAAAATCGAGGTCTATTAAAAAGTTTTCAGTGTCTTCTTTGGTAAACCCTCCACATAAAATATGTGGAATAGCATCTACTTGGTATTTATTTTGAATAGCCGCACAAATACCAACAGTACCTGGGCGTTTTTTTACAACCTGTTTTTTTAAGAGTCCATCTCCTAACTCTTTATACACGTATTCTTCACGATGATAGGTTACGTCTATAAAAGGAGGATTAAACTCCATTAACGGATCAATATTTTTGAATATTGATTCTATTGTATCTCCCTTTAACGGTGGAAGTATTTCAAACGAAAACAATGATGTTCCGTTAGCTTTTTCTAAATGTTCTATTACCTTCATATAAGTGTATCTTATAAAGGCGTATTTAACTATACTAATGAAGCTGCAATTAATGATATTGCTGCCATTACCAGTAGCTGTATTGCAAATCGAATCTCTAAATTATACTTTTTCATTTGTCTAATTTTATTGATTTTTTATATGGCAATATTACTACTGTTTTGTAGTTTTTAGTTTACCTAACTTAAAACTTATTGTTAATTAAATACGCTCTTTTGTTTGTTTATTTTTAAATTATTCTTAATTGTCTGATATGTTTGGGTGTAACCATTTTCTGGCTTTTTCTAAGGAAATGTTTTTCCGTTCTGCAAAATCTCTTACTTGGTCGTCTGTTATTTTACCTAACCCAAAATATTTAGCTTCTTCATTGGCAAAATAATATCCTGAAACAGCTGCTGCTGGCCACATGGCTAAACTTTCTGTTAAGCTAACCCCGATGTTTTCTTCAACTTCTAAAAGTTCCCAAATCGTTTCTTTTTCTAAATGATCTGGACATGCAGGATATCCAGGAGCAGGACGAATTCCTTTATAATCTTCTTTTATTAATTCATCATTCGTTAAATTTTCTTCGGAAGCATAACCCCAGTGTTTTGTTCTTACTCTGTGATGCAAGTATTCAGCAAAAGCTTCAGCAAAACGATCGGCAATAGCTTGTGCCATAATTGCATTGTAATCGTCGTGATTTTCTTTGTATTGTAGCGCTAATTCATCAGCACCAAAAATGGCTGTACAGAAAGCCCCTATATAATCCGATCTATCTGTTTCTTTAGGTGCAATAAAATCAGCCAAGGCAAAACTTGGTTTACCTTCACGCTTTTTTAATTGCTGACGTAAGGTTCTAAATATAGCAACTTCTTTTCCTTTCTTTTGAACTGAAATATCATCGTCGTTAATAGAATTCGCTTCAAACAAACCAAAAATAGCTTTGGGCTTTAATGCTTGTTTCTCTATAATTTGTTGCAACATCTTTTGAGCATCTGCAAACAAATTGGTTGCCTCTACCCCTACTACTTCATCTTCTAAAATATCAGGAAACTTTCCGTGTAAATCCCACGAACGGAAAAACGGACTCCAATCAAAATACGGTACTAAATCTTTTAAACTTACTTGTTCTAGTTTTTGTACTCCTAGTTCTCTAGGTTTGGTAATATTGGTAGTACCCCAATCTATTTTAAATTTTCGCTCTCTTGCTTCTGCAATAGATATGTAATGCTTTTGTTTTCCTCGTTTTAAGAACTTATCACGAAATTCTTCGTAATCTTTTTTCAACTTAGCCACATATTCATTGGAGGTTTCTTGGTTTAATAAATCTCCTACAACAGTTACAGCTCTTGAAGCGTCATTTACATGTACTACTGCATTTTTATATTGTGTGTCTATTTTTACAGCAGTATGTGCTTTTGAGGTTGTTGCTCCACCAATCAATAATGGAATCTCTAAATTTTGACGTTCCATTTCTTTTGCCAAGTACACCATTTCATCCAGCGAAGGAGTTATCAATCCGCTTAAACCAATAGCATCTACCTTCTCTTTTTTAGCAGTTTCTATAATTTTTTCTGGTGGAACCATCACACCTAAATCTACAATTTCATAGTTGTTACAACCTAACACTACAGATACGATGTTTTTACCAATATCATGTACATCTCCTTTTACCGTTGCCATTAATATTTTTCCAATGGCTTTCTGTTCTTCGCTTTTTTCAGCTTCAATAAACGGATTCAAATACGCTACTGCTTTCTTCATTACTCGGGCAGATTTTACTACTTGTGGTAAAAACATTTTCCCTGCACCAAACAAGTCTCCTACTACATTCATCCCCGTCATTAAGTGCCCTTCAATTACGTGTAATGGTTTTGCTACACTTAAACGTGCTTCTTCTGCATCTTCTTCAATAAAAGCATCTATTCCTTTTACTAAAGAGTGTGTTATACGGTCTTGTAACGGTAAACTTCTCCATTCTAAAATCTGCTCACTACTTTCTTTTTTAGTTCCTTTTACCGTTTCTGCAAACTCTAATAAACGTTCAGTTGCATCATCTCTTCTATCTAAAACAACATCTTCAATATGTTCTAATAAATCCTTCGGAATATCATCGTAGACTTCTAACATTGTCGGATTCACAATTCCCATGTTCATACCTGCTTTAATAGCATAGTATAGAAATACCGAATGCATCGCTTCACGTACCACATTGTTTCCTCTAAAAGAAAATGATACGTTGCTCACCCCTCCACTTACACTTACATGGGGTAAATTTTCACGTACCCATCGGGTAGCTTCAATAAAGTCTAATGCATTTTTTCGATGCTCCTCCATTCCCGTAGCTACAGGAAAGATGTTTAAATCGAAAATGATATCTTCTGGCGGAAAACCGACAATGTCGGTTAATATGTTGTACGAACGTTCTGCAATTTCAATTCTTCTTTCGTAGGTATCGGCTTGTCCTACTTCATCAAAAGCCATGATAATTACTGCGGCTCCGTATCGTTTAATCTGCGTAGCTTCCCAAATAAACTTTTCTTCTCCTTCTTTTAAAGAAATGGAATTTACAACCGATTTACCTTGTACTACCTGTAATCCAGCTTCTATTATTTCCCATTTTGAACTATCAATCATAATAGGAACTCTGGCAATATCAGGTTCAGATGCAATTAAGTTTAAGAAACGTACCATCGCTTCTTTCCCTTCAATTAACCCGTCATCCATATTAATATCAATGATTTGTGCCCCCCCATCTACTTGATGACGTGCTATAGCCAAGGCTTCATCGAACTTTTCTTCTTTAATTAATCGAAGAAATTTACGCGATCCTGCTACGTTTGTACGCTCACCTACATTGATAAAATTACTTTCGGGTGTTATAATTAACGGTTCTAAACCAGATAACTTCATATATCGTCTTTCCTCACTCATCTACTAACTATTTTGTACTACTGAAACAAATTCAGCTTTACGTGGTTTATACTTAGCGGCTACCGCTGCAATCGCTGAAATATGTTTAGGCGTGGTACCACAGCACCCTCCTATAATATTTATTAAGTTTTTCTTTAAATATTCTTCTATTTGCTCCGCTGTTTCTTCTGGAGTTTCGTCATATTCTCCAAAGGCATTGGGTAATCCTGCATTTGGATGAGCAGAAATAGCAAAGTCCGTTTTAGAGGCTATCGCCTCTAAATGAGGTTGTAATAAATTGGCTCCTAAAGCGCAATTAAACCCTACAGATAGTAGCGGAATATGAGAAATAGAAATTAGAAAAGCCTCAGCTGTTTGTCCTGATAATGTTCTTCCAGAAGCATCGGTAATGGTTCCTGAAACCATAATAGGAATTTCTATGTTTCGTTCCGCTTTTACCTCTTCAATAGCAAATAAAGCGGCTTTTGCATTTAAGGTATCAAACACAGTTTCTACTAACAAAATATCTGATCCTCCATCTATCAAAGCTTCTACTTGTTGTTTATACGCAATTCGTAACTCATCAAAGGTTATGGCTCTGTATCCTGGATCATTTACATCTGGAGACATGCTTGCGGTACGGTTTGTAGGACCTATAGATCCTGCTACAAATCGAGGTTTATGGGGTTCTTTGGCAGTGAACTCCTCAGCTACTTCTTTGGCTATTTTGGCAGATTCATAATTTAACTCATATACCAAATTTTCCATTTGGTAATCTGCCATGGCGATAGTAGTTCCTGAAAAAGTGTTGGTTTCTACAATGTCAGCTCCTGCTGCAAAGTATTTTCTATGAACTTCTTTTACAGCTTCAGGTTGTGTGATGGACAACAAATCGTTGTTTCCTTGTAACGGAGTTGGGTAATCTTTAAAACGTTCTCCACGAAAATCTTCTTCAGTAAATTTATATTCCTGAAGCATGGTTCCCATAGCGCCATCGAGCACGAGAATTCGTTTTTGTATTTCTTGATAAATGTTTGACATTCCTGATATTTAGTGTAATGTTATCAGGAAAAGAGGAAGTAAAATTCTTTTCGTTATCTCTCTGCCTAAGCAGTAGAATGTAGCACCTTCTTTGTTTGCACAAAGGGTTGCTAAGGTTTCAAAGGGTCTATTCCCTCCACCTTTCTTGATAACATCAATACGTTAATGAACGGGGCAAAGTTATAGTATTATTTTTTATTTACCCAATTTTTATTTTAGAATTAAATTGATAAGAGAAAAAGAACATATGGTTGTTTGAATAAAAACCGCTTGATTTATTGTTTTCAAGATAATTCAAATTGCCCTTTAACAACCTTATAACTTTCTGTTATTCAAAAGTAAACATTTTAGAAAAAATTACTCAATTGTTATTTGTTTTACTTTTCTAAAGCATTTTTTGCTAACTTTAAGCTAAATTGAAAAATAAATACCAATAGTGTGTAATAAGTATGAGGAAAACACTTATTCAAAATGTTTTTTACTCGCTTACGACTAACTTCTCTACAGAAAATAATTGTTAGCAAGTCGCATAACTATCTATACACTAGTTTTTGTACTTTATATAAAAAACATAGCTCTTACCATATTGATAATGAAATTTGAACAAAAATTATTTCTCTCCTTAATATTTTCCTTAACACTCTATTCTTGTACAAACAAAAAGGAGTCAACAACGCCTGAAACTAAAAATATTACTGAAAGTGTTTACGCAACAGGTTTTATAAAAGCTAAAAACCAATACGAGGTTTTTGGCCAAACAACTGGTGTTATAGAAAAAATATTTGTGCAGGAAGGTGCTCATGTAAAAAAAGGAACTCCTCTTTTTCAAATAGATAATAAGAATTTGAAAATCGCAACCGAAAATGCTAAACTAGTATCCTTTGCTACCGATTATACGAGGAATAAAGACAAATTGCTTGATGCAGAAAAAACTATTGATCTCGCAAAGAAAAATCTCACTTATGATTCATTGCAGTTTCAAAGACAAAAAAATCTTTGGAGTAAGAATATAGGAAGTAAGTTGCAGTACGAACAAAAAGAGTTAAACTATCAAAGGTCTAAAGCAGAATATATAAAAGCAAAAACTAATTATAACGACCTCAAACGTCAATTAAAATTAGCTTCTGGTCAAAGCAAAAACAATTTAGAAATTGCTCAATTAAAAGAAGACGATTTTGTAGTGAAAAGTGAGATAAATGGTTTAGTTTATCAAATCAACAAAGAAGAAGGAGAAATAAATAGTGGTGAAAAACCTGTTGCAATTATTGGTACTGAAGATTTCATTATAGAATTAAGTATTGACGAGAAAGACATTGTTAAGATAAAAAAAGGACAACAAATTATTATACGAATGGACAGTTATAAATCACAAGTTTTTGAGGCTAAAATTATTTCTATTGAACCGATGATGAATATTAGAACACGTTCATTCCAAGCTGAAGCTATTTTCACCAATAAGCCTACTAAACTTTTCCCTAACCTCTCTTTAGAAGCAAACATCATTATCCAAACAAAACAAAATGCTTTAACAATACCAAGAAAGTATATAATAAATGATACTTATGTTATGTTAGAGGGCGGGCAGCTTCAAAAAGTAGAAACTGGTTTAATGGATTATGAGTTAGTTGAAATTATCAGTGGAATAGATAAATCTACAAAGATTCAATTACCATAATGAAATATAAATACCTTATAGAAATTGCGGGTGCACTTATGCTTGCTCGTTGGAAACAAACCCTTGTTGCAGCTATTGGCGTTACTTTTAGTATTGCTCTTTTTGTGGCGCTCTTAGGGTTTATGGAGGGACTTAACAATTTATTAGATGGAATAGTTTTAAATCGTACACCACACATTCGTTTGTATAATGATATCAAGCCTTCTCAACAACAACCCATAGATTTAAGTGAAAAATATAAAAATTATCACAATTATATTAGCTCAATAAAACCAGCGAATACTCGTATAGAAATATATAATGCTCAACAAATTATAAATAAACTTAAGAAGGATGATCGTGTTGAAGGTGTTGCTGCAAAAATAACAACACAAGTCTTTTACAATTTCGGAAATATTGACCTTAATGGAATTATCAATGGTATAGAAGTTAATCAGGAGTCAGCACTTTTTGCATTTAGTGATTATGTAATGGAAGGAAATTACCAAGATCTCGAGAAAGTTCCCAATAGCATAATTCTTGGATATAGCGCAGCGGAAATTATCAATGCAAAAATAGGAGATCTTATAACGGTTACTTCAACTGAAGGAGAACAGTTTTATTTAAAAGTAGTCGGTTTTTTTCAGTCAGGCTTGGTTGAAATTGATAAAGTACAAAGCTTTACCAGCTTACAAACAACAAGAAAACTGCTCGGTGTAAACAGCAATTACATCAGTGATATTCAAATAAAACTCAAGAACCTAAACGAGGCTCCTGCTTTGGCTAATGAGTATGAAACATTTTTTAATGTTAATGCAGAAGACATTCAAACAGCCAATGCTCAATTTGAAACAGGTAGTAGCGTACGTTCTATTATTTCATATGCTGTTGGTATTACATTATTGATTGTTTCAGGGTTTGGAATCTATAACATCCTTAATATGTTAATCTATGAAAAAATGGATACCATTGCCATTCTTAAAGCTACGGGGTTTGCAGGTAGCGATGTAAAGAATATATTTATTACTATTTCCTTAAGCATAGGCATTGCTGGAGCTTTAGGAGGGTTATCATTTGGTTTTCTTTTATCCTTGGGCATCGATTCAATTCCTTTCAATACCCCTTCATTACCCAAAGTAAATACCTACCCAATTGATTATGGAATACAGTACTATACCATAGCAGTAGTATTTGCAATGGCAACAACTTTCTTGGCGGGCTGGATGCCTGCTAAAAAGGCTAGTAAAGTAGACCCAGTAATTATTATAAGAGGAAAATAAATGGAAAAGAATATTGTACTAGAAGCACATTCCATATTTAAATCATTCTATAACCCAGTTAGAGTTGATATTTTAAAAGATGTATCTTTTAGCTTAAATCGTGGTGAGTTTACTTCTATTGTTGGTAGGTCAGGTAGCGGAAAATCCACTTTACTCTATATTCTATCTACCATGGATACAGACTTTACAGGTGAGCTTATAGTTGATGGTTCATCTGTACATACTAAAACGGAAAAAGAACTAGCTGCTATACGAAACGAAAAAATTGGTTTTGTATTTCAATTTCATTATTTACTAAACGAGTTTAGTGCTTTAAAGAATGTAATGCTTCCTGGGTTCAAATTAAATAAAGTGAGCCAAGAAGAGTTAGAACACAACGCTTATGCTTTTTTAAAAGATTTGGGTATTGAAAAGTTAGCAAACACAATGGCTTATAAATTATCTGGGGGTGAAAAACAACGAGTTGCTATTGCTCGAGCTATGATAAATGATCCTCTTATTATTATGTGTGATGAACCTACAGGGAATTTAGACAGTAAAAACGCAGACATTGTTTTTAATATATTTAAAGAACTGACAGAGACCTATAACAAAACACTCTTAATGGTGACACATGATTTAGATTTTGCTGAAAAAACAGATCGTATTATTGAATTGGATGACGGAAAAATTGTTAGGATATAAATAATTAAACTATGATAAAATAGTAGTCTTTAAAATGGAATAATTTCTATAACAGTATTCTAGTAGCCAAACCTTTGACACCCTACTATTATAACCGTACTTCTTTGTACGTTTTTTATTTTGTCATATATTAGGTGCTTGAAACAAGACGAATAAAATTGCTAAAACTTCCGTTTATCACCTTCAACACTCCGGATAAAAGTAGTTTTTGCTGTCTTATAACAAGTTGTACGCAATTTAAGAAATGACCGAAACTGAAATAAAAACCGTAGTTGAATTGGAAAAATGGCTAAAGGAAAATTGCTATCCAATGAATAGTTATAGCATAAATGGAAATGCTATTTATGAGGGTTTTGGATTGGAGAATAACGGAGGACTTTTCCAATGGTTTTATACCGAACGTGGAGATAAACAAACTTTGGAACACTTTGCGACCGAAAAAGATGCTGTTGAATACGCTCTGAAAAAAATTAAATCGGACGAACACGCAAATCGGAATTATATCGGAATGTATAAATCTGAACAAGATGTCGAACAAATATTGTCTGAACTCAAAAAACGTGGAATTGAATACTGGACTGACAAAATTCCTTATGGCGGAATGAATGACTGGAGAACTCGAATTTTTGTAATTGGTTGCGGAATTAAAAACGCGCAGGATTTAATAAAAAATGAATAAAAAACTGCGTACAACAATGTATAACCGCAATTACGGCGGATTCGACTACGTCCGAATCCACTCGGAATTGCTAACGTCTGTGTCAAACCGAAAATTAACGCATATTAACCCGTAACTAACGGTTATACGAAACCGTTAACTGCATAAAAAAACACACCTATGAAAAAGTACCATATAGCAGAAATCAATGTAGCTCGAATGAAAGGAGTAAATATTGAAGATCCTATTATGAATGAGTTTGTAGATAATTTAGACCGTGTAAACGATTTAGCTGAAAACAGTGACGGTTTTGTTTGGAGACTAAAAGACGAGAATAATGATGCTACAAGTTTTAATCCTTATAATGACGAACAGGTAATTATTAATGTTTCTGTTTGGGAGTCTATTGAGACTTTGGGTGATTTTGTGTACAAGACTTTTCATACAGATTTCTTGAAAAGAAGAAAAGAATGGTTTCATTCCTACGGAAAGGTGTATACCGCAATGTGGTGGGTACCTGAAGGTGAATACCCTACTATACAAGAAGCTGTTGATAAATTAGAGTATCTACAAAAAAACGGTGCTTCAGAAGTAGCTTTTGATTTCAGAAATAAAATTCCAATGCCAAAAGAGTAACTAACAACTTAATTCTTAGCGAAACTAGCTAATGATTATACTTCTACATTTTTGTTTGTTTCTATTTTTATTTCTTTAACTACTTCCTAAAAGAAGTAAAAATACTTCTGTAAATAAATTTCAAGTGATTATACCTATAATAAACAGGTTAATATAATTTGAAACCCTGTTTATTTTAACTATATTAAGTGCTTAAAAATCAACAAGATGAAAACAAACAAACTAAACCTGTTAACCCTTATCCTAGCTTTTTTAGCTATCGGATTAAATGCTCAAAGCAATGGTGTTTCAAACACTGAAACTTCTATTGCTACAACTGTTAATAATGAGAGTTTGAAATGGCTTCCTGCTCCTGATTTCTTTCCTAATTGTTCTTTTACAATACTTCATGGCGATATATCTAAACCTAATTTAGATTTTTTCTTTAGAATAGAACCTAATACAGAAGTTATAAGTCACACACATAAATCACCTGAACGAATGATTTTAATTTCAGGAGACTTAGAAGTACAATACCAAGGTGAAAAAGCTACCGTATTAAAAGCGGGTTCATATGCTTATGGTCCTGCAAAAAAACCGCACAGGGCTAAATGCTTAAATAATGGTCCCTGTGTTTTATTTATCGCAATGGTTGACCCTTTTGATGCGGTACCTATTAAAAAAGAAAAGTAATACTTGTTATAACAAATAAGAAAAGCAGCAAATAGTATTTGCTGCTTTTCTTATATAAAGCTGTAATAAATCACAGCGCTTTTAAGTTTATTTTTGTTTCACCTCACTAGCATGATACACATCATCCTCTGCTTTGAATATTTTAAATTGAACTTCGTAACCTTCTGGAACATAAATAACAATTGGTAATTTTCCATTATACCTTACTGTTTGTGGCTGGCTAGAAATGAATTTTCTTACTGTGCTACTTTCAAAACAAGCCATTCGAGTAGACATAACTCCGCCATCAGTTTTGAAATCATAATACGAATACCCCCATCCTTTAAGATCTTTTTTCTCTATACTTCCTACAAGACCGTGCTTATTACAAGTATCTACTTCCATCCATTTTCCAATAATAAATTCTATTTTTTTGTTACCATCATTAGCTGAATGAGGAACTTCTATAACCATTTGTTTAAAACCTTTTTCTGGTTTAGGATATATTGATGTATCTACTTTTTTTAAAGAGGATTGCCCTACAGCCATAGAAGTAATAATTAAGAATGTTATTAAAAATAATTTGGTGATTTGCCCTGAAATTGTTCTCATAATAAAATAATTTTCCTAGAGCTTTTCAACATGTATGCCAAAGGTTCATCTAACTAAGACTTTTGTATTCATTCTTAAATCATTTACCATTCTTTTAACAACTATTAAAAGTGGTGTTAGAACACAAAGTTGCTGTCTATTAAGTTGTTAGGTAGTTAGCTACTATAACTAAGATTTACTAGTATAACCATACATATTTGTACGGTTTTTTATTTTGTTTTATATTGAGTGTTTGAAACAAGAAAAATAAAATTGCTAAAAACTTTACTTATCACATTTTAATACACGGATAAAAGAAGTTTTTGTTCTTTTATAACACGTTGACAACAATTAAAACCAAACATGAAACTTATACAACATATCTCCTTTTTCTTTTTGATAATTTTCGCTTTTTCTTGCGTAGGAACAAATTCAAAAAAAATAAAATCGAAAGAGAAAATACGAGTAGAATATCCTGAAACCTATGAATTAGCTAATATTATTTTAGCACTTACGAAATATGGGAAAACAGACAAATGGGAGGTTCGACAGAATTTTGATTATTATAACAAAGTTCAAGAATATTTTAATCCTGTAAGTGAACATCCTTTACTTGATTCTGTAAACTATTCTAGAGAAAGATGGCAAGAGTTCTTGAGTTTTAGAACGGATTCTTACGCTTTCGAATTTGACAAAAACAATACTCTAAAAAGAAAAATGGATTTCTATACTAATAAGGGTTTTCAACCTTTTGATGACCATTTGGATTTAATAAACGACTTTATTAAAGAATCAAACTTTAGAGAGTTCTTTGAACAAAATAAAACCTATTATGATTCTGTTTCAGATAAGTACAAGAAAACACAGTACTTAAACGAAATGCGTAACTTCTTGATAAAAGAATTTGGTGAGCAATATTCAAACGAAGATAAATACAATATTGTACTTTCTCCTTTTGTCTATAGGATGAACTGTCATAGAAACATAGACTCGACAACTGTAGCGGATTTCATAACTATTCCTGATTACATCTTGTCGGACACTATCTCAACAAAAGAGAAAGATATAGCCACTTCAATCCATAGTCTATTTACAGAAATGGATCACGGATATGTAAATCCAACTACAAATCAATATAAAGAACTGGTCAACAAAAATTTTAATGCTAATTTATGGGAGAATAAAAGTGGATATAATGATGACGATGACAATTCAGGTAACGCTGTATTTAACGAATATATGACTTGGGCAGTTTATGATATTTTTTTAAAAAAGCACTTTTCTAAAATTGCGGATGAAGTAGGTTTAAATTGGAGTTTTCAAAACGATAACAGAGGTTTTGAATACTCACAACTATTTACACAAAAACTTTTGACCCTTTATATTCAAAAAGAAGATGGCTTGACTTTAAAAGATTTATATCCTAAAATACTTGAATGGACTTCCAAAATCCAAAAAGACTTGACAAAACCAAAAATAATTTCACCAAAAGATTCAACCTACATCAAATTTTCCGGTAAAACTAAAATCACTATTTTGTTTTCAGAGCCAATGAAAAAAAACGATACAGTAACAACGATTTTTCAAGATGGAAAAAATTTAAGACAATTTATAGACTTAAATAATACAGAAAATAACCTAAGTTGGTCAGAAAATGGAAAAGAATTAAAGTTTGAAATTAGTTTACCTACCAGCCGAGATGCTTACTATTTTCAGTTCAATTGGTGGGGAACAAAACACCCGCTCATTAGTCAAAAAGGAGTATTGATAAAGAGTGGGAGTTATTTTAAAGTTATTGACAAATAAATACTTTTTCTTACACAGGCTATATCTCACCTACGTCAAAAAACTAAACCTTTATCCAAGTATATAGAATCATGAAAAAACTACAATTTAAGAAAGACATTAATGCTTCCGCTGAAAAAGTGTATAACACAATGCTTGGTATTAATACTATTGATACCTACCAGCAATGGACAGCTGAGTTTAACCCAACCTCAACCTATGAAGGGAACTGGGAAAAGGGAAGTAAAATCTATTTTGTGGGAACAGATAAAGATGGTAAAAAAGGTGGGATGGTCTCAGAAATTGTAGATAATATTCCTTTTGAGTTTGTTTCCATTCGTCATAACGGAATCTTAGATGGTGAGAATGAAATTACTAAAGGTCCTGAAATTGAAAAATGGGCTGGTTCTTTAGAAAATTATTCATTTCATGAACGTAACGGTATTACTACTGTAACAATAGAATGCGATGTAGCAGACGACTACCTTGATTATTTTAACTCAACTTGGGATAAAGCTTTGAATAAACTTAAAGAGATTTCTGAAAAATAGCGTACGAATAACATCCGTACGCTATACATAAAATCATTTATTCAGATAAGCAAAAACTGTCTATTGAAACAAATCAGAAGATAAATAACGATCACCTCTATCGCAAACTACCGCAACAATCACCCCTTTGTCAATCGTTTTGGCTATTTCTAACGCTGCATGTACCGCTCCTCCACTACTCATTCCTGCAAAAACACCTTCTTCTTGTGCTAGCTTTCTGGTCATGTTTTTAGCATCGTTTTCATCTAACTCTACTACTTGATCCACCTTACTTTTGTTAAAGAATTTTGGTTGGTATTCGGGAGTCCATTTACGAATTCCAGGTATTCTAGCTCCATCTTTAGGTTGTGCCCCTACAATTTGTACCTCAGGGTTTTGTTCTTTTAAATAGGTAGACACTCCCATAATGGTTCCTGTAGTTCCCATTGCTGAAACAAAATGAGTTACTTCTCCTTCTGTATCGTTCCAAATTTCTGGACCTGTAGTTTTATAGTGTGCTTTCCAGTTATCAGTATTTTCAAACTGATTTAGCATAAAATAGCCTTTTTTATAGCGTAATTCTAAGGCGACATCTCTAGAACCTTCAATACCTTTTTCTGCATCCGTTAAAATAACCTCAGCTCCGTAAGCACGCATAGTTTTAACACGCTCTTCGGTAGAATTTTCTGGCATTACCAATACCATATTTACTCCTAAAACTTTTGCCATGAGTGCTAACGCAATTCCTGTGTTTCCACTAGTTGCTTCTACTAAATAATCTCCTTGACGAATATTTTTCCTTTTAATAGCTTCAGCAATCATATTAAAGGCTGCTCTATCTTTTACACTTCCGCCAGGGTTATTTCCTTCTAATTTTAATAATAGCTTTACGCCTTCTTTTTGAAGAATGTTTGAAACTTCTATTAGTGGCGTATTCCCTATACTATCTATAATTGTTTTAGTTTTCATGGTTAATTTGGTACCTACATCATTTAACATAGGATTTTCTAGTGGTTATTTTATTTTCTGACTCATAGGTTACAATAGATCCTTCAGGTACAGAGGTGGTTACGCAAACATTTGCGCCTATTACGCTATCTCTTCCTATTACTACATCGCCTCCTAAGATAGTTGCGTTGGCATAAATGGTTACATTATTTTCAATCGTTGGATGCCTTTTTGTGGAAGCCAATTCTTTTTTAACTTGAATTCCTCCTAAGGTAACTCCTTGGTATATTTTTACGTTTTCTTTAATAATGGTGGTTTCTCCAATAACAATTCCTGTTGCATGATCTATAAAAAACGAATCGCCAATTGCTGCTCCTGGATGGATGTCCGTTCCTGTGAGTCCATGTGCATATTCACTCATCATTCTTGGTAAAATCGGAACTTCCATTTTGTACAATTCATGACTCAAACGATATACGGCAATGGCATGAAACCCTGGATAGGCTAAATATACTTCCCCTAAGCTTTTACAGGCGGGATCGGTCTTTTCGAATGCTTTGGCATCTAAATCTAACTTTTCTCGTATTTCACAAAACGTTTGTTGATATACTACCCATACTTCCGAAGCATTTTCAATAGCTAAGCCATTTAAAATTTTTTCAAACTTTTCTTTTAAATGATTTGCTTTTTCTTGGCATACATCATCAAACAACGCATAAAATAATTGTTTTGTAAAAATTTCTACATCATCTTTTAATGATAAATCATACTGCTTGAATCCCATGTGATAAATTTTTACAAAAATAATTAACTTTCGGGAGCTAACTCAATTTCTAATCCTTCTAATTCTGAAGTTATCTGAATTTGACAACCTAATCGACTATTTTCTTGCACATGAAAAGCTTCTGCTAACATTGCGTCTTCATCATCACTCATTTCTGGTAACTCATGATTCGATTTCACATAACATTGACAAGAGGCACACATTGCCATTCCTCCACAGATTCCAATAGTTCCTTCAGGAGCTAATTCGTACGATCGAACCACCTCCATTAAGTTCATTGCCATGTCTGTCGGAGCAACTACCTCATGTATTACACCTTCACGGTCTGTTATTTTTATTTTGATGTCTTGATTATCCATTTGTAACAATTTCTTAAAGAAATCAGTAGTTAGAAGTTGGATGTTGAGCTCATGTTTGAAGGAATAATCAAATTAAAATCTGTATTTGACAACAAGCCTGTACCACAACTCCTATCTACTTCATTTCTAAATCTCGTCTATTGAATTGCTTTCACTACTGCTTTTGGTGCTTCTTTTCTTGTTCCATCAAAACCATCTACACCACCTACCGTGGTATATTTCATTACATATTTTTTATCTGGATGGATACGTTGATAAGCACTTTGACACATTAGTGTTGCTTCATGGAATCCACATAAAATCAATTTTAGTTTTCCTGGATACGTATTCACATCTCCAATCGCATAGATACCTTCTACATTCGTTTGATAATCTAACGCGTTGTTTACTTTAATGGCATTCTTCTCAATTTCTAATCCCCAGTTGGCTATCGGTCCTAGCTTTGGCGCTAATCCAAACAACGGAATAAAATGATCTGCATCTATAATATAAGGTTCCTTGTCCTTTTCTTCTACAACAACACCCGTTACATGCTCTTTACCTAAAACAGCTTTTACCTCAGCAGGAGTTATTAAATTGATTTTTCCTAAATTCTTTAACTCTTGTACTTTTTCAACAGAATCTAACGCTCCTCTAAATTCATTTCTTCTATGAATTAACGTAACCGATTTTGCCACATCTGTTAAGAAAATAGACCAATCTAAGGCAGAGTCTCCTCCTCCAGCAATTACCACATCTTTATCGCGATACAGTTCTGGTTCTTTAATCATATACTCAACTCCTTTGTCTTCAAAATCAGCAATATTTGGAATCGGTGGTTTTCGCGGTTCAAAACTTCCTAGTCCTCCTGCAATAGCTACTACAGGTGCTTGATGTTTGGTTCCTTTATTGGTGGTTACGATAAACGTTCCGTCGTCTTGCTTTTCGATGGTGTCAGCACGTTCCCCTAAAGTAAATCCAGGTTCAAACTGCTTGATTTGTTCCATCAAGTTCTTTGTTAAATCTCCTGCTAAAATTTCTGGATATGCTGGAATATCGTAAATAGGTTTCTTCGGATAAATTTCTGAACATTGCCCACCTGGTTGTGGTAAGGCATCAATTAAATGACAACGTAATTTTAACAATCCTGCTTCAAAAACGGTGAATAGCCCTGTAGGACCTGCTCCAATAATTAATATATCTGTTTGTATCATTTCTACTCTATTTCACTAAACTCTCTGTCAGTTTATTTAATGTTTCTACTTTATGTTCAAAGTTTCCTTTGATGGTTTTTCTATAACTATTTAGGTTTTGTACTAATTGATTGATGTCTTCTGGAATTACTTCTTCAAAAAACTGACGCAATCTTTTAGCGGTTGTTGGTGACTTTCCATTGGTTGAAATAGCTACTTTTACGTTCCCTTTGGTTACAATTCCGCCCATATAAAAATCACAATATGGTGGATTGTCTGCCACATTCACCAAGATATTCTGACTTCTACAGTCTTTATATACTTGTATATTTACCTCTGGAACATCGGTAGTCGCAATTACCAAATGTTTTCCTTGTAAATAGGTATCGTTATAGCTGTCTGTTACCATATTTACCTTACCTTTTTGAGCCATAGCAATGGTTTCTTCTCTAAAAAAAGGAGCTACCATGGTTACCTCAGCATCTGGACTCGATTTTAATAAAAATCGTAGCTTTTCTTCTGCAACAAAACCTCCTCCAACTATAAGGACTTTCAAGGTTGCTGTTTTTAAAAAGATAGGATATAGATTATTTCTTTCTTCCATTATACTACTTCTTTTAAAACTGCTTCTTGTTGTACTTGATGTAATTGTTGCCTGTGATTTACTACGTCTCCTAACACAATAATAGCTGGATTACTCAAGTTATTTTTAGCTACGACTTCTTCGATGGTATCTACAGTACCGATTCCTATTTTTTCTTCAGGAGTTGTTCCATTTTGAATAATAGCAACAGGTAATTCATTCTTTCCTTCTTGCTTAAAAAGCTGAATGATCTCAGAAAGCTTACCCATTCCCATTAAAATAACAACCGTTGCACTTGATTTTGCAGCCAAGGCAACATCATTAGATAATTGATGCTGTTTGGTAGTTCCTGTAATTACCCAAAAACTTTCTGAACTTCCTCTTTTTGTTAAAGGAATGTTCTGATACGCTGGCACTGCTAAGGATGATGAAATTCCTGGAACTACAGCTACTTCTAATCCGTGTTTGGCTGCGTATTCCATTTCTTCTGCTCCTCTACCAAAAATGAAAGGGTCACCTCCTTTTAAACGTACCACATGTCCGTGTGAAAATCCTCTTGCGACAATTAACTCATTGATTTGTTCTTGTTGATAACGGTAGCATCCTCTTCGTTTTCCTACAAAAATTAATTCTGCTTTCGGATTTACATATCCTAACAGTTCGTTATTTACCAACGCATCATATAACACCACATCAGCTTGCTCTAATGCTTTGATGGCTTTTAAGGTGATTAAATCAATATCTCCTGGTCCTGCTCCTACTACGGTTAATTTCGGTTGATTTTTCATTGGACTCTCCTTTTTTAACTTTCTACGGCTACTTTTCGGTAGGCATCAATTGTTTTGTAAAATGATGATGCCTCTTCTAAATACTTTTTTGCAAAAGCTTCCGTAGGTTCATTTTTATTGATTTGATAAATCAATTCTGCAAATGAACTTGATAATTCTATTTTATTTGTTGCTACAAACAGTTCATCAAAATTGGTAATGATTCCTGCTTGTGTATTCGTTTTTGCTCCTTCTGCTGTTAACAAGGCTTTGGCAGTGTTAACCATAGCTGCATAAGCGTGGTAAATACTATCTGACCATTGTTGACTGTTTAATGCATGTGTTGCATTTTCTAACTTTTCTTCGCTTTCAAAAAGTAAAGTTGCTACTAAGTCGATTACCACTCCAGCACATTCACCTACTCCTATCGCTTTTACATAATTTTTATCGTGTCCCCAATCAATAAAATCGTCTTCTGTTAAATTGGTGGTGTCTGATAATTCTTTTAATAGCTCATAGAAATATGTTTTTCCTTGTCTATCATAATAGTTTAAGAAATCTTCATCTGCTTGTTTATGGCTTTCGAAGTCGTTTAATAAGATTCGTAAAGATTCTGGTCCTCTTTTACTTGGTATTTTAATCAACTTATCTGCAAAACGTCCATTTCCTTGTCCTAAAACTCCTCCTCCAACTAATACTTGTAAGGCTGGTGCTAACAACTTTCCTACTTTTATAGACATTCCTTGAAAACCAATATGAGCCATATTGTGTTGCCCACAAGCATTCATACATCCACTAATTTTGATGGTAATGTCTTTGTTATTCACATACTGCGGGTATTCTGCTTTTAACACACGCTCTAACTCCGCTGCAATTCCTGTACTGCTAGCAATACCTAAATTACACGTATCGGTTCCCGGACATGCAGTAATATCATTCAAACTGTTATATCCTGCATCTGCAAAACCTAATTTTTGTAGTTCTGTATAGAAAAATGGTAAAAACTCTTCTCTTACGTGACGAATCAAAATATTTTGACGTAGCGTAAAGCGTAACTCATTTGCTCCATACTTCTTTATTAAATCAGCTAACAACCGTGCTTTATCGGTATAAAAATCTCCTAAATGTACTTTAATACCTATCGCATACAATCCCTCTTGTTTTTGCTTAAAAATATTGGTTGATTTCCAACTTTGATACGCTTCTTCATCTTCTATAACTACAGATGGGACTTCGCTCGTTTCAAAAACAGGGTCTTGCTCAAAGTCGGTAGTATTAATTGGATACGTTTTATACGCCAATGCTGCTCTTTCTGTTGCTACTAATTCTAAAAAGGCTTCTACTCCTAAATCTTTTACCAAGAATTTTAAACGAGCTTTGGCTCTTTTAGCACGCTCTCCATAACGATCGAACACACGTAAAACACCTTCGATAGTTGGTATCAATAAGTCTGCTTCTAAAAATTCATAAATTACATCTGCATGACGTGGTTGTGAACCTAATCCTCCTGCTAATAATACCTTAAATCCTTTTACTTCTTTACCTTCTACTATTTTTGTTTTAGCGATAAATCCTAAATCATGAATAAAACTCAATGCGGTATCTTCTTCTGTAGCAGAAAAAGACATTTTGAACTTCCTCCCCATTTCTTGACAGATTGGATTACGCAAGAAAAATTGAAAAGTAGCATGTGCGTATGGTGTTACATCAAACGGTTCTTTCGGATCGATTCCCGCTGTTTCTGAAGCCGTAACATTTCGTACAGCATTACCACAAGCTTCACGCAACGTAATATCGTCTTTCTCTAACTGTGCCCATAACTCAGGCGTTCTGTCTAAACTTACATGGTGAATTTGAATATCTTGACGTGTGGTAATATGTAAGCGTCCTCTTGAATATTCATCAGAAACATCTGCAATTCTGTGTAATTGTTCACTCGTAACTTTACCATACGGTAACTTAATACGAATCATTTGTACACCAAATTGGCGTTGACCGTAAATTCCTCTGGCTAAACGTAAGCTTCTAAAACGTTCTTCATCTATTTTTCCTTCGTTAAACAAACGTATTTTACGCTCTAACTCTAGGATATCTTTTTCTACTAAAGGGTTTTCTATTTCTGATCTAAAACTTTGCATCTGTTTTACTAGTTGTTTGCTTATAAAAGCGTTGATATTAGTTATGTAAGAACTCTTGTTTTGCTAACAATTGTTCTTCGGTTTCTACATGTGCATCATCTGGCACACAACAATCTACCGGACATACTGCAGCACATTGTGGTTCTTCATGAAATCCTTTACACTCAGTACATTTATCGGGTACTATAAAGTAGTATTTGTCTGATACTGGTTCATTATCCTCGTCTGCATTTACCGAAGTTCCATCCAATAAGGTTACATTTCCTTGTAGTGAGGTTCCTTCGTTATACTTCCAGTCACTTGCTCCTTCATAAATGGCTGTATTTGGGCATTCAGGTTCGCAAGCTCCACAGTTAATGCACTCATCTGTAATGATTATTGCCATAACTTTTTATTATTTACTTGATAAAACCAACTCCTGATGTAGTATTGGTTTTTGGATTGATGATTATAAACGCTCCGTTTGCTTTGTTTTCCTCATATGAGTCAACAAACAATGGCTTGCTAACTTTTAAACTCACCTCTCCTATTTCGTTTAGTGATAATTGAGATGGTGTTTCTTCTTTTCCAGAAAAATCGGTACGAATTAAAGATGTTAATTCTGTTATTTTTGCTTGTACATCGTTTACTCCATGTTTGATGTAATATTTCTGAGAAGCTTGTAATGGTGCTTTATCCATCCAACAAATGGTAGCTTCTAACTGTTTTACCACAGAAGGTTCTTCTCCTGTTTTCACCAACATATCTCCTCTACTTACATTTACATCGTCTTCTAAAGTGATGTTTACAGAACTCCCTCTTTTTGCTCTTGCATATTCTTTATCAAAAAACTGAATACTTTTTATGGTAGATTTTGTTGCTGATGGTAATACCGTTACGCTATCTCCTACCACTAAATCGCCTCCGTACAGTTTTCCTGCATATCCTCTAAAATCGTGATATTCGTCTGTTTTTGGGCGAATAACTGTTTGTACTGGAAAACGTGCTTTTGATGCTTCTTGTGTATCTTCAGCCCCCAAGTTTTCAAGGTGATTCAATAAAGTTTCTCCTTTATACCAAGGGGTGTTTTCTGAAGACTTCACAACATTATCTCCTTTCAAAGCTGAAAGAGGTATGAATGTGATGTTTTGATTTTGATAGTCGCTCTTCTTAGCTAAATATTCTATCTCACCTTTAATCTGATTGAATTTTTCTTCTGAAAAGTCAACCAAATCCATTTTATTTACTGCTACTATTACATCTTTTACTCTCAATAAATTATTGATAAAGAAATGACGATAGGTTTGCTCTACTACTCCGTTTCTTGCATCTACTAAAATGATAGAAGCTTGAGAGTTTGAAGCTCCTGTAACCATATTTCTAGTGTACTCTATATGACCTGGAGTATCAGCTATAATAAAACTGGTTTTTTGTGTTGAAAAATATATGTGAGCTACATCAATAGTAATTCCTTGTTCGCGTTCTGCTACCAACCCATCTGTAGCTAAAGAAAAGTCTAAGTAATCAAACCCGCGTTGCTTACTTTTTTCTTCTATTGCTTCTAATTTATCTTGGGTTAATGATTTTGTATCGTATAAAATTCGCCCTATTAGTGTGCTCTTTCCGTCATCTACACTTCCTGCTGTTGCTATTTTTACTACGTTCATTTTTTATGTTGTTGGCAATAGGCTATTAGCTTTTGGTTTTTAGCTCTTAGCTACTTTTGCTTAGTTTATATTATTAAGTTTTATAATGCTAACAGCCAAAGACTAATAGCTAACATCTTTTTTTTAAAAATATCCTTGTTGTTTACGTTTCTCCATAGCTGCTTCAGATCGTTTATCATCAATCCTTGCTCCTCTTTCTGAAATGGTTGATTCTCTAATTTCATCTACTACAGTATCTATATCTATTGCATCTGATAAAACCGCTGCCGTACAACTCATGTCTCCTACGGTTCTAAATCGTACCATACGTTCACGTACTTCTTCTTCTTCTTCTCTATACACCACCTCATCATTTGCAGACCAAATGAGTCCATCTCTAATAAAAGTGGCTCTTTTATGTGCAAAATAAATGGATGGAATTTCAATTTGTTCTTGTTGTATATACGACCATACATCTAATTCTGTCCAGTTAGAAATTGGGAAAACACGTACATTTTGACCTAGATCGATTCTTCCATTCAACATATCAAACAACTCTGGACGCTGATTTTTTTCATCCCATTGCCCAAAATCATCTCGTACTGAGAAAATTCGCTCTTTAGCTCTTGCCTTCTCTTCATCTCTACGCGCTCCACCGATACATGCGTCGAAACCAAATTCTTCTATGGCATCTAATAACGTTTCGGTTTGTAACATGTTTCGGCTAGCGTATTTTCCTGTTTCTTCTTTTACTTTACCTGCATCAATATTGTCTTGTACTTGACGTACTATTAACTCAACTCCTAATTCTTTTACCAAACGGTCTCTAAATTCAATCGTTTCAGGAAAATTATGCCCTGTATCAATATGCAATAAAGGGAACGGAATCTTTGCTGGGTAAAATGCTTTTTGAGCAAGTCGCACCAGTGTTATGCTATCTTTGCCCCCCGAAAACAATAACACCGGTTTTTCAAATTGCGCGACTACTTCTCTTAATATGTATATGGCTTCGCTTTCTAAAGCTCCTACTTGTATAGTTTCTGTATTCATAATCATGTTCTTTAAATATGTAAACCACATTCTCTGTTACTTTCTACTTTTGTGGGATCGAAGTACTTAAACTCGTTTGGCAACTGGTTTTCTTCTAAATAAGTATCTAACTCCTCATCTGACCAATGGTAAAATGGACTTACTTTTAATACTCCGTCTTTACTTCTTGAAACAATATCAATACTATCTCTAAAAGCAGTTTGTCCTTTTCTTAAATTCGTAAACCAAACATCTGGTTTGTGTTCATTCATTGCTCTTTTAAAAGGTTCTAATTTTACTTGTTCAGTAAAAACAGCATGTTTTGGATCATCTATTGTTGGCAAACCTAAAGTGATGTTTCTGTGTCCTACTGTTTGTTTAGGTACATACAACTGAATGTTTAACTGTAGTTTTTCAATTAACTCTTCGGCATGTTTATAAGTTTGTGGAGTATTATATCCTGTATCACACCAAATAACATCTATACTGTTTTTTACTGATGCTACTGCGTGTAAAATAGCTCCTTCATAGGGACGAAAGTTTGTAGTTACTACGGCTTTATTTGCTTGTAGTAATGCCCAAACAATAATCTCTTTTGGAGATTTGTTTTTTAACTCTGCGTTTACTGCTTCTAAATTCATTGTTTCTATACTCATTTTTTGCCCCATTTAATACTGTTCCAAACTCTTTCGTGAAAAAAATACAATAGCATTTTTGTTACTAACTCTACAGCTCCAATTGAAAAAGCTGTTTTTACTTGTCCTGTAATTACCCATGATATTAATATTGTATCTATGGTACCAACAACTCTCCAACTTATTGATTTTATAATGCTTCTTATTGGTTTTTCAGAAAGCTTATCTTCTTTATAATTTGCTTTATTTTCTACTACTTGTTCTACAATCATTTTTAAAATACCATTACCCTATCGGAATACTAGGTTTTAAGTCGACAAATATACAGATGCTTTTTAATTCTCCAAGGAGAAATCAAAAAAATATTTGAATTTTACAATTTGTTAATACTACACTAAATCTGCTAGTGTGTTATTACGAAGTACTTGTAGCGTATTATCTCTTACTTGAATCATAAGTTTGTGTACTGAGCAAGCTTCTTCATCTGGACAGTCATCACATTTTTCATAATAATTCAAACTAACACATGGTACCATAGCAATAGGTCCTTCTAGTGTTCTTATAACATCAGTCATTCTAATTTCGCTAGCTGGCTTTAACAAATAATAGCCTCCACCTTTTCCTTTTTTAGCTCCTAAAATTCCTGATTTTCGTAAGGTAAGTAATATGCTTTCTAAAAACTTGTGCGAAATATTTTCCTTTTCTGAAATGGTAGCTATTTGTACCATAGTGCCCTTTTCTTGCCTAGCAATAAAAGTAAGCGCTTTAATTCCGTATTTTGTTTTCTTAGAAAGCATATTACAAATATATGCTTTACTTCTTAATTATTTAATGCTTGATTTAAATCATAAATTACATCCTCTACGTTTTCTAATCCCACCGAACATCGTACTAAACCGTCAGTAATTCCTACCTCTAACCGATCTTCTTCACTTAACTTACTATGTGTTGTAGATGCTGGATGTGTTACAATGGTTCTTGTGTCTCCTAAATTTGCTGATAATGAGCATAGTTGAATACTATTCAAGAATTTACGTCCTGCTTCTATACCTCCTTGGATTTCAAAAGCAACAATATTTCCTCCTAGTCGCATTTGTTTTTTAGCTATTTCATATTGTGGATGCGATTTTAAAAATGGATACTTCACCAATTTCACCTTTGGATGTTCTTCTAAAAACTGCGCTACTTTCAAAGCGTTTTCACAATGTTTCTCTACTCTAATCGACAACGTTTCTAAACTCTTAGACAATACCCAAGCATTGAATGGAGACATTGCTGGACCTGTATTTCTTGAAAATAAATAGATTTCTCTAACTAAGTCCTCTTTTCCTACGGTTACGCCTCCTAAAACACGACCTTGACCATCTATGAGTTTTGTAGCTGAGTGAATCACCAAATCGGCTCCGAACTTTATGGGGTTTTGTAAATACGGGGTTGCGAAGCAATTGTCTATCACTAATAATAAATTGTGCTTTTTGGCAATACTTCCTAACAATTCCAAATCTAAAATATCTACTGCCGGATTGGTAGGTGTCTCAGCATATAAAATTTTGGTGTTCGGTTGAATTAAGCTCTCGATTTTATCTGTTTCAGTAATTTTAAAATAACTTGTTTCTATATTCCACTTCGGTAAATATTTAGTAAACAAACTATGTGTTGAACCAAAAACAGAGCGGCACGATACTATATGATCTCCTGCATTTAACAGAGCTCCAAAAGTTGAAAACACGGCTGCCATACCTGTTGCAAATGCATATCCTGCTTCAGCTCCTTCCATAGCCACTATTTTATCGACAAATTCTGTGGTATTCGGGTTTGAAAATCGACTATATAGGTTTCGTTGCTTTTCTTCAGCAAACGACGCTCTCATATCTTCAGCATCATCAAATACAAAACTTGAAGTTAAGTATAAAGGTGTAGAGTGTTCTGAAAATTGTGAACGTTCTGTTTGCGTTCGTATAGCTTGTGTTTCAAAATTTTTGCTCATGTTGTTTTTTAGATATTTGACCGCTTCGTTGTCAGATAAAAGAATCTAGATTTTTGGGTCTCAGTTCTTGTATCTTTTTTCTCTGCTCTATTTTCTTGGTTCTTGTTTCTTTCTACTAATTATTATTCTTTGCTAATCGTAAGATGTCTCCAAATACGCCTCTAGCAGTTACTTTAGACCCTGCTCCTGCTCCTTGGATTACAATAGGTTGTTCTCCGTAAGATTCTGTATAAATTTCAAAAATAGCATCGGAACCTTTTAAACTTCCTAAAGGAGAACTCTCTGGTACAGAGACTAGCTTTACATCCAACTCTCCTTTTGTTTGCTGTAAATCTCCATGTAAATCTCCAATATATCGAAGCACGTGTTTCTCTTTTTGAGCTTCTTTCTGCTGTTGAAACGTTGGATTTAATTGATCTAGGTTAGATAAAAATTCTTCTGAAGATACTTCTCTAAACGCTTCTGGTATTAAGTTCTCTATCTGAATATCTTCAAATTCATTTTCTAAATCTAGCTCACGAGCTAAAATCAATAGTTTTCTAGCTACATCATTTCCACACAAATCCTCACGAGGGTCTGGTTCTGTAAATCCGCTGTCAATTGCTTCTTGTAATACGTTTGAAAACGGCACTTCTTCCGCAGAAAATTTATTGAACAAGTAACTTAACGAACCTGAAAATACACCACGAATTCTCGTGATATTTTCGCCTGAATCGTGTAATAGTTTAATCGTATCAATCAACGGTAACCCTGCACCTACATTGGTTTCGTACAAGTAACTCTTATTGTTTTCTTCTAAGGTTTTACGTAGTTTTTTATAAAAATCGTACGAAACTGTATTGGCTATTTTGTTAGATGAAACCAAATCGAACCCTGCATTGACTAACGGAATGTAATTTTCTATAAAGTCTACACTTGCTGTATTGTCTACCGCAACTAGGTTTTCTAAATGATGTTCTTTAGCGTAATCGATTACTGTATCAACTGTATGCTGGTTATCTACTGTATTCTCAAGTTCATCCGACCAATTAGTTGCTACTCCATTTTTGGTTAACAACACTTTTTTAGAATTAGCAATGGCAAAAATATTTAATTGAATTTTACGTCTCTCTAAGATTGATTTCGAACTTTCTAGTATCTGTTCTATCAGTGTTCCTCCTACTAAACCTTTACCAAAAACAGCAATGTTTATCTTTTTAGCAACTCCAAATACTTGACCATGAATTACATTCAACGCCTTATGTAATTGTTCCTTTTTCACCACCAAACTCACATTTTTACCTGTAATTGTATTGTTGAATAATAAAGGAACTATTTGATTCTTAATTAAAGCATTGTATGGATGGTGGAATTCACTTAAATCTTGTCCTATGATTGAGATTACCGCTACTTCTTCTTGAATGAAAATTTGATTGACATCTTTTGTTTGTAAATCATTTTCAAACTCTTGTTCCAAAGCTTTTACCGCTGCTACTGCATTACTTTTATCTACCACTAAACCAATCCCTCGTTCTGAAGATCCTTGCGAAATAATGCTCACGCTAATTCCGTGATTACTCAGAGCTTTAAAAATACGTGCATCCACTCCTACTTTTCCCAACAAGCCCCTTCCTTCGAAGTTTATTAAAGCAACCTTGTCTAATACTGATAAGGATTTGATTCCTTTTGAAGTTGACTTTGCCGTAATCAACGTTCCTTTATCATTTGGGTTAAACGTATTTAATATGCGAAGGTTAATATTCTTCTCTAATAAGGGAATAATGGTTTTTGCATGCAAAATAGTAGCTCCGAAATTGGCTAACTCATTAGCTTCAGAGAAAGATAACTCTTCTATCTTTTTGGCATCTGCTACCAAATCAGGATTTGCGGTAAAAATACCATCTACATGTGTGTAGTTTTGTAACTCTTCCGCATCTAAATAATTGGCTAATAATGAAGCAGTGTAATTACTTCCGTTTCTTCCTAAAGTCGTCGTTTCATTGTTTAAATTCGATGCTATAAACCCAGTAACAATGTTTACTGTTGTTCCGTTATGTTGTTTGAAATGATTTTTTACATTTTCTTTCGAAATCTCAACTATCGATTGTCCATTTCCTAAGCTTTCATCTGTTTTTAACAAGTTTCTAGCATCGGTAGCATTGGCATTGATACCTTTTTGCTGTAACAAATCGGTTACGGTTTTTATAGACAATAACTCGCCTTGTGCCAACACTTCGTCTTTTATTTTTTGACTATAGTCTCCTAACAAACTAACTCCTTCAAATAGTTTTTCTAGCCTATTGAATTCAGTAGAAAAATCTACTAAAGGCGTTAATTTTGTTTGTTCGTATTTAAAAGCTTCTAGTTGCTCTTTAAAAGCTTCACTTTTAGCTGCTCTTTCTAATAATTCTTCCAACTCATCTGTAGCATTTCCTCTTGCTGAGACTACTACAGCTATATTCTCTCCTTCATTTATTTTTTGTTCTATGATTGATACTACATTTGGTATGCCTTCATTCGACAATGATTTTCCGCCAAACTTTAAAATTTTCATTCTTTTATTGGTTGATTTTTGATTGAATATTGGTTCAATAATTTTTTCTAATTGTTTGTATTCTATTAAGAAAGCATCATGCCCATGATCTGAATTAATTTCATTGTAGGTTACATTTGCATGGGCAGATGCCAGTTGTTTGTGTGTTTCCCTGTTTTCTTCCGCAGTAAAAAACAAATCGGAATCAACACCAACGATATGAATATCTGCTTCAATGGTTTCTAACACATCTAACCCTTCCCTTCCTTTGGTAACATCGATGGTTTTTAATAACTGGTTCATCAATTTATACGACGCTAACTGATAGCGCTCTTGTAATTTTTTTCCGTGATGTAACAACCAGCTTTCTACATTAAAAATCTGTAATTCTTCATTTTTTGAGCGTTGAAAACGTTTTTTAAACGATTCGGGTGTTCTATAACACAACATAGCATGCATACGCGCATCGTGTACCGGATTGCTAGAATTGGTTAAAAACTGTTCTTGTATTTGACAGTTGGCTATTAACCAATCAGTCGATTTCCAATCGGTTGCTATAGGGATTAAATGTTTTGTTATTTTTGGATTCAACACTGCCATTTCCCAAGCGATTCCACCTCCTAACGATCCTCCTATCAACGCAAATAATTGTGTTATTTTGAGTTGTTCTAGCCCTTGTATAAAAATGTTTGCAATATCACGTGCTACGAAACTTTTGTAATCATCTATTAAGAAATTATCATAGCCATTTCCTGGAATGTTAAAGCATAAAATAGTATATTCCTTGGTATCAATAACCTTGTTTTCTCCTACTAAATCTTGCCACCAGCCATCATTTCCTGCAACATTACTATTTCCTGTAAGAGCATGGTTAATTAACACCACAGGAGCAGTACCCAATGCTTTTCCGAAAACTTGATAACTTAACGGAATTGTATCGAATTGCGTACCGCTTATTGTGGTATAACTAAGAATATTGATGTGTTGTAAATCACTTTTCATTACCGACTTATTTTTGAGATATTCTCCAAATGTTATTGGTTTATACCAATGCTTCTTTAGAAATTTTAGCAAATGCTTCTTGTAAATCGGTTTTTAAATCTTCTATATTTTCCAAACCAACTGACAAACGGATTAAATCTTTGGTAACTCCTGTACTTTCTTGTGATTCATCACTCAATTGTTGATGTGTTGTACTTGCAGGATGTATGATTAAAGATTTAGTATCTCCAATATTTGCTAGTAATGAAAAGAGTTTTGTATTATCTGCAATAGTTTTTGCTGCTTCGTAACCTCCTTTTACTCCAAAAGTTACCAATCCGCTTTGCCCTTTTGGTAAGTAAGTATCAGCTAAAGCCTTATACTTGTTTCCTTCCAACCCAGGATAATTTACCCAAGCTACTTCTTCTTGCTCTTGTAACCACTTTGCTAATGTCAAGGCATTTTCACTGTGTTTTTGAATTCTTACTTCTAAGGTTTCTAATCCTTGAATGATATTAAAAGCATTGGTAGGACTCAAGGCTCCTCCAAAATCACGTAATCCTTCTAAAATTAATTTAAACGTATACGATGCAGCTCCTAAAGCTTCGTGATATACCAATCCGTGATACCCTGCTGAAGGTTCTGTAAACTCTGGGAACTTACCATTTGCCCAGTTAAAAGTTCCAGCATCAATAATAGCTCCTCCTAACGAGTTTCCTTGTCCTCCAATATATTTTGTTAACGAGTGAATTACAATATTTGCTCCGTGTTCTATTGGGTTTAATAAAGCTGGCGTAGCTACTGTATTATCCACAATAAAAGGAACTTCAGCCTTTTTTGCATGTGCTGATATCGCTTGTAAGTCTAAAACATCTAACTTCGGATTCCCTAGAGACTCTATAAAGAAAGCTCTTGTATTTTCTTGTACAGCTTCTGCAAAACTATCTGGGTTAGATGCATCTACAAACGTAGTTGTAATGCCTAATCTCGGTAAGGTAACATTCAGCAAATTGTAAGTTCCTCCATACAAACTACTCGAAGCTACAATATGATCTCCTGCTTTTAGCAAGGTTAACAATCCTGTTGAAATAGCTGCCGTACCTGAAGCAAAAACTACAGCCCCAATACCGCCTTCTAAAGCTGCTAAACGATCTTGTAAAATTTGATTGGTTGGATTGTTTAATCGGGTGTAAATAAATCCTAATTCTTTTAACGAAAACAAATTTGCTGCATGCTCTGAATCGTTAAAAACATACGATGTGGTTTGGTAAATAGGGACTGCTCTTGTTCCACTTGTTTGTGTTACATCATGACCTGCGTGCAATGCGTTTGTTGCGAATTTTTGTGTACTCATTTTTCTTGTTTTTTGAGTTAATAAAAAATTAAACCAAAAGCCAAAACACATCTTTTTTAGATGTTGCTTACTAGAAAAATGTTATTAAGAAAATACAAGAAGTTTCAGTAGTTATTATTGAAACTTCTTTTGGGTTATCTATCCTCGAGTTTTCACTCTGGTAGAATTTAGCACCTTCTTTGTTTGCACAAAGGGTTGCTAAGGTTTCATAGGGTCTAATCCCTCCACCTTTCTTGATAACATCGTCAATAAGTGTTTGAACTTTTACGAGCACAAATATTCAATTATAAAAATGGATTTTCCAAATTTATTTTGATTATTATTTAAAAAAGTGTTTTGAATTATTTTTAAAACAAACAAACAAATAACTTATAACCAGTGTTTTACGATAATTTACTTAAACTAAAATATAATACTTGTTTTTATCTTAAGAACTACAAGATAACATAGAACATCCTACTTTATTTCGAGCCCATTCTGGTCGTTTTGCAAACCATTTTTCATATTTTGGTTGCTCATCGTAAGGATTTTTGAGCAGTAAATATAACTCTTTTAACAATGCAAAATCATTTTTATTTGCATCATCAATGGCTAATTGCGCCATATAATTTCTGAGTACATATTTAGGATTTACAGCATTCATTTTTGCTTTTCTTTCTTCATCTGAAATAGTTTCATTTTGTAATCTACCTATATAATTTTGAAACCAGTTTTCCCAAGATTTTTTTATTTCGTTTACAACTTCTGAATGCCTATAAAATGCTTTTTCTATTTTTTTGATTGCCTCCTCTATGGTATCATCTTTTGAAATGCTTGACAACAATCGGAAAAAAATAGTCATGTCTGTTTCTGTTTTTTGAAGTACTTCTTCAAGATTTGAAACCAATGTTCCGTCTGATTCTTTTGAAGAAAAAAGACCTAATTTTTCTCGCATCATATGCATGTACTTTTCAGGAAATTTTTCTTGATAATTTTCTAAAACAGCTTCTAAAGGTTCAGCTTCTTCAATTAAAGGATATAGAGCATTTGCCAACTGATATAAATTCCATAAAACTACCTCTGGTTGCAAACCATATCGGTAACGCTTGTGGGTATTATCAGTTGTATTTGGTGTCCATCCGTGATCGTAACCCTCTAACCACCCGTAAGGTCCATAATCAATGGTTAACCCTAAAATCGACATATTATCGGTATTCATTACTCCATGTACAAAACCAACACGTTGCCAATGAATTATCATTTCTAAACTACGCTCTGCCACCTCTTTAAAAAAGGAAACATACGTTTCTTTTGAAGCTTCACCTAAATGAGGATAATGATGTTTAATTGTATAATCAACTAGTGTTTTTAATGTTTTTACATCTCCTCTGGCAGGAAATATTTGATAACTACCAAAACGTAAAAAAGACTCGGCTGTTCTACATACGATTGCTCCTTTTTCATACTCAGCGTTTCCGTCATACATTACATCTCTTAGAACTTGATCTCCTGATAGTGCCAAAGATAGTGCTCTTGTTGTAGGTACTCCTAAATGATACATAGCTTCGCTACATAAATACTCACGAATGGAAGAACGCAATACCGCTAATCCGTCTGCGGTGCGCGAATATGGAGTTTCCCCCGCTCCTTTTAACTGCAATGCCCATTTTTTGTTACCATGAACTGCTTCAAACAAGTTAATCGCTCTACCGTCTCCTAATTGTCCTGCCCAATGCCCAAATTGATGTCCACCATAGCACATCGCATACGGTTGTGTATTTTTATATACATCATTCCCTGTAAAAATGTTCTTGAATTCTTCTGAAGTTACTGCTGTTTCTGAAAGCCCCAACGTTTGTACCATTTCATCTGAAACATGAATTATTTTTGGATTGGACGTTTTTTTAGGTGTTACATACGAAAAGCAAGCTTCTGTAACCTGCCTTCGAATATTTTCTTGAATTGGGTCAGCAGGTAATTCTTGAGTAAAGGCATTTTGTATATTGAATTTCAACACGTTCTATTGTTCTTTTAGTTTGCTTGCGTACAGTTTTTTTAATTTTGCCAATTTAGGCGATATTACAGCCGCACAATACATTTGTTCCTTGTTATTTTCATAATAATTCTGATGGTACCCTTCTGCTGCATGAAATGTTGATGCAGAACTAATTTCTGTTACAATTTCATCTTCATAATAGGGAGCCAACTTTTCTACTACTTTTTCAGCAATTTGTTGTTGTTCTTGAGTATGATAAAAAATTACAGAACGGTATTGGGTTCCTACATCTGCTCCTTGCCTGTTTAACGTTGTTGGGTCGTGACTTGTCATAAACATTACCAATAACTCTTCATAGCTTATAATTTGAGGATTAAACATTGCTTGTACTACTTCTGCATGTCCTGTTAAACCTGAACAAATTTCTCTATAGGTTGGTGTTCCTGGTACAGTACCGCCCATGTAACCAGATACTACTTCTTCTACTCCTTTTATTTGATTTAAAACAGCTTCTACACACCAAAAGCAACCGCCACCAACGGTTATTACTTCTAATTTATTATTTGTCATTTCTCTCCTTTCTTTATTCTGTATCTAAAATCATTGAAGCCGAGTTAATGCAATAACGTAGTCCACTAGGTTTTGGTCCGTCAGGAAAAACATGTCCTAAATGAGCATCACAAGCATTGCATAGTACTTCCACGCGTACCATACCGAAAGTAGTGTCTTTTTCATATTGAATAGCATTTTCTTTTATAGGTTGTGTAAAACTAGGCCAACCAGTACCTGAACTAAATTTAATAGTTGAATCGAACAAAGGTGTGCCACAACATACACACTTATATTTACCAGCATCATACACACTACACAATGCTCCTGAATTTGGTCTTTCTGTTCCCTTTTGCCTAGTAACTCTAAACTGTTCTGGGGTTAAAAGTTCTTGCCATTCTGCTGCTGTTTTTTCCACTCTTTTATCAGGTGTTGGATTACCATTAACTGCAAAATTAATTACGTCTTTCCAAGTTAAAATTTTGTCGTTCATCCTGCTCTTTCGTTTTATTTAACTTATTAGTAGTTTCTTTTCTTTGTTACTTACAAAGCTACGATTCTCTCTAAAGCTTTCATATAGATTAGATTTAAAAGAAAATTTTAACTATTTTTTCAAGAATGATTTATATCATATTTTAAATCACATCTTATCTATTAATTTGTAAAAAAAACCATAATTCCCCTTACTTATAGCATAATTTGAGTTAAAATAACCACAAATTATTAGCTTATTTCAGTATTTACTAAAATAAAAAAACAATGAACATCTTAGAAAATAGAACAGTCGCTGATTATGTAATTGAGAATATAAAAACAGCTCCTATTTTTAAGAAATATGGAATTAATTTTTGCTGTAAAGGCAATATAACAATAAATAAGGCCTGCAAAAAGAATAAAATAGATTTAAGTACATTAAAAAATGAATTAGAAAATGTTGAAAGTATTAGTGATGTACTTCAGAATTATAATACGTGGAGTTTAAATTTTTTAATTCTTTATATTGAAAATGTACATCACTCTTATGTAAAAGAAAGTTTGCCAATAATTTCTCAGTATATGAATGAAACAATAAAAAATTATGGTAATATACACCCTGAATTATTAAAAATTAATAAACTGTTTAGAAAAGCTTCTTCTGAAATTATATCTCACCTTCAAAAAGAAGAACAAATACTTTTTCCTTATATAAAACAACTAATAGCTGCTGATAAAGAGTATAAAAAAATAAGTGTTCCTTCATTCGTTACGATACATACTCCTATAAAAATGTTAGAACATGAACATGAAGAAATTAATAATCTTTTCAGAGAAATAGCGAAACTAACAGATAACTACTCTATTCCAGAAAGTATCTCTAATACGTATAAAGATCTTTACATTAAACTTGAAGAGTTTGAACAAGATTTATATCATCATATACATTTAGAACACAATATACTACATAGAAAAGCACTAGAATTAGAAAAAAGAACCAAATTATTATAAAAAAAAGGGAGTGCTCAAGCACTCCCTTTTTTTATAGCTTTTTAAATCGATTAAAAGCTTCTTTTTCTAACTCTTCTCTAAAATTAGGGTGAGCTATAGAAATTAATGCTTTTGCTCTTTCTTTCAAACTTTTTCCAAATAAATTAACTACTCCATATTCTGTAGCAACATAATGTACATGAGCTCTGGTTGTAGTTACACTTGCTCCTTCTTTTAAAAATGGTGTAATCTTAGAAATTCCTTTAGTAGTAATAGAAGGCATTGCTATAATAGCTTTTCCTCCTTTTGATAAAGAAGCTCCTCTAATAAAATCCATTTGACCACCAACTCCAGAATATTGGTATTGACCAATTGTATCAGCGCAAACTTGTCCTGTTAAATCTATTTCAATAGCGCTGTTTATAGCAGTTACTTTAGGATTTTTCTTAATGATAGAAGTATCATTTGTATAACCAGCCTCTTTAAAATGTACTAGAGGGTTATCATCTATAAAATCGTATAACTTTTGTGAACCTACAGCAAAACAAGTAACTATCTTTCCTGTTTTAATCTCTTTTTCTTCACCAGTAATTACACCTCCTTCTATCAATGGTAGTACCCCATCAGAAAACATTTCTGTATGAATTCCTAATCGTTGATGATTTGTTAAGTTATGTAATACAGCATTAGGAATATTCCCTATTCCCATTTGTAGTGTTGCTCCATCTTCAATTAATCCTGCTACATTTTTTCCTATTTTAGTTTCTATTTCTGAAGGTGTTCCTGTTATTGAGGTATGAATTGGAACATCGACCTCTACAGCATAATCTATATTACTCATATGGATAATTCCATCTCCATGAGTTCTAGGTACATTATGGTTAATTTGAGCTATTACTGTTTTTGCTGTTTGAATAGCAGGTAATGTAATATCAACTGATGTGCCCAATGAACAATAGCCATGTTTATCTGGCGGAGAAACTTGAATAAAAGCTACATCCAATGAATAAATATTTCGACGAAATAACCAATGAATTTCACTTAAAAAAATAGGAATATAATCTCCATTATTAGTATTTACTCCTTTTCTTACATTGTCACCTACAAAACAGCTAACTAGTTTAAAGGATTTACAATATGGTTCTTCTAAATACTTTGCCTTACCATGTGTGTGGATTTGAATAATTTCTACATTATCTAACTCTTCATATCTATTGCACAAGCTATCAATTAATAAATTAGGAGTCATTGCTGCTCCTTGAAAAAAAACTTTATTATTTGATTTTACAATTGCTACAGCCTCTTTAGCAGTAACAATTTTTAATTTTTCTGACATTTTAATGGATCTTTTATGTGTGCAAATATCTTGGTAAAATACAGTTTAATTAATGATAAAAATCATACATGTTTTATTTTTAAGTAAAAAAATTTAGTTGTTGATTTCTTCGATTTGTTTCCATAGTTATCTTTAATTTACGTGTATTACCATTTTCAAAAATCGTCATATAGTAATCACTCATCAACAAAAAATAATTTTCATTAAAATATAGAGCAAAAAAAAACCTCAATCTACTAAAAGATTGAGGTTTAAAAGAAAGGCAACGACCTACTCTCCCACCTGTGGCAGTACCATCGGCGCTAATGGGCTTAACTTCTCTGTTCGGAATGGTAAGAGGTGAGCCCCATTGCGATAATCACCTTAAATCGTTGCAGTATATTTCAACTGTAAAAGTTAACATATTAGTAAAATCATATCATAAATTCATCAAAGAGTTTGCTCCCGGCCACTAGGACCG